>JAZQUB010000033.1:0-147792 GCA_045631045.1 Lachnospiraceae bacterium
GAAAGTGGGATTGCCATCGCTCAACGGATAAAAGCTACCCTGGGGATAACAGGCTTATCACTCCCAAGAGTTCACATCGACGGAGTGGTTTGGCACCTCGATGTCGGCTCATCGCATCCTGGGGCTGAAGTAGGTCCCAAGGGTTGGGCTGTTCGCCCATTAAAGCGGTACGCGAGCTGGGTTCAGAACGTCGTGAGACAGTTCGGTCCCTATCCGGCGTAGGCGTAGGATATTTGAGAGGAGCTGTCCTTAGTACGAGAGGACCGGGATGGACGGACCGCTGGTGCATCTGTTAGACATCAAGTCTATGGCAGAGTAGCCAAGTCCGGAAGGGATAAACGCTGAAGGCATCTAAGCGTGAAGCCCCCCTCAAGATGAGATATCCCAATAAGTAAGACCCCTTAAAGACTATGAGGTAGATAGGGCTGAGGTGTAAGCACAGTAATGTGTTCAGCTGACAGTCACTAATCGGTCGAGGGCTTAACCTAAGTTGGAAGAGAGAGAATGTTATCAAACAGGTAACGGATGAAGATTTCAGTGTTCGGTTTTGAAGGTATAAGTTTTTATATCACTTGCTTTAAAGAGAAGGCTTTGTTCCTTCTTTTTTTGTTTTATAGGAAATTGCTTTGGTAGACTATTGAATAAAGACAAGTTTTTTGGTAGAATGCTTTTATAATTTTCTTTTGGAGATAGACATGAAGATACAATATATAGAAGAAATAAAAAAAAGCATAGAAGAAGCAAACCTTGTTGTGGTAGGGCTGGGTGAAGAGTGGAATGTGTCACCGGATACCCAGAGTAGTCAAGTCTATCAGACGGTTATGAGTGATTTAAAAGCACATCCGGAATATCAATGGTTATTGCCTTATTTCTATTATAAATGGACCGATGATAAGCTGAAACAGGCTTATAAAAATTTATTTGATTTATTGAAAGACAAAAATTATTTTGTGGTTGCGACAACAACAAACCGTGGTTTTGTGCCTTTTGTAAGAGAAGACCGTTATGTAATGCCTTGCGGTACGGATGAGTATATGCTCGATGAAGGTTTATTCAAAAGTATGGAATATACTCGATTTGTGGAATCTTTGGAGGCATATATAAAGGGTGAGATTTCTTTTGCAGGTATTCAATTTGTAAAAAATGAGGCTGGAGAAGTAATACCGTTTAACAATATTTTTGCACCGGGATACAAGGAAGAAGGTTACTTGCCACAGTGGAGTAAATATATGAGCTGGCTTCAGGGGACGATGAATCGTAAGGTTTGTCTTTTAGAATTAGGTGCGGGGTTGCAGTTCCCTAGTGTGATTCGTTTTCCTTTTGAAAAAATGGCGTATTTTAATCAGAAAGCAACTTGCTTTAGGGTTCACAGGACGCTTTATCAATTGACGGAAGAAATGGCAGAAAGAAGTGTCAGCGTGCCAATGCATGCTGTGGAATTATTTGAGGATAAATAAATGATTGCGATTATTGATTATGATTGCTATTATAACGGAAAAACTACTGTAAAATAAAGCATTACACGGTACATAAATCATCTAATATTCTGATTGTACTAATTATTTACTAATTACAATGCCTTGAATGTGTACAGAAAATAGCAATAGAATATTGATATTTGGACACCTACATAAGTCCATATACTTGTAGAAATATGAGTATGTGGGCTTATTTTAGTGCCTAAATTTATCAGGCGAAGAAAATCACACGGACAATAGAAAAATTGAAATATGAGCGTTCTGGTGCGTTTCAGAGCCATTATATAGGACGAAATAAAAATGCTTTGAAAGAACAGTTTTATTGGCAAAATGAAGGAGGTATTATGCTACAGATTAAAGATGTAGAAGAAAAGAAAATGATTGTTGCCTATTATATGGCAAGGAATAGGAAGAATGTGGGATTAGAAAATGTGTGGAGAATTTGGTCTGCATGGTGGGAGAAAGATTTCTCTGCTAAAGGTAGAGCATTAACAATGTATGACCATACACTTGTATTATCTAAAACTAAAGCAAGAGAAAAAGTTAAGGCAGGAGAAAGTTATCAGGACTTTAAAGAGTATGATGATTTCCTTGCGGAACTGTGTAAATGGCTTAAAGAAAATTACGATAATACAGTAGGCAGAAAGACTAATGCTAAATTACTCAAAGAGCAATTATTAAAGCATAGGTCAATATGTGACCAGAATATCCGTAAGAGGCTTAAAAATAGTGGTCTGAGAGCCGAAGGATATAAACTACAGAATCAAACATCAAAGAAGCATCCGTTATTACTTGGTAGATATTTGATTATCGGTACAGAAGGATGCGTAAAGCAAGGTAGTTATGAAGAGATTATGAATTATATTGATGAAATGGAGGAATGTAAGTAAAAATGAACGAAAAAATTATTAGACCAGGAGTTGTAAAACGGATTGTAGATTTGACCAAAAGTAGAAATCAAACATATACGCAAGAGGTAGTTAATGATATTTTAACTGCCTTTTTTGATGTTGTAGAAGATGCGATTTCTAATGGCAATAGTATCAATCTGAATGGTTATCTAACCATTGAAACACAGTATAAGAAAGCAAGCAAGGCAAGAAATGTATATGAGAACACAGAAATTGTTGTACCAGAACATTATAAGGTCAATATCAAAGCTGGTTCAAAATTTAATAATGCCGCTGCCATTTATACAAATAAACAGTTAGGAGGGAAGTAAGCAATGAATGTTTTAACAACAGAAGATTTACAGAATATTTTAAAACTCAATCCAAAGCAAGCTAAAGCATTGATGAGGACAGAAGGATTTCCAAGTGTAAAAATTGGAAGAGAATATAGGGTTGAGGAAGAAGCCTTAATAGAATGGATGAAGTCAACAAAAGCTATCAAACTAAATTATAGCAGTTGTTAATTATAAGCAGAATGGAGGAACATTATTTGTTTGGTAGAGTAACAAAATATTTCCACGATAGAGGATTTGGCTTTATTCGTGGTGAGGATGGCAATACATATTTTATCCATGCTTCTAAGTTATATGGTGAATATATAGACCGAGGTTATTATGTATTCTTTAAGCCGTATGCAGATGATAGAAGTGATTTCAACGCAAAGAATGTAAATGTTATTGAAGTACCAGAAAAACGAAAGAATATTAAGAAATAAAGGTGAGACTACAGCCTACTATATGCAATAACCATATAGGGATTAAGTGTAGGAAATTTCGCAGGCGGCACGAAGTAAAATAAAGTTTCCGTCACCAAGGTTCAGGAGTAAGTCTGATTATTTCTATGGTGCAAGGGTAAGGTCTATTTGAACCTAACCTATATCAGCACAAATTCTCATTATATGATAAAGATATTTTGAAAATTCAATAGGGTAAGTGGGTTTATAAGGCTTTGTCAATTTTGGCAAGGTCTATTTGTCGTGCAATCTTCAATGTGAAGGTAGCAAAACAATTTTTCTGAATCTCTGGTTAATAAAAAGGAGGTTCAATGAATGAAAATAACATTAAATGTATGTACTTTAACCACAAATTCAAAGAGAAACCACAAGGAAAGCAATGTGGATGGGTACAGAAAAGTTTAACTCAAGCGGATATTACGATTGAGAATTTGGCAGATGCTTTAGTTAATGGAGCATCATTTAAGCCAGCAGTATTAGTTGGTGGCAATAAGGCTGAAAATTGGTATCAGCAACAATTATTTGGATTAGATTTTGACGATGGAATTAGGATTGAAGAAGCGTATAACAAGGTAATGTCTTTAGGAATTACACCTTGTTTCATGTACACTACATTCAGTCACAAGGAAGAACATCATAAGTTTAGAGTGATTTTCTGCAATGATACAGTTATTACAGATGGCAATATTAGAGACAGATTGCAAGCTACTCTTATGGGTGTTATCGGTGGTATTGATGAGGTATGCTTCAATCGTGATAGATTATTCTTTGGTGGCAAAGGACAAGTTGTGTTACATCCTGACTATGAAGCAAGGATTAACGCAGAATCCATTATTGAAAAGTATTGGAATGATGATTATGAGCAGTATATTTCTAATGCAAAGCCAAAAAGCAAGAAAAAGACGGCTGCTGCCACGGCAAAATCGAAGGATAAAAGTGATACTGATAAAGAATATCAGCCATACGAAAACCTAAATGTAAAAGCAATTAAAGAGCATAATGTAGAATATTTGCGTAAAGTATTAGCACATGAGCCGATTGAATTTGAAAATAAAAATGAGTTCTGGGATTATATCTACTCTGAATTAGATATTGCAGAATTGATTGATATTGATAATTCACGCTCATTCTGTTGTGTTCTACATGATGACCACAATCCTTCTGCCAACATCTTTACTACACAAAATGGTGTACAGAAGTACAGATGTTGTTCTGAAAATCTAACTCTTAATATCAAGCAGTTAATTGAGATGTTAGGTAACTTTAAGTCTGAATACAAGGCTATTCAGTTCATTATGGATATTTATAATCTATCTATCAAAGAATCCCAATGGAGCATTGAACAAAGAGAAAATATAGACTTGATGATTAGCAATATTACGCTGAATAAGTTTAAAGAATTGTGTCCGCAGGCAGACAAGAATATTAAGTATGCAAAAGATACATTCCTTATGATGCTATCTATTGCCAGAAACAATGTGTATAGTGAAAAGTTCTCTAATGACGATGGGGAGATAGTATTCTTTGTAACCAATAAGAGATTAGCTGAATATATGGGGAAGGCTAATAATCAAAAGAAGATTGATAAAATCAGTAAATACATAAAGATGCTTATTTACCATGATTTGATTCGTATTCTTGACGATGAACAAGTACCGAAGGAATTACTATTAAAAGCAATCAAGTATTCTGGTACTGATAAAAGAGCAGGAAAGCACGTTAGTTTCTATGCAATTCCTTCTTGGGTAATCCAGCAGTTAAGCACCATTGAAAATAATGGTGTCAGGTGGAAAGAGAAGGGATATAGAATTGATGGTGTGTCCTTTGATATGTTCTATCGTTCTGAAGGTTTCGATGTTGCAGCTTCTTTATATCCACAGTACAAGAAAAAGAAAAATGAATATGGTGAGATTGTTAATCGTACAACCACTAAAGCAAGTGATGAACGTACTTTGAAGATTGCCGAAGTCATTTTGAATTGCATCCAAAGTAAAGGATATTGTACTGAAAAGGAAGTTGTTTATATCTTAGGAAATCAGTATAGATATGAGGTTACAGAAACGCAGATTAAGCGTAGTTTGAATGAGATTATGGATTCCTATGGACTGAAAAAGGTTAAAGCCAATAAGGTATTGAAAGAGCAGTACCACATTGAATCAGACGGTTATCCAAACATTATTATTGAAGATATTAGCTAAAATGGTGGTAGGGGAGGTAAAAGGGGTAGGTAATATAACAGAGATATATATGTTATATAACCCCCCCCTATTACCCCTTTGATTACCATTTGATGATTGAGACAGTATGAGTTATTCACGCTGTCTCTTTTATTATGCTTGAAATTAAAGGAGATTATATAGATGAACGAAATAAAAGAAACAAAAATATGTAGTAAGTGTGGTAGAGAATTACCATTAGATAGATTCGGTAGTGATAAATACTGGTGTAAAAATTGTCATAGTACATATTCTTCTGAAGCAAGAGGATTTGCAATAACAGAAGAAAATGAGGTTAAGATTGAACGGATTTACAAAGAGCCTATTCCACAAAGAATACTTGATACGGAGCAAACTGGTATTGAATTGATTAGTCCTGATGAATGCTTTGTACAACTTATCAATTACAAGAAAGCGTGGATTTCAAACTATGGTAGACCATTAGAATATAATAATGGCAAATATGTAATCAAACGCACCAAAGAGAATGAAGTAGGCGAAAAGGTTTGTACCTTGCAGAAAAATGTATATGATGGTGAAAAATGGATTTGGCAGAAACATACTATTGAAGTTTGGAGATTAGTTGTCGGTGCTTTTATTGTAAACTTTGATATGGTTGGTAATACCCATTGTTGGCACAAGGGCAATAATAAAGCTGATAACTACTATAAACATATCTATCCTATGAATGATAAGCAGTATAAGGCTATGGAAGAAAAAGTATTCTTAGGAGAAGATACAGAAGCAGATATTTTAAGCGTTGTCAACGACATTAAGTATAAGGCTGATGATTGGTACGCTAATAAGTGGAAGAGGACAGTATTTGGTATCGGTTATTTAGGATGTAGTGATGCTGAAGCCAATAGGGATAATTACATATATTCCAAGTGGGCAAACATGATACAGAGATGTTATGACGAAGAAACACATAAATTAAAACCTTATTATGCACTATGTACCGCAGAGATTGAATGGCTTAATTTCTCTAACTACAGAGAGTGGCACAGAGAAAATGAGATGGGTGATAGAAAAGTGGACTTGGACAAGGATGTGTTGATTCAAGGGAATACTGTATATGGTTCTGAAACTTGTAGTCTGATTCCACATTTCACGAATACCATTTTTGAGGAACGTGGAGCAGATACAAACATTGTCTTGAATAATGATACTGGTAAATATGATGTTACTATGAGTATTCTAGGCAAAAGGGAAGAAGTCGGCACATTTGACACCGAAGAAGAAGCAAAACAAGGATTTATTGCTTATAAGCAGGATTATATTAGGAAGTTTGCAAAGAAATGTAAAGGTAAAGTTCCGAATAAAACTTATGAAGCTATGTTGAATTGGGTTGTTGAATATAAGGATTAGTGATTGTAAGGCATACTGGATAGAAAATATCTGGTGTGCCTTATTTTTTGCTGATTTTTCATAATTTAGTGGTATAATATCCTTGAATACTATTTGTGCGAAAGGATGAATTGTGATGAGTGTAATTTTAGGTTATCAGACCGAGGATAAAATAATCATAGCAGGTGACAGAAGAGCATGTAAAGCAGATGGTACTATTCATTCAGAGGAAAGTCAGAAAGTGTTTCAAGTAAATAAGCATTTATGCTTTGCTAGTGCTGGACGTGCCGTTATAGAAAAGGTTATTAACGACAAAATTGCTAAACTTGATGCTGATAATTTGTACATAGAAGATATAGATAAAATTGTATCTGATTTTTATGAGAATGCAAAGGAAAAAGATATTCCGTCCATTTATATGTTACCATCTTATTTAATTATTGGTGGATTAAACAAAAATAATGAAGCTGGAATATATGCTATTATATATAATAATGGGAAGGAAAGTAAAAAGTATGTACCAATGATTATATATAATCCAGCAGATATGACGAATTTAGAATGTGCTAAGATAATGGCTGATAATATCAACAAACAAGGATTATCATTTGTAGGAAATACCATTAAAGAGATTTCCAAAGGGAGTATCTGGGTAAATGATAGATATAATGTTTGGACTTTTGATAAAAAGAGTAAAGATGGAGTTATCATTTGATTTTTTATAAATTTTTAGGGTATACCCCATATATTAGGTACTTGCATTATGTCAGAATGTAAAAGTACGCCCCCCCTATAGGGTACTTCGGATTTCAAATCAGTAAGTATCGTGTGGATTGATGTACTATGGGGTTTGGAGAGAAAAGAAAGGGCTTTCAAAATGTAAACATACCGCCCACGTTACACACTCCACAAGCCACAAAAAAGCACGTTTACAAGCCTATTTTATACACCTGTTGCCGATAGCCTAACCAACTACCAAAGAGCCGACAAAACGCAAAAATAGAGCCGTAGAACGTGCAAAAAGTCCAATGATAGACCAATAAAAAGGATGTAGACCGCTTGAGCCTACACCCTTATTTTTTTATGCTTGTTTCAGTTGCTTTCTTTCCTCTGTCTGTACTTCTGTACTGCCGTACAAGTTGCGAATATCATCCATTGACAATTTTCTTTTGCTTCTTTTTCTGAATGCTTCTGTATGAAAATACCATTTCTTTTTTTCGCTTGCCCATTTAAAGCCTAAAGCCTTCAAGTCATTTCTATATGGGTATGTGTCACCATCTACCCACAACCAACAGCCGACAATCTCAATATTTATATTTGCAAAATTGATTATTTTCTGCAATACTTCACGCAGTTTTTCATCTGCTTCAAAATCGTACTTGTTGGCGTTAAAATCTGCCTTTGCTCCGTCTGTGCTTGTCTGCTTGCTTTCGTGTTTATCCTTTAAAACTTTGAAAAGTCTGTCATATTCTGCATTGATTGCTTGCGTTGCTTCTGTGCTTCCGTTTGGGTTGTCTGGGTGGTACTGCTTCAATAGTTCTTTGTATTGTTTTCTTAACTCTTCCAATGTATTTACATTTTTAAAATATGTCATAAGTCAAAACCTCTTTTCTATTGTAGGCGGTAGCCGTTACAGTTACCGCCTTTTATGATGTTGTTATCTGTTGCAGTTCTCCAATGCTTTTATATTGATTAAAGCATCTAATATAATAAGCATTTCTTTATTTGTAGCAGTTGCAATTCTGTTGTTGTCCTCTGTGTAAAGGTTGATTGCTCCGACTACATCATCATTAAGTTTCAACTTTACATTTGAAATACTGTTGTAATTGTTTACCTTTGCTTCTAATACTTTTCTTGTTGTTCTCATAGTGAAAACCTCCTTGATTAAAATTGATTTGATTTGTTTGTTGTTAAGTTTATTATACACGAATAAAGGTGCATAGTCAAGTAAAATATACACGAAAAAGGGTGTACAAAATGCACAAAAATATTCACGAACTTTCGTGCATATTGCCAGTAGACTATTCACGAAAAAAGGTGTATAGTTATCTCAAGGTCAAACGAAACAGACCTACACAACACAATCAAATCAAATAAGGAGGTAGTCATTATGATTACAAAATCAGAACTTGAAAAGAAAGTAGCAGAGTTGAGAAGTCTCAAAGCATTAAAGGAAGAGACAGAAGCAGAAATCAGAGAGGCAGAAAACGCAATCATCGAATTTCTGAATGCAACAGAAGAATGTGAGACAACCGACAAGAACGGCAAGCCAATTCGCCAGTACATCGGTACAGATTACAAAGCAACCTATTCAATGCAGACTAGAGAAAATGTCAATAAAGAAGCAGTAAAGAAGTTGCTCAACGAAGAACAGTTTGCAAGTGTTAGAACAGAAAGCACATTCGGAGTTTTAAGAATCAAATAGCAGACCAACGGACAGAGGGGAGCGAAAAACTCCCCAAAGTCCAAAGGCTATAATGCAACCTTTGACCGTTCCAAGTCGGTATATGAGAAATGCAGAGGATAGCAACAAATCAAATCAAGGAGGTTTCACAATGAAAGAAAGAACATTTACAACCTACGAAGAGCCTTTGAAGGGCAGAACATTCACAGAAAAGCAGATGCACGAAGTTTATAGAGATTTAGCAGACAAAAACGAATATCCAGATTTTGAATGTTGGTTCTCTGATATGTTGAAAAGCGGAGTATTTGAGGAGGTTAAGCAGATGCAGACAGTTAAAAGATTTACAAAGGCAGACAACGGCAAGTTGTCAAAGGTTCTTGAGTATGAATCAGGGGCAAGGGTTGAAATTCCTATAAATAAAGATGGTTCGGTGCGTTGGTTTGATGATAACAAACTACTCAAAGCAAGTGCAAAATAGACCAGGCTAAACGGTTTCTTGAGGGTTCGATTCCCTCAATAGCCTATCGGCAGAAATGCCGTAATACAACAAATCAAAAACAATCAAAGAAAGGTAGGTATGAACCTATGAAGAGAAACATTTTAAGAAATCTTGGAACTATCAACGTGGATGAAATCGCAATTATGGGCGGTCAGATTGAGGTCTTTGTGCCAGTGGATGTGATTAGTGACGAACTGGATGCAGTTATTGTCAAGTGTGAGGAACACTACAGAGCAAGATATGCAGAAGTTGTCAACGTGGCAGTTAATGTCAATTTGGTTTTCACAATGGGATATGCAAATCCTGAATTTGCTTTGCAGATTGTACTTTTTGATGAAGACAACGCAGATAACTTTGAGGAATACGATGATTGCTTTGTGGGTGATATTGAGTTATCCGAGGAGCAGAAGAAGCAGATTAAAAAGGTTATGTGGGATAAGTTAGGCGAAACACTTTTGAATCTGTAGGCAGTAGCAACAATCAATTACATAGGGGGAACGAAATCAAGTTCCCCTAAACCATTCAAAGATAAGGAGATTTTAACCATGAAAAATAGAACAATGACAACAAATATCGGAACTATTAACCTTGCAGACATTACTTTAGCAGATGATACTTTCTGCATCTTCATTCCTATTGTGGAAATATCGGACAGTTTAAAGGCTACAGTTGATGAAAACATTCAGAAAGCAAAGGATGAATGGCAGAAGGAATGTTTAGACGAAAGAGGAAAGAAGTGGAGCGATAAAGGAATCAATATAATCACGCAGGATTTACGCATTACAGTAGGAGAAAAGAAAGGAAAGAAAGTATTTGATTGCGATTTGTCCTATACCTTTGAGGATGCGGAAAATGAAGTTATCTGGCACGGATTTAGTCTTGAAGTGGATTTGTCGGAGCATATGACAGAATTAAAAACTTTAATTGTAAAGGCAATGATTGATAAATTCTTCAAGTAGTCAGTATTGGAAAATCAAGGGAGGGTTGCCGAGTGTGGCAATCTTCCCAACGGAAGAAAGAAAAGGAGCGTGTTTTATAGATGGAAAAATTGCAGCCATTAACGGAAATTGAGAAGCGTCAGTCAGAAGAGCATCACGGACTTGTGTATTCGTTCTTACATAGACACGGATATTCGATAGAGGAGTTTTATAATATAGCCATTTTCGGCTATCTCAAAGCCATTCAGACCTATAACAGAAGGGAAGATTTACGGAAAAAATATCAGCTTGCTTTTATCTGTGAGCAGTATATGAGAGCCGAAATCAAAGACCATTTCAGAGTACAGAACGCACAGAAGAGAAAGCCAACGGAAACAATTATAAGTTTGGATGCCAGCTACACGGAAACAGACAACCTCTATAATTTGGTTGGTGGAAAATCTGTTGAAGATGAATTGATGGAATCGGAACTATTGGAAGAATTATTGGAAAGTCTGTCAGAGGTTCAACGTGACATATTGAAGTTGAAACTGGAAGGATTCAGCAACAAAGAAGTGCATTTGTCTTTGGAAATTCCAACATCAACATACTACAAGGAATTGGACAGAATTAAGGTTATATTTAAAGGATTGGTTGGTTAGGGATAATCCCTAATCACACCAACGGAAACAATATCAGAATCGGAAAGGTGGAAAATTATATGTTTACTTCAAAATATTTTAATCTTGGAAAGGTTGTTTGTACTGCTACACTCAACAATGCTATGTCGGAAAATAAACAGTTTGCAAGTGAGGTTAGTTCTGCATTGCAGAGATATTGTAATAAGGATTGGGGAGATTTGGATGCAGAAGATAAGCAGACCAACGAGGACGCTTTACAATATCCTGATGATTTATATATCCTTGCAGCCTATAAGACTTGCAAAGGAAAGATTTATATTATCACTAACAGAATATCGGAAACGGCAGGAGATAACGCAACTACAATCTGTTTCCCTAGCGAGAGATAGGATTAAAATGTGTGAACTGTCTGAAATATGGCAGTTCACATTATAGGAAGGATGGATTTTGTATGGCTTTAGTAATAATGAATGAAAACAAATATTATATAACGCACAATGAAACTGGTGCATTAAAGAAAACACAAGACATAGAGCAATCGGAAGATTTTGGAACATTGGAAAAGGCTATTGAGCAATGCCGACATAATCCAACGAAGACCAGAGGATATTATATCTATGATACAGTTACAAATAAAATATGCTTCAAGACTAATTCTAATAGGAAAAAGGTTCATAGGAAAATATATTCGCAGGACACAAGGCAATTAATATATGAGAGAGCAGAAGGGCGTTGTGAATTATGCGGTAGAAAAATTTTGTTTGAAGATATGACATTAGACCATGTAAAACCTTTAAGCATGGGAGGTTTTGATACTGTGGATAATTTGGCTTGTACTTGTGAACCATGCAATTTTTTCAAAGGAAATATATTACCTGATACATTTTTTGAAAGAATATCATTGATTTATCTGTACCAGATGGAAAAGAAGTATAAGGGAAAATTGAAGTGGAAGATTATACATAAGGTATTAAGTAAGATGATTTGAGATTGTTGGTATCGGTAGAAATTTTCTGTTGGTGCTGATTGAAAAATGACAGAAGGAGTGGTATAATATACACGAAAGATAATGTATATTTTATACCGAATGGAGATTATGATGGTTAATTATAATAAATTGATGGAAAAACTGAAAGAAAAAGGTATTACTACCTATACTATAAGACAAAAAGCATTGATACCACAAAGCACCTTAACAAAGCTGAAAATGTGTAGTGGTGATACAATGGAAGAAATCGAGCAGAAGTTACAAGAATACAAAGATGCTCACGATGGAAAAGATTTCATGTGTGATGTATCAACGAAGACCATTGAGGATATATGCCAGTTATTACAATGTCAGCCACAAGATTTGATTGAATGGAAAGTTGACTTGAATCCTGAATTGGCATACGAAAACAGATTCAAGGAATAATCTGTTATAAAAGAAGGAGGTATGCAGTATGACAGCAATTAGAAAAGAAGCTATTGAATTGTTGGAAAGAGTACCAGAAGATAAGCTGAGTTTCGTTATACAGATTATGCGTGGTGTTAATGGATTGTTAGGAGATGCAGACACCAATGTTAAAAGAGTTGTCAATCTTGACCAGTTCGTAATGCCTGCAACGGAACGAGGACAGAATGCAGATACTTATATAAGGGAGTTGAGAGATAATGACAGAGTTTAAGCGTGTATTTGTTGATACTGCACCGATTATCTATTATCTGGAAAACAGTTCCTTGTATATGGATTCGATAAAGAAATTCTTTGCAAAGTGCATTGAGGAAAATATTCAGATTGTTACCTCTGCCATTACTATTGAGGAATATCTTGTATTCCCATATAGTAGCGGAAAGATGGAATTTGCCGATAACTTCAAGAGATTTATTGAATACATGAATATTGAGGTTGTGGATATTGATTCAAAGATTGCAGAGCAGGGAGCAAAGATAAGAGGTCAGTACAAGAATTTTAAGGCTATGGATGCTTTACAGATTGCAACTGCTATTGTTAGCGGATGTGATATGTTCTTTACGAATGACAAGCAGTTAAGACAAGAGAAAGAACTTCCATGTATGACTATGGATGATTTGATATAAGTTGTTGTGTAAAAATAAGAGAAGCACCAACGGACAATAATATGTCTGAAGGTGCTTTTTGTGTGCGAAATTTTCACAAAAGTGCTAATGTTAGTCTTTCTGTGAACTGTTTCAAAGTCACTTCAAGATAACTTCAATTAGACATTATGTAGGATTGAATATTACGACTGCTGCTGGTTGGAAATATCATCAACGGCTTTTTGTAGGTACACATTTCTCCAAGTCTGCTTGACATTCTGCATTTCTAATTGTCGGATGCGTTTGGTTGTGTATCTGTCCAAGTATTCCATGAGGAAACGAGGGATAAATTTCTCTGGTAGTCTCATAATGAGTTTGAAAAGTAAATCTTCTGATGTGGAGTGTAGCTTGTGGAAAAATTCTTTCACACGGCTACGCTTTTTAAGTTCAATGTCTATTTTAATCACCTCTGAAAAAATTTTTTGTTTAGTGTGGAAAATCAGAATTGCTTTTCCTATCTATAGTATAGATTCCAATAAGAAAAATGGCAATCAAATATTTAGTTCCAATAACTATACAGATTAGGAACTTTCCTTTATTTGCAAGGGTTTCAAAGATGTTCGGTTATAAACTTTGTAATAATGGAACTAAAGTATATCGAAAATAGGAACTTTTGAAGGTGGTGAAACGATTTGAATAAGAAAACCATAGCATTAACAGAAGAACAGTATAAGAATATCATTTCCACAATGAGAGCAGGTTTTGTATGTTCGGATGGTCATGTGGTAAAGCCAAATAAGAAAATTGCTACTGCATTAACATTGGAAGCAAACTTAGGATTGCGTATTAGTGACATATTGCAGTTGAGATTATCGGCTATCATTCGTGATGGTGATAGATACAGATTGAATATTGTGGAGCAGAAGACCAAGAAGAAGAGAGAGTTTACAGTTCCTACGGATATTTATATCTATATTCAGAACTACGCATTGGAAAACAATATCAATCCCGCTGCCAAATTGTTTGATATAGGAGAGAGGGCAGTTAATAAGCATTTGCAGTTGGTATGTGATTACTTGGGATATGAAGGAATCGGAAGTCACAGTTTCAGAAAATACTTTGCTACCAGTATCTATGTCAACAATAACTATGATATAAATTTGGTTCGTGTACTGTTGCAACATTCTTCTACAGTAACCACACAACGGTATATTGGAATACAGAATAAGAATATTGAGGATGCATTACAGAATCACATAAAATTTTTTGATTAGTTCGTGGAAAATATACGAGAATTATCCTATATATAAGGAAGAAAGGGAACAGATGAAAAAGGTTACTGGATTTAAGAAAGGTTACTATATCAGAATCATAGATGGCTTTTATGAAGTGATAGACGGAAACCGAGTTGTCCATTTTGGACAATGTAGGAGAAATAGCACCATACAAGAGATTGCAAATAAAACCATCTTAGCAAATAGTCAGGAGGACACAGATGTTAGATTACAAAGAATTAAAGGAAATGTTAGACAATGCAGAGAGAAGAGGTATGGAAAAAGGAATCAGATTGATGCAGGAGCGAATGTTATTAGCATGTGAGAATGGCACACCTATCTCTATCAATGGCAAAGCATTCTTCATAAAATCAGACTTGCAGAATCTACATGATATATTTGCAGATTTAGAAGCCGATACCGAGTAAGGAGGATTATGGATAAAGAACTAAAGGAACATGGAAAAGAATTGAGGGAGCGTATATGCCAGTTTATTACTGATTATGTTAATACATATTCATATGCACCGACAGTAAGAGAAATTGGTGCTGGTGTTGGTCTGAAATCTTCCTCAAGTGTATATAGCCATTTGACACAGTTGGAGATTGAAGGACGGATTGAAACAAAGCCATATTGCCCTAGAGCAATTAGAGTTATTGAAAATAAGGAAACGGAGGATTGATTACATATGAACCATAATTATAAGATTACAGATTTTAAGAAGTGTGAGTTTGAAACAGATACAGATTTAGGGGATATAAACGTGACTATATGCTTGCGTAATCCTTTGGAATTACCTTCTGTATTAGAGAAGCGTTTGGAAGATACCATTAACAATCTGATTACAGAACGTGAGCAGGAGAACAATATTATTATTCCATTAGAGAACATGGATTTGGAGAACTGCATTACAGTAGATACCGACACCAAAGAGTTATTGCTTGAAGTATTTATTGGCTATGATGTATCAAAGGGATTGTTACATAAGAAAGAGGTTATAACTGCTGCTGATGAACATTATGATATTATCAGGAAGTTTTTCTTTAACAAACTGAATGATTATGTGGCAGAGCAGATAAGAAGAATTGAGGAATGTGTACAGTAAGAGACGGAGGAAAGTGTGTTATGCATATAGAGACAAAGTTTAATATTGGTGATAAGGTAATTGTCTGCCAGAACAACGGCAGATATGAAAGAGAAACTTGTAAAATCTGTAAAGGAAATGGTCATGTTGTTATAAGTGGCAAGCGTTTCCAATGTCCTGAATGTCATGGAGTAAAGCATACTAATAGTAAGTATGTTAAGAGTTTTACACCAGTACAAGCCGAGATTGTAAAGGTGGTTACATCAACTACTATCAATAATGGAAATGTTCAGCTTCATGTAAAATACATTATCAGAGAGTACAACAAAAATCATGGTAAGAGAGATAGAAGTGTTGCAGAGTATAGAAATATTATCTTCTATACTTTGGAAGAAGCAGAAGCACGTTGTAAAGAACTGATAGAGCAGGAGGATTCATAATGGCAACAGATAGGCAGACACCTTGTTTATTTTATGTTTGTGCTGGACTTTGCACTAAAGGTAGGAAAGCAGACCATGCTCATTACTGCCAACATTGTAATAAGTACAGACCGAGAGCAAGGGTAAGATATAAGAATCAGAAGAAGGATAAGTTGGAGAAAATTCGTAAGAATGAGAGATATTAAAGAATTTGCAATAGAAATATTGAAGATTCTATGATATAATATTGGTGTTCAACATAGGCTGATTACCTATGATTGATTTGATTTGTTGTGGGAAGGCTGCATAGTGATATGCGGTCTTTCTTATTTTGTAAGTAACTTCGGTGCAATCGGTTAGTGTGTCCATAGGGTATCAAAAAACATAGGAAAATCAAGGGTTTTCGGATAGGGCATGGACTACTTGATATGTTCGATGGGTAAAATATACACAAATATTCGTGTAGTTCGGTGATGCGGATATATCAGGCTATATAATACAATCAAAAATCTGTTGTTTTCTGGTGGTAATCATTGGAAAGTGGCAGATTTTATCTTGGTTAATTCCCACTAAAATAGTCGGAAATAAGGCGGTAATTTGAGTTTCGGCTTTGCTATCGGTTTATAGTCTTTTTGGTAGTTTTCCTATGGTATATACCGCAAAACAAGGGATTTTAAAGCATTTTAAGAGCGTTACAGATAAGGTATAAATAGGTTCGAGATTGTTACAGATAAGGTATAGATAAGTGATAGATAATATACACACAAAAAAGAATAGACCACCTTTTTACAGATGGTCTAAGTGATTACAATAATTCAGGTGGTTCTTCATCAACAACTCTGGTACTGTATTCTTGAATTAAATCCTCAAGAGCCTTGAAGAACTCCTTTTTTAATTTAGTAGGTTTGTCCTTCAATGGAATAATATCTGTACCAAGTAACTTTAATGCCATTACTGGGTCTGCATCCAAAGAAGCGTTCAATGTTGCAATCTTTTCATTCGCATAATTGACATTGAAAACTGAAAAAGAGTAGATGTGCTGAACAAAATCATTTAATGCAGTAAGCAGCTTTCTGTTTTCCATAGGTAAGTTATCATTGTTTCTCTGGGATAACAAGTCATGCATCTTTTGTTCTTCACCATAGGCTTGCATAACATCTTCGGTATCTCTAAGAGTAAGAATCTGCATACCTTCCAAATCATTGTGTGCTTGCAAATATGCTTTTTCTTTTTCAAGTTTTCCTAACCTATATAATGACATCAATATACAGAACATATCACCATAACAAGAATACTTGCTATCAGATGCAAGAATCTTATCAATCTTATCTGCTGGAATCTCCATCAATACATAAGAATTACCCTCATTAAATATCCATTGATTACGAGGTGCTTTGTCAAGGTCTGCTTTATTCAGAGCATCATCATTATAAATATCAAAGTTGCTATTTATGTAATTGGATAATTCGGCAGAAGAAATATTTAATTCTTCCATCTTAGCTTTTACAAGTGCTTTGTATTCTTCTTTAATAGGAAGAACACGATAGAAGTAGTCAAGATTCAATTTCCATTCTTCGTTATGCGTTTCCTCTTCGGAGAACTCCATTGAAGTATCTTTTAATAAGGTATCAATAGCCTCTGCAAATTCCTCTTTACTTTGTGACATAGTACGAATGATTTCTATAAAATCGTCACAATCAATGGTGTTAAGTTCGCCTTTTTCAAGTTTGGAGATATAAGCACCAGTTTTATTGATAGCCTTTGCCAAATCTACGGCTTTGACTTTTCTGTATTGTCTAAGGTTCTTTAATGCTGAACCCATATTTTTTGTAACTGTGTATTTAGGCATATAATATCCCTCCATTCTGATTTAATATTATAGCAGACATAATTATATAAGTCAATAAGTCAATGAATTATTAAATCAAAAAAATGAATTATTGAGGGTTTTGATAATTATTTAAGAAATTAAATAAATAATTCAAGAAGTTGTTGACAACGGAATATAGGTGTGGTATTATACAGTTACAGACAAGATACGACACGTTACAGATAGGTACTTGACAACTACCAGACGGAGAATATCTACTGTAGGGAATAAAAAAGAAGCCTGATGCTTGACGGACACCGAGCTTCTTGGTGGGAGAGAATATTGACGGTATTCAATCCCCAATATGTATTGCACAGATAACCAAGAATGATTATTGTACATAATTTGACAATCATAAGTATAATTCAAAAATCTATTCTTGACAAGTCGGAACTGATGTTCACTTTCGGCTATCTGTCTAATATTTTCCCAAACCATATTATTTGTTAGGTAACAGAGAAACACAAAACACAGGACTACTATACCCATTTTACGGAGTAAGTCTGTCCAAATCAAAACACAAGGAGGATTTTTAATGACAGAAAAAGCACAATTTCAGATGATGAAGAATGAGTTACCTTATATCTCAAAGGATGGCAAATATTATCAGCTAAAATTTTATGATGTTGAAAATGATTGTTGTCACTTTACGATTATGAAAACTCATGTAGGAAAGGCAAAGGCACAGAAGATTCCGACTTATGAGGAAGTTCAGGACAAGTACAACATTCAGTTGGAAGATACAGTTCCTACACCAGCACAGTATTTTAATAAGAAGGTAGACGAGCCGAGCAATTCAAACATACTGCGTACAGTATCAGACAAAACCTTTATCAGCTACACAAAAGACCACATGGAAGAAGCGGATTGTGTAGAAGCCGTTGAGAAGTTAAAAAGAGTGCTTCGTACACACAAGGATAAGAAAGTCAGAAAAGCTTCTTATGAAACATTGGTTGCTATCGGTGCTGAAGGAGCAGAGGATTTGCAGAACTACATCACCCATCCAGAGATTACGGAGATTGAAGATGGTGGGGCAGGTCAGACGGAAACAAAGAAGCATATCCCAAATCGCACCAATTCTTTAAATAAGGAAAAGGCAATCATAATTTATATGGCACTTGTGAAGAGATACAAGGAGCATCGAGAAAATATTACTTGCGGTGTGTTCCTGAATGCTTGGAAGGAAATGTTTGAGTGTGATAAGTACAATGTTTCCAAAGAAAGCTATCAGAAGATACATGATATGCAGATTGCAGCATTCGCTTATGTAAAGGGTGAATTTGATGATAAGTCATATGAGGAAATCAAAGCCGTTAGAGATACATTTATGATTTATCCGAATAGGGAAGTACCAGTTGAATTAAAGCAGTTGGCACAGAGTAAGGGAGTTATCGTTACACTTGCAGAGAACATTGATAAGCATTTAAGCGGATTCAATGTATTAGTAAAAGAAAGTAGATACATGACCTACAAATTAAATGATGTTCCTTATGGATTAACTGAAAAAGCAACTAAGAAACTGCTTGAATCACTTCTGACCAAAGCGGAGATTGCTAAGAAGGAAAAGGACTTGATGAACACTATCAAGAGTGAATCTATAAAGGTAAAACATAAGAAGTCGGCAGTTAATGCATACAAAGCACCATACGCAACACACGAATTTAAGAAGTTTATGAACAAATTTACAATCTATGATTGCAAGAATCAGGAGTTGACATTGTTCTGTGTGAATTTGTGTAAGCGTGTTGGAATCAATAATCTGTCCAACGAAAGACCAATCGAATATAAATTCTGTGTCGGTAGTGGCAAACGTGAGCAGTCTATGAAACGTGCTAAAGGTCGCAGAAAAGCAAATGCGAAAGCATCCAAGAAAAGAAAGGGGAAGAAGTAAGGTTGGCATACGGAAGAATCTACATTGACAACCTACGCAATAAGGTTACTGCCCTATTTGATGAACTTAGGGCAGATAACCGCTTGTGTGAGGAAAGATTTATAGAAGCGTTCAAACAGAAATATCCAAAGGATTATGCAATGCTTCAATATGAATGGGAATTTAAGGTGCATGAGTTTAAGAAGAATCGAAAAGGCAATCCGAAACCACACCCTATCAGACCAGACAAGATTTTGAGTAATATGTATCGGAACTATTACTTTAAGTTGGTAAAGAATCCGATTATCAAACAACATAAAGAAAGAGAGTTGGAACTTGTTCGTATTCAGGCTGGTAAGAAGGGGTTCAAAATTAAAGATGGTGATGATGGCAGATACAATGTTATTCGCACCAAAACAAAGGAAATAGAGCATGAAAATATCACCTTTAAAGAAGTAAAGAAATTGTTCCCATTACAGAAAAATGGAACAAAGAAGGAGGTAAAACAAAATGGCGAATCCAGAAATAAACAGACTTGACCTAAATATTCTGATGGTACTTGCGAAAGACAATGCCATAGATGAACTTAGCGGAATGACAATAAATGAAATCAATTCCTACTATGGAGAAGATAAACCGCTTTTATCTGCAAGACCTAACCTTTGTAAAAGGGTTAGGGGATTATGCAGTATTGGTTATATCGAAAAAGGAATCAAAGATGTTATTAGTGATACTTTCTACATAACAGAAAGCGGTCTTGAGAGAATTAAGTGGAATGGAGGAAATGCAGATGAATAATAACAAGGTATTAAGCAGAAGTTTAGAAAATGATGTTGCAGTAGTTGGAATCGGAGGTGCAGGAACTAACATAGCATTTTGTCTGGAAAAATTAGGCTATCCGACAATACATATCAATTCAAGTACGCAAGATGAATCTGCTATTAGCGGTGCAAAGAATATCAGACACTTAAAAGGATTTAACGGATGTGCTGGTAATCGTCAGCTTGCGGAGAAAGCGTTGTCTGAAAATATGGATGTTGTAGACGAGATTATCAATCTGAAGGAATCCATTATCTACATTATCTTTAGTTCATCTGGTGGTACTGGTAGTGGTGTAGCACCTGCACTTGCTGAAATGCTTGCAGAGGAAACAGATAAGACAATTTGTTGTATCGTGGTACTGCCTGATAAGACAGAAGATTATGATTTCCATGTGAACAGTTACAAGTGTTGTCAGGAACTTCTTAATATAGAAGGTTTGGGTAGCGTGATGTTCTTGGATAACAACGCAGACAAAAAGCAGAACATCAATAAGCATTGTGCAAATATGCTTCACGCATTCTTAACAAATAACTCTGTATCGGAACTTGGAAACGTGGACGAGCAGGAAAAGCGTACTATGATTGCTACTTCTGGTAACTTCGTATTATCGGTACTTGGTAATGACAAGGCAAATGAGACAAGTATTATTGAGAGATTGACAACCAATAATATTTTCGCTCCGATGCAGAAAGACGGCAGATGTGAGTATGTGGGTATCATCAATGCTTCTAATAAGGGTATCAAAAAGGAAGAGATTATTAAGTTGGTAGGTACTCCGAGAAGAACATTTGAAGGTTATGGTAGTGATAAGGCAATTACTGTTATCTGTGGAATGTCCTATCCGTTTGACCATTTGAACAGTATCAAGGCTATTGCAAAGCAGAAGCATGATGAAAGACAGAATGCTATCAGAACGGCTCCGACTGCTACATTGGAAGATATTGATTTTGAAGAGGAAACAGTATCAAAGCCAGTTGAGACGGAGAAAAAGGTAAGTAAGAAGCCATCGAGAAGAGAATTATTAAAGATGTTGCAGAATTAGGAGGTATTAGCTAATGGATATGAGTAAGATTAAACTTATCTATTCAAAAAAATATAATCAGTTTTACAAGCCTATGAGGATTGATGAAGATGTAGGGGTGGTGCATATCATCCCTACAAATAATCGGCATGATAAAACAATCCGAAAAGATGAAATCCTACGCATTGAGGAAAATTCAGATTATAGATTTGTGGTTATGCATGATGCTAAGACAACGGCAGAACAAAACTTCATGGATGCTTTAAATTCCAACAATCCACATAGAAAAATAAGCGTGATAAAAGATTTCAAAAAGAATATGTTGGATGAATCGGAACAATGCTTATCCAAATTAAAAGAATTATCGGAGATGTTCATACCAGATGAAAATGAGGATGATGTTAAAATACGCAATCTTACTTCTATTCGATACAGAAGTTTAGATATATGGAGGGATAGCATAGTAGAGAATAATAGGAAGTCTTATGAAAATCAAGATATTCCTAAAGAGACTATGAAGTTGGCATTGGCAAAGAGGTTATTTATTGAAAGAAGAGATGAATATTGCTTTAAAGCCGCTAATACCTATGAACGCAAATTAGCACCAAAGGTAGCCAGAATGTCTATACAATCCAATTTTCCTTGTGGATTTCTGATTAAGAATAGGGGTGGATATGTTATTGCTGGTAAAAATGGGAATCGGATTTACACTTTATCATTACCAGAAGTAATTGATTTTGTAGAGAATTATGTACCTACTGAAAGGGAAAAGCATTATCGTTACTTATACCAAGTTCCTATGTCCAAGAGGAAGGAAAGGCAGTTGGCTAATTGCTATAACATATTGAAGGAACACGGACTTCATTATAAGAATGAACACAATTATTTCTTTTGGGTGTTGGACAAGAAAAAGAATGTTATTGCTGGTGGGAAGAATGGTTTTGGGTTCAAATGGCTGCTTAAATATTGCAGAAGATTACAGAGCCAACCTAAAAAGAAAAATAAAAGCGTTACAGATAAGTGACAGAGAAGATATAGGTAGTTACAGATAAAGTACAGATAAGATACAGATAAAATGTAGAAGTAATATATGTAGGAACTTCTTAGGACAGAGAAAAATCATGAGAAGTTTCCTATATATAAGATATATAAGATGAATGACAAAGCAAAGGAGATTAAAAATTATGGAAATGACAAGAGAGCAGTTTATCGAAGAAATTATCCTAATGATTGAGGAGTGTACAAAATTCAATGTTGAAAGCGTTGATTCAGGTTCAGTTTTTCTATCGCTTTATGGTTGTACGATTGATATAAACAAAGACGATGGCATTAGTGGAGAACTGATTATGTACAAGCCTGATACTCTTATGGAAGTAGATGTTGATTTTGCAATCATTGACACCATTACCAAAGATGATGATTCTTACTATTTGGCATTTAACAATGGTATGGCTGATGTTGTTATTAGTGTTGTGGCGTAACCAAATGTAGAAGTATATAAGTGGATGGCGAAATTATTCGCTGTCCACTACATAAGGAGAGAAGAGTATATGTATAAGATGATTAAAGTGTTTAACGTCAAAGAAGAAGGCAACGAAGTGAAATCTGCTGAATATTCTGTGATGTATGAATTTGAGCAGTTTGAGATTGATAAGAAAACAAAGGATATGTTGCTTGATTACTGCAAAGCAAACAATCTGGAATATGGCAGTTATTCAATCGTTGAATATAAGGATAATGAGCCAGTAGCAGTTGTGGGTCAGCTTTTTTATCATTCAGAAGATGATGAATTAGAATCGTGGATGGACATGGCAGAATGGAATGAACGTATTATTGCAAGTGTGGCTTTAGGATATGACATAGCAATAAGCGAAGAAACCAAGAAGCGTATTGAAGAAATGATTGAGGAAAATAAGAAAAAAGATATTGGTAGCAATTAAAAGCTAACTATATAAATTATTACAAATATGGAGGATTCAAGAAATGAACAAAGGAACAGTTAAGTGGTTTAACAATCAGAAGGGTTATGGATTCTTGACAATGGAAGATGGTACAGACATTTTTGTACATTATTCAGGAATCAATAAGGAAGGTTTCAAGTCTCTTGCAGAAGGTCAGACAGTAGAGTTTGAGATTACGGATGGTGAAAAAGGCAAGCAGGCAATCAATGTTACTGTTGTTGAAACTGTTGCAGAAGATGAAGAAATCACAGAGTAAAAAGAGAAGATACATAGTAGGTAGTAATTTCAATTACTGCCTACTAGAAAACAGATTGGAGGAATGAATTATTACGAGCGAAAAGATGTGTACAGTTAAATCTTTGGATTTAGCAAATTATCTATGTAACAATGGGTACAAGATGAAAAAAGTTATTGATTCTGAAAAGAATCCACGATTTAAGGTATTTCTGTTTGAGGACAGTAAGGCTATACAAATGTGTATTGCTACATATCTTTCTCAGAAGGAGGTGTAGTCCTTATTGACCAAAAGCGACAAAGAGAACAGTTTTAAGAATTACAGATTAACACAAAAGGTATTTTTACTTAATAGCATTATAAGTGATAAAACAATTTCTGATAACGGAATTATGGTTTATTGCTATTTGAGAGCAATTCAAAGAACGGATATTAACTGGTATTACATTTCAGTTAATGCGATGGATTATTATTTTAGGCAAACATATGATATTGAAACCAGAGACAAGAAAAAATATGTCGATGGATTGAATGACCTAGAGCAACATGGATTGATTAGGAAAATATCAGGTAGGAAATACGAATTTGAGTATGATTTACAACCATTATATTTTGACCCATCCAAGACCAATAAAGAAAATGAGATGTGGTTTTCAGTAGTTGATAGTGATGAATTGAGTTCTATAATGCAGATAGATGATGCAATCACTAAAGCAGATGAAAAAATGAGTATCAGCAAGGCAAAATTATTAAGGTACTTTGTTAATGTAGTTAGCACATTTATGAATGGTCGAGAATGGAGTTACGAATTACCTGACGGAACAATTACAGATGGAGTTATTGGATTTTCCTCAATCGAAATATTGGCAGACAAATCAAATATTAGCAAAGATACAGTAACAACATACAATGCAATGCTTGAAAAGGCAAAATTATTATATATCTTTCGTGCAAAGGATTTGATTGTCAATTTTGATAGGACGATTACTGGTATCACTAATACTTATGGAAGGTATAGGTATAAGGATTATGTGTTGCGAAAAGGTAAAGAACATAAAGCTGAATATGGTTTTGATTCTTCCAAAGAGGTTATAAAGCACAAGACCAAGAACACTCAACATAGAAAAAGTATGGGTGCTAAATATTACAATTTGGTTGAAAGAGGTAAGGAGTATGACGAACAGACCATTATTGATATTTATAGGTATGCTTTTGAATACAACGAAGCCCATGCAGAAGATGATTATTATGCGGATAGATTAAAGGATTTGGAATTTTTTGAACAATACTCATTCATTACAGAGGATTGTTTGAAGGATAGAAAGAAACCTAAACGTAAGAAGTCTGATGAATTTATATGGGGTGAACCTGACCCAATGGAAGATTATAGTATAGAGGAAATTTTAGATATGCCAACAGAAAGTAGCATATATGAAGAATTAGGAATAGAGAACAAAGATGAATTTTACTAACAGAAAAACAAGTGTATTAACGATAGAATAAATAATTTCTTTAGTAAGAATGTTCTTTAGTAATATAATCATAAAATCTGCCAAAAAACTTACACATTTTAGGATGGGTTCTATCCTATTTTGTGTAAGAAAACTAGCAGATTTTAGGATGCGAGAAAAACACAACGATTTTTGGAGGTTTAAATATATGGCAAATAAACAGATAGAAAGATGCTTTTTATGTGGCAAAGTAAAAGGCGAAGTGAAGATGCTTGTAAAGGGTAAATTTGGTTATGCGTGTGATGGATGTGTCCAAGATGCATACGATGTTATAAGTGAGGAAGAAGAGGAACAGATTACACATAATATCCAGTTAGCAACTCCGAGACAAATTAAAGAGCATTTAGACCAGTATGTTATCGGTCAGGATGATGCAAAAATGACATTGGCAGTTGCAGTATATAACCACTATAAGCGTATCAATCAGAGCAAGAAATCTGATGTGGAAATTCAGAAGAGCAACATTTTAATGATTGGTTCTACTGGTAGTGGTAAGACCTATTTAGCACAGAGTTTAGCAAAATTCTTAGGAGTTCCGTTTGCTATTGCTGATGCTACCACGCTAACGCAAGCTGGCTATGTTGGTGATGATGTAGAAAATATGCTTTTGACATTGTATCAGAATGCGGATTATGATAGTGAACTTGCTCAAAAGGGTATTATCTACATTGATGAAATTGATAAGATTGGTCGCAAGGGAGAGAACACTTCCATTACAAGGGATGTATCAGGCGAAGGAGTTCAGCAAGCATTACTCAAGATTTTAGAGGGTACAGTATCAAAAGTTCCTTTATCTGGTGGACGTAAGCACCCACAAGGCGAAACTGTAGATATTGACACATCAAATATCCTCTTTATTTGCGGTGGAGCGTTTGAAGGTTTGGAGAAGATTATAAATAAGGGAACTGATAATAAGCCGATTGGATTCAATGCAGATATTCAGACCGCAAAGGATGATAAGGAGTTTGATTTATCAAAGGTTCAGCAATACGATTTAGTGAAGTTTGGTCTTATGCCTGAATTGATTGGACGATTGCCGATTGTAACCACATTAAAGCCATTATCGGAAGACGATTTGATTAAGATACTCACAGAGCCTAAGAATGCACTCACAAAGCAGTATCAAGAATTGTTGGCTATGGATAATGTGAAGTTGGAGTTTGAAGAATCAGCTTTACATAGGATTGCAGAGTTGGCAGTTAAAAAAGAAATCGGTGCAAGAGGTCTACGCAGCATTATTGAGAAAGCCATGCAAAAGGTTATGTATTCTATTCCTGATATGACGGATGCAAAGAAGGTAGTTGTTACTTCTGGTGTTATTGATGGTACAGAGGATGCACTTGTGTATGGTGCGAGAAACAAGAAGATTGCGTGAGGTGGCTTATGGGTGATTTATCAGTAATACAAGGTTCAGCAGATACAATAGACACAAACAGAATTATGCGTGTTCTTGCATTTCACGATTGCTGGGAAAGACAATATCATAATTCTATTTATAGGACATTTGAAGAAAATAAAGGAAAACAAATTGCAGATTATCCGCAAGAGGATTTAATGAAGATTGCTTTTTCAGGAATCAAGTATGTCAATTCTGTCCGTGAAATTAGAAGAGAAAATGAGAGAGTTGGTACAGATTATAAGCAGACGTTGGAAGAATCACAAGCAGTTTTTCAGTTGATGGATGCTATCTTTACAGTTATGGGATATATCAAACTGAAGAATCTGATTATAACTTTTCCGATAACAAAGGATTTTGATGGTCACAAGTGGGAATGCAAAGACTATTTCTACACAATGGACGTTCTGTCCAAGATGGATATGGACAAGCCGATAGGAAGAGATAATATTGCAGATTTACTATGGGATTATGAGAATGATGATTTGCGACACGCTTATGTGGAATTTACTTGTGCCATGAGTGCTATCTATCGTTCTCAAACTGGTAAAGGCATAGCAGAGAAATTCTGTGAAGATAATGGAATTGGTACATATTCCATCAATAAAGAAACTGGTGTTGTCCGAGATAATCAAACTGGACACACAACGAGACTTAAAAGGAGAAGTCAATTACAGATAGTTAAATAATTTTATATGAGCGTGGAATATTCGCCTGATTTGTCCTATTTATAAAGGTGAAAAGGTGGATATTCCCCTCAAAAATGTCAATAAAATCCGTATTCTAAGAGGTATGAAAAGTAGCCTATACAAAGGCTTAAATCAACGTAAAACAAGCTATTTTCAAGCCGATATTTTCTAGGTGATAATTTAATCCTCTGAATGATTTTGAAACGGATTTATAGCCATTTTCATTGATTTTAATAAGCAATATAGTTATTAAAGGAGGCAGATTAGTATAGGAAACGTAAACGCAGGACAAGTAAGAATTTATAAGTTTAACTCATTTAAGGCTTTTACAGATAAGGAAAATGAAATCAGAAATGATAAGAGCAAGAAGCAAGTTGATTTATTAGAAGAGATACAGAAGAATACAACGATTAGAAGTATCGGCAGGAATTATCTGTATCGTAAAAATGGTTCTGAAAATGAAACTTACCAGATACCGATATTTGAGGGCGATGTAGTCAGACTTGCTTTAAAGGATAGAGCAGAAGAAAAAGCAGATTATCAGTTGTTGGATGAAATCGTTTATATGGAGATTTTTCACAATGATATTATGTGGCAGATTATAAGAGATGGAATTATGATAGCTGATAAGAAGTACATTCTTTATTCTGCTACCACAGGGCAAGTAAGAAATACCACGATTACATTATTAAGGGAAGATTTCTTTGAAAAGCATCAAGGAACATTGCTTGTAGGATTGTCGGTTGAATATATCAATAGCAGAGGTGGTATGAACGTAGGCAAGCATCTTTCATATACGGCATTGCCACTTTCATCAAGTGTTCTTCCTGAAAAGGAAATTGATATTGACAGATGTATTCTTGTAAAAGGCTTAGAAACAATAGTTACTGATTTAGTAAAGTATGTTGATATTCAAGCTGACGAAAACGGACAACATTATGTGGCAGCTACACCAAAAGAATATATTGAAAAAGATGTGCCAGTAGAACATACGGACGGAGCAGGAATGTTTATACCAGGGGAATTACCTTCAAGTTGTCAGATTAGAAGCGGATATTTCAAAGGTGCTATGTTCCCATTCGATTTTAGGACATTTGCAAAAGAGATAGCACACAACACAATAATTCCTGATGCGTGGGGAAATCCAGTAGATGTTGAAGAACAAGATATAAGATTTCTGCTAACTACAAGTCAATTAAAAATGTGGAAGATGTACGATTCATGGGAAGATTACAAGAAAGCATTTAATGATAATGGTGTTAAAATATCAGTTAATAGTTATGCTAACCCAGCAAAGGACACAGTTACCTTTGCATATCAGTATTTGCAGACATTGCCTTTTGGGTGCGATATTAAGAAATTATGCACACCTGCTAAAGATGAACTAATCAGATTACATACAGATTTTGAGTATGTAAAAGAGGTTATGGGATATACAGATGATAGTGAGACAGATATTGATGAAATATCAGATGTGGAAGATACAGAAGATAATGAGATTACAGACAATGACGAAGTAGTTACAGATGGATTACAGACAGACACCAAAGAAAATAAGGACAAGCGTAGTTGTAATTCATTGATTGCTGAAGCATTGAATATCTACCCACAACTTGTATATGACACATATATTGAGCGAAAGATAAGGCAGTTGGTTATATCTAAGCGAAAGAATTATCGTGCTGGCAAACTTCCTTTAGGTGGATATTATAGTTATGTTGCACCAGATATGTATGCGTTCTGTGAATATCTGTTTATGGGCGAAAAGAATCCGCAAGGACTTGTACCAAAGAATCATGTGTATAACAAATATTATGATAACAAAGGAACTGTAGAACACGTTGTATGTTTGAGAAGTCCACACTTATCAAGATATGAGTACGGCAAGCGTGATTTGGTGAAGACGGAAGAGTGTAGAAGATGGTTTGCACATATGGAATCTGACACAGTAGTTTCTTGTCACGATTTATTATCTAAGACCTTACAGATGGATTGGGATGGAGATGAAATTTTAGTATCAGATGATGCAGAACTGTACCGATTAGCGGAAGAGTTACCAGATGTGCCATTGTATTATGAAATGCAAACGGCAGAGCCACAACAGATTACCAAAGAAGCCATATATGATAATTTGGTAAAAGGATTTGATAATAATGTTATTGGTGATTCAAGTAATGCGATTACAAAGTTATGGAATACACCAGAAGCTACAAAGGATAACCCTATACCATATGATGATGCAATCAATGTATTCTGTGCCTATTCCAATTATGCAATCGACTATCCGAAAACTGGTAAGAGCCTTGCATTAGGGGAATATGAGGAATTATATAATAAGTTAGTTCCTCCGAAAACTGGCAAGGATATGTTTAAAAAGTCGGAAATCAAGCATCCCAACTTCTTTATCGAAGCAAAAGGTAAGAAGAGTGGTAATGTGGCAAAACCTACTAAGAATCCGATGGACAGAATCAAACAGTTTATTGGTAAGGGTACTGGCAGACTTGATTATACTTACTTTGCAGAAACCGATTCTGAACGCAAAGAGTTTGATTATCGTATGCTTATGAATAATGAAAAGAAGGAAGATGGAACTGCAAAATATGAGGTAGACAGATACGATTCTAAGTATCAGAAATTGTATTTACTTTTGAAGCATAGGAAAAATGCTAAGAGAAAGATTTGCAGAGATATTGACGAGTTAGGACGTAAGCAGAACACGGATGCTACAGAACGTGCAGGACGATTTGAAACATTTCATTATCATTGTGTCCGAGAGATTAAGGAGATTTTCACTACTAAGAATGGTTGGTTTAATGTTAATCTTGCGGTGAATTACTTAATTGATATGGAATACTCACAACAAGATTTTGCCACAAGTAGTAAGGATATTTTATGGAAGTGTTTTGGACACATTCTGATTGAAAACCTTCAGCAGAATATTAAAGGTGAAATTGTTATCAAATTCAGACCACGCATGGCATATATCAAAGCCAAGAAAGGTGATGAAGAATTAGATAAGAAGATTGCTCAAAAGATGGAGAGTAAGAGCGTTGATATTACACAAGCGGATTTTGCCTTTATAGAAGATTCCTTGCAGAAATATAAGAATGGTAAGCCACATAGTAATGATAAGGAATTACTATTTACCTTGTATTGTATGTATAAGGAAGCAAAAGAGGGTAATCGGTTAAAAGATGATTGGCTGATAATTACACAGAAGAAGCATATTACCAATTATGATTATAAGACCAAAAAGAAGAAAAAGCGTAGAGCCAAATTCAATATGAATAAGGTTGTGGAAATTGCTGGTGCTAAGTCATACAAGGGTAGTTTTGTAAGATTTAACGAAACGGCAGGAATCGTAATTGAGGATGACGAAGAGAAGGAGCAGTTTAGAATCAAAATTGATATTCCTGATGTGGATAGTTCGGAAGTGTTGTTTAATGTTGGGAACATATTTGATTGTATGACGTACCTACAAGGCTATGAAGAAGGTAAAAAGGTTCATTTGTGTAAAGTATGCGGTAGGGGATTTGTTAAAAAGACCAACAATCAGAAGACTTGTGGTAAAGAGTGCCAAGAGGAATTGCACCGATTAAATCAAGCTAGGACGAATGAAAAGAATCGTAAGGCTGCGTTAGAAGAAACCAAACAAGCAATTTAATATTTTTGAAATTTATGATAAGTGTCGGAAATGCCTATAAATACGGTGTTTTTGGCACTTATTTTTCATTTTTACAAAAATAATGTAGGGAAAGAGATAATGATTATTTTGAAAAAATTGAATTTCCCATTGTTTACCACTAGGAAAGGAGGTATTTGAGATGGATTTACAAACAAGAGTAAAGGAGCATCTAATTTCTAATGGTATCAAGAAAAAGTATCTAGCATCCTTGCTTGGGATTTATCCAACTCAATTATCACAATGGCTGTCAGGGAATTACACGCTAAACAGTTCCCAGATAAAAAGAGTTGAAGACTTTTTGAGTGGAAAATCATAAACAAATATGCTATTTATTTTTGTATTTTTATTGTTTTTCTAAATTTATGGTATAAAAACCCTTTATAACTATACCATAAAAACATCAACGAAAGCAATGTGCAATATTACTAAATATCATAATCTAAAATTATGCAAATTGTACAATACTGAAAGAAAGGAGTGTGAGGTATGGTTTGATTGATTTTGATATTAGGAAGTTGCGGTTGCCTAATGGACGTACTTTTGAGCAACAAATGAGATATGAAGCAAAACGATTCTTGAAAATCCTTCAAGAAGAGATTGACGAATGGTATCGGTCATATTCTCCGAGTGTATATCAAAGAAGCTATGATATGAAATCATCCATATATGCGGAAGATTACGTTGACATAGATAGTTCTGGTACGCAACTCACAGTAAAATTAAAGTACACGGATGAAGCCATGCACAAATCCCTATGGGGAGATGGTGAAGTAAACACACTTCTTTTAATGAATAATGGTTATCAAGTTAAATCAGGCTGGCACAAGGATATTGAATACTTCGGTTACAGAGAAGGTGGACATTTCCTAGAGAAAGCAGTTGAGCGTTTTAACAATGATAATGCATTCGGTATTGAGGTAAATATCGACTATTAAAGGAGGAACGCACATGGCTAACAATAACCTATTTACATTAGGTTTGAATGTATCTGCTACTAAATCGCAGATGGATAAACAGTTAAAGCAGATTGCCAGAGAATTGTCCGATGGCAAGACTGTACAAGTGACTGGTGGCTTGAATATTGCACAGTCACAGAAATTGCTTCAATCACAGTTGAACACAATTTCAAAGAATTTAAAGGTAGGAGTTCAGATTGATACTACCTCAATTAAGCAACAGACAGATGCTATTAACAGACAGTTATCATCTGGAATCAATACTACTGGTGTTAAAGTACCTTTTCAGTTTGATTTATCAGATGCTAATGCAGTTAAGCAGGAAATCAATAAGATTGTTGCTGAAATTACTAACAATCAAGGAAAGTTAGTAAAATATAAGATTTCTGTTGATGAAAATGGACAAGCTTCTAAAGCATTACTTACATATCGTAATGAATTAAATGAGGTGACAAATGCCACATTGAAGTTACAGAGCGTAGGTAAGATATATGATGCGAATGGTATGGAACATCATATTGTTAAGTGGACACAAGGACATAAGACCTTATCACAGAACATAGAAGCAACAATAAAAGCTAATCAAAGACAGATTGAGAGTGATAATCAAGTAATCCGTAAGAAGGAAGAACTGATTGCACAGATGAAATTATTAAATACACAAGCTAATAAGGCTGGTTTATCTCTTAATTCTGATAACCAAAAGGCATTTAATGATTTATCTGTTAATGCTTCTACATTAGAAGATATTAAACAGTTAGAGAGTTATTTGCGTTTGGCAAGGACAGAATATCAGACTTTCAATGCTGAAATTTCAAAGGGTACACACGCAAGTTCTCTTGAAGCTATGAAGAAGAATTTGCAGAGTATGCCTAATGATATTGCATTACTTGAAGCACGTTTTAATTCAATTAAAATACCAGAGAATGTAAAGGTACAGATTGAACAGTTAAGGGCAGATTTGGAATCTATCAATAGTATTAGTGACCCTAGTGCTAAGATTGCCAAATACAATGAAATGGTTCTGTCATTACAGAATTTACAGAAACAGTATCAGATTACTGCACAAGAGCAGAAAAATCTAAATGCAGACACACAAGCTATGCAAGGAGCAAGTATATTAACAAATAGAATTGTGACTTGGATGGGCGAAAATAGGACTGCTGCTGCACAGTATGATTCAGAGTTGAAGAAGATTATTGCTAGTTTGCAGAATGTAAGCAATAAGACGGATTTATCTAAATTGGAACAACAGTTTAGAAGGATTCAGACACAGACACAAGCTACAGATGCAACTTCAAGGGGATTCTTCGGAAATCTGAAACAACAGTTGAAAGATTCGCTTGCCACAATGATTAAATATCAGTTGGCATATAAAATCATAAATGAGACAGTTCAAGCCATTAAGAATATGATTAACGCAGTATGCGAATTGGATGCGGATTTGACAGAGTTTAACAAGGTTGCTGATTTATCGGCATCACAGTTAGAAAAATTTGCAGATAAGGCATATGAAGCGGCTGACAAAATCGGTAGAACTGGTCAGGATATGATTGAAGCTGCGACAGAGTTCAAACGTGCAGGCAAAGATTTAGAGACTTCACTTGAGATGGGTAATGCTGCCTTAGTAATGACCAATGTAGCAGATGGCATTGACCAGACTTCGGATGCTGCCAGTACGCTTATATCGGTGTTAAATGGTTTTAACATGGAAGATTCAGAGGTTATGAGGGTGGTTGACAAACTAAATAGTGTATCTAATCAGTCACCTGTGGGATTCGATAACCTTGCTGATGGTTTAGAGCGTGTTTCTGGTACTATGAACCAAGCAGGAAATAGTCTTGATGAAACAATCGGTATGTTGACTGGTGGTTTTACTCAACTTCGTAATATGGAAAAGGTTTCTAGTGGTCTTATCACGATTTCACAGAGACTTAGAGCAGTTGATGAAGACGGAAATGAGATTGATGGTTTATCTGCTGAATTAAGTAAATCATTTGGTTCAATCGGTGTTGCTATCCAAGATGCTAATGGGGAACTGCGTAGTACATATGACATTCTTAGTGATTATGCAAAGGTATTTCCAACTCTTACGAGCGAACAGAGACAGTATTTTGGTGAACTTGCATCAGGCAAGAGACAAGTAAACGTATTTAATGCGATTGTAGATGAAATGGCTACTGTAGATAAAGCTATTTCACAATCTGTTGACAGTATCGGTGCTGCCGAGAGAGAAAATGAGGTCTATCGCCAGAGCATTCAGGGATTGAAAAATGAATTTGACAATCAGTTCCAGATGCTTGCTACAGAAGTGATAGATAGTCAATGGATTAAGGATTTGATTAGTGCTGGTACAGACTTCTTAGGAGTTCTGACCAATATTGTAAAGCAAGAAGATATTATGAGTGGAACAATCGGTGTCATTACTGATGTAATCAAGAATTTAGCAAGTGTGCTAAACGATTTATCAAAGAATGACTTCATTGGTTCATTGATTAAAGGATTCTTGACATTTAAGACAGTATCTAAAGGAATAGATATATTTAACTTCTTCAAAGGTCAATCAACAAATCAGAAAGCTATGCAAGCGTTTTTCCAGAGTGCAGTTAATGGAACAATGCAAGTAAAAGACGGCTTTATACAGATTGGTGAAGCAGAGAAGCAGTTATTCAATAAGACATCTTCAGGTTTTGGTAAACGAGTTTTACTTGTTTCATAAATGTATAATTAAATTTGAAACAGAGTGGCGACAAAATTGACCCATCCCTCTAAGATTGCGTATAATGCCATGCAATTAACGGACGGAAGCACAGCCACTATAAATAAGTGGAAACCTTTAATTGAAATAAATTATAAAAACCGAATATGCTGGGAAACTACTAAAAAGCAATACACCAAAGCGGAAGGGGAAACCTTAGACGTAATGTGTGGAGAAAGTCCAGAAAAAACGTATTGCAAGGTATATGGTGAGAGCCTAAGTACCTCCATTGATTTTTGTTATAAAAACTCTCCTATAGTTGGGAGAAAGATTCGCCTAGAGTATGGTGAAAGAAAAATTGCCCAAGTTCTGGTGAAAATTTCACCTAGTTTTCAATGGGTTTGAATATGGTAGTGGTCTATAGGTAAGTTATTCAATATGAATAGCTGAAAGCAGGGGAGTTCCTAAGTCGTATCATACGATAAAAATATGGCTATTGGATGTGCAATTTATATTATCGTTATTGTTGGTGTGGAGAAACAACATAACAGAAAATAATATAATATATAGCTGGAAATACCCTCAGTGTACTGACAAGGTTAGGCAATATGTAGGCATAATTACATATTTGCTTTGATATACAGTTCCGTAAAATGTCATCTCCTGAGATTGTGAGATGAATAAGGCAAAGTTTAAAAACTTAGCTGCACAGAATGATTTTACCATAGATGATTTATCATTTATGTATTTGGATAGAACTTTGTCTTGCAGGACGAATAATATCCTATTTATCTTATATGGATTGTAGATAAGTATTAGATAAATTATAGATAATAAACAGATACGTTGTGGAGCGTATATAAATAGGTACAAGATAATTACTGATTGGTGGTGCTTGATGTAATTATTGTGTACCTATTGTGTTTATTAGAGAAATGTGTGCTTGAGGATTCTCAAACATAGATTTTTCTAATAAAATCTTTTATTCTTTTTATCATTTTTAAATTCAGAAAATAGAATTTGATAGTGATACATTTTGGAATCTTAGAGATTAGAAATTGTAGAAAATAATATAAATTACGGAGGTATTTTCAATGGAAAAGAAGAAAAATGAAACCAAGAGGATTTGTTTTGAATCGGCTACTCTGTTTAAGGAGTTGGTAGAAGGAGGTCAGTTGAAGAACCTTAAAAGTGTCAAATCAAATCCATACCCTGCCTATTGTTTCCATGCAACAGACAAGGTAATAAATATCGTTACCCCATTCATGGTTAATCATAACATGAAATGTGATAGGTCGGCAGATGAAACGGAAATGTGGGAAAATTTTGATAAGGTTGTTGTCAATACAGAAAAACAGCCTGAAACAATCGTTACAAGAAATCTTAGGGTTGTAAAGCGTGTGGTAGCTGAAGGTTATGGTTATATGCTTAAAAGAACGCTTGTAGACCAGTATAAGAAGAAAACATTTGTATTCTATCCAAATGATAGGATTGCTGAAATTAAAGCTGAAGAGGATGCTAATAGCAAGGAACGCTTTGAGCAGAAGCAAGCAAAGAATGCTACACTTGCCAATGAGAAAGTAGCAGAAAGCAAGAAAAAGATTGATACAGAAATGTCAAAACTTATTAAGAAAGCAATGGAGGTACAGAAATAATGACAAACAAGGGTACATACTTAAACTTCAATGGTGAATCCGTGGGATTCAATTATGCAAGTGAATTATCACTTAGCCAGAAAGCAAGTTTTGTAATGGAAGTGGCAGGAATGATTGTGTCTGGGGAGGTGGGATATGCCTACATTTTAAAAGAAGCAATTTTTAATTACTGCCTAATCAAATACTTTACGGATATTGTGTTATTTGAGAATGAGGATGATTTCAGTCTTGATATGATTGATAAATTTTCAAAGGACAATAAGGAATCTGTTATTGATGCTATTACAAAGGCTATGGGTAAAGATTCCATTGACGAACTTGTAAAGGCTTGTGATGAAGCAATCGAGTTTAGAAAGGCTCATTTCTCCGATTATAAGGAAGAAATCTCTGATTTATTGCAGGTGGTGAGAGAGTTTGTTGTAAAACCTGACTATATGAATGAACTGCTTATTGCTGCGACAAATGCTTTAAATTCATTTGCCGATAAGGGTGATATTGATATGGGTATGATTAGTAAGTTGGCTGATATTATCCCTATTATGAAGGATATGGGGAATGTGGAAGTTGCAAAGGCTATTATTGCAGACCAGAACAAGCCGACAGAAGAAAAGGCAGACAAGCCTAAGTCCAATCGTGGCAGAAAGCCAAAGGCAAAGACAGAAAATATCGAAGTGGTAAAGTAATATAGTTTGCTTATGGGTGCTATCTGTTAGTGGGTAGCACCTTTTATTATAAATTGAATATTGGTTGAGAACATGATGCACCGCCTTAGTTATGTGGTGCTTTTTATATTATTAGAAATTATTTTACGAAATGGAGTGTGATTTATATAGGAGCAATAGCATTAGAAAATAAGGTTTTATTAAATATCAAGGAAGCATCCGAAGTTTTTGGAATCGGACAACATAGATTGCGTGAGATAGTAAGTGAAGATTACGGAAGCAAATATCATCTTATGTTAGGACGTACTATAAAGATTAAAAGAAAGCAGTTTGAAGAGTATATAGAACAAGTGGAACAGTTGTAAAAACAAATGGACAAAAGTGCTTGAAGTGTGCTATAATATTTTACAGTATGCATTCAAGGCACTCTGATTTTTAAGGAGGCTGAGAAATGGCAAATAAAACAACATCAGAAAAGAACAAGCCTGCAAGAAAAACGCTAAGACCTAACGAGTATTACAATCCTAAAACTAAGAGATATGAGTATCACTATAAGGATTGTTTTGGTAAGGAAAGAGTAATAAGTTCTTACAGACTTGAACAGACAGACCAATTACCGAAAGGAAAGAAGTCGTCAAAGAGTTTGCGTGAGAAGGAGGCAGAACTAAACGCACAACTTGAGAACAATATTGATATTGATGGAGCAAAACTTACACTATTAGAAGTGGTGGATAGATACCTCAACTCATTATATAATAGGAAGAAGTTGTCTCACAATACCAAAGTTGGATATAACGTAACAGTGAATACGTTGAAACAGTATAAACTAGGTTATATGGAAATTGGAAAGATAAGACCAGAGCATTGCGAAGAATGGCTTGCGGATATGAAAAAGAAGTATAGAGGTTCATCTATTCAAACACAGATTAGCCTTATAAAGAGGACTTTTGAATATGCTTTAGATTATGATTATGTTGCTAAAAATCCATTCAGACGAATCACAACAGATAGAAGTGATAGTAAGAAGATGGAAGCACTTTCTGTAGAGGATATGAACCGATTTCTTGATTTTTGTTCAAATGATGCACACAGTTTACATTGCTATGATATGTTGTATGTATTGTTTTGGACTGGACTAAGAGCGTCAGAATTATGTGGTCTTACTCTTGATAACATTGATATGAAAAAGCGAATGATATATGTTGATAAGCAATTACAATGTATCAATCATACGCACGTTGTATTACCTACGAAAACAACAAATGGTGAGCGTAGTGTTCCTATGACAGATGGTGTATATGAATGTTTTGAGCGTATTATTGCAAATCGCTATCTTAAAGGCGATATAGAACCAGTATGTTACGATGAAAAGGGTAGTGAATATGAAGGCTTTGTATTCCTTGCGACAAGAAGCAGGAAGACAATAGTAAGAAGTCATGTAGAAGAATATCTGCAAAATTGTATCAAGCGTTTTAATGTAGAAAATGCAGATAATCCAATTCGTAAATTTGAACCACATATTTGCCGACATACCTTTGCTACGAATTTTCAACATTTACCTCCAAAGACGTTACAATACATATTAGGGCATGGAAATATATCTACCACGATGGATAACTATGTTGATGTTAAACCAAGTAATGAGCAGTTGGTACAGATAAATGCGATTGCAAATCAGCTAATGGCTAATTAGTATGAAATTTAGCATACTAAATATTTGCTAATTATAATGTGTAACGAAATGTAACGAAACATATAAAAAAGTAATGAAATGACAGTAGAGAATATAGAAAATACAAGCAAGCATCTAAAAAAATGCTTGATTTATAAGGAGTTGAGAAGATGATTGCAATTATAGATTATGATGCCGGTAATGTGAAGAGTGTAGAAAAGGCGTTGCAGTTTTTGGGACAGGATGCAGTTCTTACACGTGATAAAGAGGTTTTATTGAAAGCAGACAAGGTAATATTACCGGGGGTGGGTGCCTTTGGTAATGCCATGGAAAAACTTAAGCAATATGGTCTGGTAGAAATTATTCATCAGATTGTAAACAACGGTACGCCGTTTTTGGGGATTTGTCTGGGACTTCAACTGATGTTTGAAAGCAGTGAAGAAACACCGGGAGTAGAAGGGCTTGGTCTTTTGAAGGGCAAAATTGTACGGATTCCTGAGAAAGATGGACTCAAAGTGCCTCATATAGGGTGGAATGATTTGCAGTTTCCAAAGGAAAGCCGTCTGTTTAAGGGTTTTAATGGCGGTGAATATGTATATTTTGTGCACTCCTATTATTTAGAGGCAGAGGATGTATGTGATGTTGCGGCGACTACAGAGTATGGAGTACATATTCATGCTGCGGTAGAACGTGACAATATTTTTGCTTGCCAATTCCATCCGGAAAAAAGTGCAGATGTTGGTTTAAAGATTTTGTCAAATTTTGTGGCATTATAAAATAAGAAAGTATAGAGAGAAAACGATGCATACCAAACGAATTATTCCTTGCCTGGACGTGCACAATGGACGTGTAGTGAAAGGAACCAACTTTATTAACTTAAGAGATGCCGGAGACCCGATTGAGGTAGGAAAAGCTTATGGCGAAGCAGGTGCTGACGAGCTTGTATTTTTGGATATTACTGCCTCCAGTGATGCCAGAGCAATTAAGCTGGATATGGTGCGCCGTGTGGCAGAAACCGTATTTATCCCATTTACAGTAGGCGGCGGAATCCGCACTATTGATGATTTTAAGATGATTTTACGCGAAGGAGCAGATAAAATTGCAGTAAACAGTGCGGCAATTATGAACCCGTGGCTGATTAGTGAGGCGGCGGACAAGTTTGGGTCTCAATGTGTGGTAGTTGCAATTGATGCAAAGCGCACTCCGGAAGGTAGTTTTCATATTTTTAAAAATGGCGGACGCATTGATATGGGGATTGACGCCATAGAATGGGCTATAAAGGCAGAGAGCCTTGGTGCCGGTGAGATTTTACTTACCAGTATGGATGCAGATGGTACGAAGGCTGGCTATGATTTGGAGCTTACCAGAGCCATTTCCAGCGTAGTGAAGATACCGGTAATTGCCAGTGGTGGTGCGGGCAACATGGAGCATTTTTATGAGGCATTGACAGAAGGTGGGGCAGAAGCAGCACTTGCAGCATCCCTTTTCCATTATAAAGAGCTGGAAATTAATCAGGTTAAGAAATACTTAAAGGAGAAAGGCGTATCCGTACGTCTGTAATGTGTTATGCCACCGATTTCAAATGATTGGCTTCCTGCACTTCGTGGGGAGTTTCAAAAAGATTATTATAAAAATTTACATCAGACTGTAATGCAGGAATATCGGACCAGGCAGATTTTCCCGGAGGCAGATGACTTATTTAATGCATTTCATTTGACGACCTTAAAGGATGTGAAGGTTGTTATATTTGGACAGGATCCATATCACAATGTGGGTCAGGCCCATGGGCTTTGTTTTAGTGTAAAGCCGGGGGTAGAAATTCCACCATCTTTGGTAAATATATATAAGGAGCTTCAGGACGATTTAGGATGTTACATTCCAAACAACGGCTATTTAGTGAAATGGGCAGAGCAGGGGGTATTGTTGCTTAATACTGTGCTTACCGTGCGTGCACATCAGGCAAACTCTCATCGCGGTATTGGCTGGGAAGAGTTTACCGATGCAGCTATTCGTATTTTGAATAAGCAGGACAGACCGATTGTATTTATTTTGTGGGGCAGACCGGCTCAGATGAAAAAAGCAATGCTTGATAATCCAAAGCATTTGATTTTGGAAGCACCGCACCCTAGTCCATTGTCTTCCTATCGAGGATTTTTTGGAAGCAGACCGTTCAGTAAAACAAATAATTTTTTGAAACAGCATGGCATAGAGCCTATAGATTGGCAGATTGAGAATATATAATATATTTAGAGTGGATAACTTAGAGGAAAAGCTATTTACAGCACGAGGAGAATATTATGAGTAAAAAAGCATTTGTTACAAAAGAAATGATTGAAGATATTGTTAAGACATACCCAACCCCTTTCCATATTTATGATGAAAAGGGAATTCGCGAAAATGCACGTAAATTAAAGGAAGCATTTTCCTGGAATCCGGGGTATAAAGAATTTTTTGCAGTAAAAGCAACACCCAATCCATATTTGATTGATATTTTAAGAGAGTATGGCTGTGGCACGGACTGTTCCTCTATAACGGAGTTAATGCTTAGCAAGGCTATGGGTGTTAAGGGTGAGGATATTATGTTTTCTTCCAATGACACCCCTGCGGAGGAGTTTGTTTATGCCGAAGAAATAGGTGCTACTATTAATTTAGATGATTTTACCCATATTGCATTTTTAGAAAAAACTCTCGGTTATTTACCGGAAACATTAAGCTGCAGATATAATCCGGGTGGATATTTTTCTATTGCAAATAATATTATGGACAATCCGGGAGATGCCAAATATGGTTTTACTACCGAGCAGATGTTTGAAGGCTTCCGTATTATGAAGGAAAAAGGTGTAAAGAATTTTGGTATTCATTCTTTCCTTGCATCTAACACCGTGACCAATGAATATTATCCGACTTTGGCAAGAAGCTTGTTTGAGCTTGCTGTAAAGTTAAATAAAGAAACCGGTGCTCACATTGCATTTATTAATCTTTCCGGTGGTATTGGTATTCCTTACAAACCTGAGCAGCAGCCAAACGATATTCTGGTAATCGGCGAGGGTGTTCGCAAAGTTTATGAAGAAGTGCTGGTTCCTGCCGGCATGGGTGATGTAGCGATTTACACCGAGCTTGGACGTTTTATGATGGGACCTTATGGACATTTAGTAACGAAGGTGCTTCATGAAAAGCATACACACAAGGAATATATCGGTGTAGATGCCTGTGCAGTGAATCTGATGCGTCCGGCAATGTATGGAGCATACCATCATATTACGGTTCTTGGTAAAGAAAATGAGGCATGTGACCATATGTATGATGTAACAGGTTCGCTTTGTGAAAATAATGATAAATTTGCAATTGACAGAATGCTTCCTGAAATCGAAATCGGAGATTATATCGCAATCCACGATACCGGTGCTCATGGTTTTGCGATGGGTTATAATTACAATGGTAAGTTAAAATCTGCCGAGCTTTTGCTGAAAGAAGATGGTAGTGTGAAGCTCATTCGCCGTGCAGAGACTCCAAGGGATTATTTTGCAACCTTTGACGGACTGGATATTTATGAAAAGTTCGAGTGGTAAATAAGTAGATAAAAAAAGATGAAAAAAGACTTGGCAAGTTTTTGAAAAAGTACTTGCCAAGTTTCCAATTATGTGATATAGTACAATAGTTGTTAGCGATAACAGCTTGCCGGCGTGGCGGAATGGCAGACGCAGTAGACTCAAAATCTACCGGGGGCGACCTCGTGCCGGTTCGAGTCCGGCTGCCGGCATAGAAAAAGCTCCAGTTTTTGGGGCTTTTTCTTTTGTGTTGCATTTTATTTTTCTTCGCCTGCTAAAGTGTAAAATGAGCATTGGCAATGTTGTCCATTTTCTGTTTTTTGTCTGATAAAGTATGTCTGTAAACATTTTTCAATACTGTATCATTTCCCCATCCACCACGTTCCATTATATATGTAAGCGATTTAAGGTGTTTTTTTCGCGTTCCCTTGTAGTCGCAAATGGTTCTAGGAGAGAGCCCCGGTGTTTTAAAATCAATGTAGTTGTCTAGGGCTTCGCCGAAGGTCAAATATCTTGGTCGTTTTATTTTTGTTTTAACCTATGATTTTGATGCGAATCTGGGGTGGAGCTAATTCCCTATTTTAAATATTCAAAATGCAGTTCCTGAGTCGTAAAGTGTATTTCAAATTGATTCCATTCTTGCTGTATAGTGTATATATTGTCCGTCAGATTAAAGGAAAAGTTTCAGTTGAATCAATTTTGATACTTGTTGCATGAGTTACTTGTATGAGGTGGCAAACAAAATCGACACCTGAGGCAAAACTCCGACAAGATAATTGCTCAAACCTTGAATTTTCGACGAGTTAGTAGTATACTTTAAAGTGATAACGTGTAATTGGGAAGCGAAATGTCAAATGTATAAGATTATAGGTGAAAATTGGTCTGTATGGGTAATGGAGGTAAAGCATGACAATCAGTTATGAAAAACTGTGGAAACTTATGAAACAGAACAAGATGCGGAAAAAAGATTTGGCAGTAGCTGCTGAATTAACGCAATATGCAATGACAAAGCTTGGTAAAAATGAAACGGTTAGTATGGATGTTATGTTGAGGCTGTGCAAAGTGTTTCACTGTGATATTGGCGATTTAATGGAAGTTATAGAAGAAAGATTAGAATATACAGAAAATTGCATATGGTGAAGATATTATGGATAATGAGGCAAAATTAAGACCATTATACTTAGCAAAGATTTTATATGAGCGTACAGACGAAGAACATTATTTGACAACAGCACAGTTAATAAAAATTCTTGAAGAAGAGTATGGAGTAAAATCGCATAGACAAACCATCAAATCAGATATTGATATTTTGAAAAAAGTCGGTATGGAAATCGAAGAAGTAAAGTCTACGCAGAATAGATACAATACCTTCGGACGTAAGTTTGATCAGGCGGAATTGAAACTACTCATTGATGCGGTGGAATCTTCAAAGTTTATTACTCAGAGTAAGAGTGATGCGCTAGTTGCAAAGATTGGCACATTGACTAGTCAATATCGCGCACAGGAGTTAAACAGGAATATTTCAGTCGAAGGCAGAATTAAACCTGATAATGAGAAAGTCTATCTCATTGTTGAAACGATAAACGAAGCGATTAATAAGGGCAAAAAGATTTCCTTTGAATGTTTTAAATATAATGTGAAGAAACAAAAGCAAACTAAACGAGATGAACCATATATAATTACTCCACTTCATTTGGTGTGGAATGGTGATTATTATTATATGATTGGCGTATATGATTATCAGAATAGGTTGTGCACTTTTCGTGTAGATCGTATCAATAAGATTCCTGCAATACTGAAGGAAGATGGTATTCCGGCACCGGAAGATTTTGATTTGAATCAGTATTTAAATACTACATTCAGAATGTTCAATAGTGAACATGAGGAGGTGGAACTGATTTGCTCTAATGATTTAATGGATGCGATTATTGATCGATTTGGGGAAGATGTTACTACATATGCATATGATATGGAATCGTTTAGAGTGGTTGTTAACGTTGCGGTAAGTCATGTGTTTTATAGTTGGGTGTTTGGGTTTTGCGGGAAGGTGCAAATTAAAGGTCCCGAATTAGTAAAGCGGCAGTATAGAGAAATGGTTCAAAAGGTGATGAAAGAATTCGAAGCGGAGTAGGGGCAAATAAACGTGAAATATCAAAAGGAGAAATGCCATGATAACAGGAACAATAAAAAATAAAGTTGATAAAATTTGGGATGATATTGCAGCAGGAGGAATTACTAATCCTATTACAGTAATTGAACAGCTTACATATTTGATGTTCATTAGGTCTTTGGATGAAAAAGAATTGGAGAATGAAGAGTTTGCCAATATGATGGGAGAGACTGTTGATAATATTTTTCCATTATCAGAATTTGGGCAGTCTATGCGTTGGAGCAAATTTAAAGATAAAGATCCAAGAGAAATCTATGATGTTATTGCTCAAAGAGTATTTCCGGCGGTAAAGAAGATTAAAAATGGAAAGTTACCAGATTTTGATGCGGCTGGAGAACTAGTAGAAATAGCGAAAGCAAATGCAGATTTTAATGGCATAAACACAGCATTTTCCAGATATATGGAGGATGCAATGTTCCTCATTCCTACTCCACAAGTATTACAGAAAATCGTTACAGGATTAGAGGACTTGTATACACATGACATCGCCGACCGTGATATGCAGGGTGATTTATATGAATATATGCTGGGGAAATTAGCAACAGCAGGTCGCAATGGACAGTTCAGGACTCCAAAACATATTAGAGAAATGATGGTTGAATTGATTGCGCCTACACCAGATGATATTATTTGTGATCCTGCATGTGGAACCGCAGGTTTCCTTGTTTCGGCAGCTGAATATATTAGAAAAAATTATGAAGATACGATGACAAATGAACAGTGGGATGCCTACGCGAGTACAATGTTTTCTGGATTTGACACAGACAGAACAATGTTAAGAATTTCTGCAATGAATTTGATGTTGCATTCTATCAGTAATCCGGATGTTGATTATAAAGATAGTGTTTCAAAACAGAATGATATCAGTTCAAAATACACGGTGTGTTTGGCAAATCCACCATTTAAGGGAACTGTGGACGCAGAGAGTATTAATGATAACTTAAAAGCAATAACAAACACAAAAAAGACAGAATTACTGTTCCTAGCATTATTCCTTCGTTTGCTTAAAAAGGGTGGAAAATGTGCTTGTATCGTACCGGATGGAGTGCTGTTTGGTAGTAGCAATGCACACAAGTCTATTAGAAAAGAAATTATTGAAAATCATCAATTGCAGGCTGTAATATCTATGCCTTCCGGTGTTTTTAAACCATATGCAGGAGTTTCAACGGCGGTACTCGTATTTACGAAGACAGGAGCCGGTGGAACTGAAAAGGTATGGTTTTATGATATGAGGGCTGATGGATATAGCTTGGATGATAAGAGAAGTGAGATTCAAGATAACGACATTCCGGATATTATTAAGAGATTCCATGACTTAGAAAATGAATCTGAACGCGAAAGAACAGAACAGAGTTTCTTTGTTCCTAAGCTAGAAATTGTAGACAATGATTATGATTTGTCAATCAACAAATACAAAAAAGTTGAATATGTGGCGGTTAAATATCCATCAACTCAGGAAATTTTGGCAGAATTGGATAGATTAGAATTGGAAATAGCAAGTGAAATGAATGAGTTGAAAAAACTGCTTTCATAAGCGAGGAAAGGAATACAAATTCGGATTTGTAGGGATGAAGATGGAATATAGGTTAGAGGAAATATTTGATTTGCAGATGGGTAAAACACCATCTCGAAATAATCCAGACTATTGGAATTCTGAAGATAATAAATGGATATCGATAGCTGATTTGTCAAAGTGTGGTAAATATATTGAAAACACAAAGGAATATTTATCAGATTCAGCAGTTGAAGAAAGTGGTATCAGTTGTATACCAGCGAATACCGTTGTTATGAGTTTTAAGCTTTCTATTGGAAAAACGGCAATCACACCGGAACCAATGTACTCAAATGAAGCTATAATGTCGTTTAGAGACAAAAAGGTAGTCGATATGTTGCCAGATTATATTTTCTATATGTTCTCTGGTAAAGATTGGGATGAAGGCACTAATAAAGCAGTAATGGGGAAAACCTTAAATAAGGCGACATTATCAAAGATTAAGGTGAAGATTCCGGATATTGAAACGCAAAAGAATGCTGTTGAGGTTTTAGATAAAGTTAGTAGCATTATCGCTGATAGAAAGGCTGAATTAGAGAAACTGGATGAACTCATCAAAGCCCGATTTATCGAACTGTTTGGGGATCCCGAACACAACGAAAAGAAATGGGATGTGCTTAAATTAGAAGCACTTTGTTCCGTAAGTTCAAGTAAGAGAATATATCAGAACGAGTTGGGAATGGACGGCGTTCCGTTTTTAAGAATATCTGACCTTGTCAACAGAATGGATACGGGTTCAACAGAATGTGAATTGCATATTCCGGAAGAAAGATACGAGGAACTCAAATCATTAGGTTTAGTTCCAGTCGCAGGTGATGTGTTGCTTACAGCAAGAGGAACTCTTGGTAGATGCTACACAATTACTGAAAGTGATAGATTTTATTTCCAAGACGGAATGATAACCTGGCTTTATGATTTTGACAAATCGCTTACAACAAACTATTTAACGCATCTATTTACAATGAGTGGGTTTCGTAAGCAAATAGATAGTTTACAGGCAGGTTCAACAGTAGCATATCTCTCGATTTCGATGATAAAGAAATTGGACGTTATGCTTCCGCCGATAGATCTGCAAGAAGCATTCGCAGCCTTCGTCGAACAGACCGACAAATCAAAAGTTGCCGTGCAGAAAGCATTAGATGAAGCACAGATACTGTTTGACAGTTTAATGCAGAAATATTTTGGATAAAAGGATTGGTTTAATTAAAAAGGAATATCAGTGAGGCTGTTATGACACTTAAAGAAATTTTTGTTAATTGCAAATTCCAATATATAGACGTGATTGAACAAGAATTGTTAGATGAAGGCTTAGCTAGAATGAGTACCTATTTCGGAGAGTATCATGTCTATGAGAATGGGATGCCGGCAAAACATTTATTTTGGGATCACGATGAATATTATTATTTTATTTGTCTTAATCCTGAAAATACAGAACGTGTGATGGTGTGGTGCAGTGATTGTCTCGGATCAGAATATGAATTGTTAGACGAATTTTCAGCTGATTTGTCCGGAATGGAGTTAAAACAAAGGATAAAAAAGATTATTGATGTTTGGAAACCGAAACAGGAAAGAATATTAAAAAAGTATATCGATATGAATGCAATTGAACCGTTCCCGTACAATATATATTCAATGTCTATTTATTTACAAAATGTGGGTAACAGTTGTTATGTGCAAACAAAGTATCTTGAGGCTGATAAAATAGATTATATCTTTGGAATTGATTTGGAACTGGATATTTTGTATGAACAGTATAAAGAATCTTTAAGGAATGAAAATTACACATCTTCGATGCTTACTCTGTGTAAACTATACGAGTTGGCTTTGAGAAAATTAGGGGAAATGCACAATAATATTATGGCATTGTTATATGAACTCCTGCGTCTCTCATACGAGGTAGAGGGGGTAACCCCAAAAGATTTATTATCAGTCTATCTTCTGTTGTATAACTATAATAAAAATAAATACGGAAATAACCATTATGCTACAATATGTGCGATTTCAGGCATTGCTGCAAATTTGTCTTCTTTAAAAAAATATGAAGACGGTATTGTACTTGCACGATATGTACATAAGGCACTTCAAAGAAAATATGGAAGAACTGATGAGAAAAGTATAGAAGCTTTGATGTGTGTTGCATGGCATTTGTTTGATTGTGGAAGATACGGACATGCTTTGTCTATGGCTGAACAATGTATTGAGTTGTGTAAAAATAGAGAAGTAAAGATTATCTATAGTTGTTATCAATGCATTGCAAAGATATATCGCACAGAATGTTTTGAGGATTATGAAAAGGCCTTAGAAAATGATTTGCAGGCACAAAAGTATATAGAGAAATATTTTCTATAGATTTGAGCAGTAATAAATGATAGATGCATTTATTGGTGCTTAAAAAAGTATTATGGAATATGGCATATGCGGAGTAGGATGTTGGTACAAATGAAAGGAGCGTACCAACATGGAAGAAAAAGTAGTAAAAATTATCAATGAAATGGCAGAGTATCTTAACGTTTCGCAAATGAAAAAGTTACAGGAGGTGTTGCTGAAAACTTTTTCAGAACAGGAGACTGCAAAAACAGAGATAAGTAATGATGAATACCTTCAACTTTTCTTAGATGCGAAGAAAATAGAAGGGTGTTCAGAAAGAACTCTCCAATATTACAGAACGACTATTGATAAATTGTTCACAAATATCACGGTGCCAATACGAAAAATTACAACAGAAGAAATTAGACGTTATCTTGTAGAATATCAACAGATAAATGGCTGTAGTAAGGTGACTGTGGATAATGTTCGCCGTAATATATCCAGCTTCTTTTCGTGGTTGGAAGAAGAGGATTATATTTTAAAAAGTCCTATGAAAAGGATTCATAAGATTAAAACAAAGCAGCAGGTTAAAGAAACAATATCTGACGAGGCAATAGAACAATTACGTGATAATTGTAATTGTTCGAGGGATTTAGCAATAATTGATCTATTATATTCTACTGGTATACGTGTGGGAGAATTAGTTAATCTCAATATCTCAGATATTGATTTTGAGTCAAGAGAGTGTGTGGTGTTCGGAAAAGGTGATAAAGAGAGGAAGGTGTATTTTGATGCAAAAGCTAAAATACATTTGCAAGAATATATAAATAATCGGCAGGATAGTAACCCGGCATTATTTGTTACCTTGGATGCACCATTTGATCGACTAAAGATTAGCGGAGTCGAAATTCGAATGCGTAGATTGGGAAGAACGCTCAATATGGAAAAGATACATCCGCATAAATTCCGTAGAACAATGGCTACAAGAGCGATTGATAAGGGGATGCCAATAGAACAGGTGCAAAAATTGTTAGGTCATTCCCAAATTGATACTACAATGCAATATGCAATTGTAAATCAAACAAATGTAAAAACATCCCACCAGAAGTATATTGCGTAATACAACTTCGGATTTGTAGGGATGAAGAAATGGCAAAATTGATAGAGATAACGGGTAAAGCATTATCTGGTGAATGGGGGACTGATGATGAAACGGGTGAAGGAATACCGGTATTAAGAACTACCAATTTCACAAATGAAGGTATAGTTGATTATAGTAATGTAGTTACTCGAATCATTACCAAGAAGAATATAGATGAAAAATATTTATGCAGGGGAGATATTATTATTGAAAAGTCAGGTGGAAGTGACAAGCAACCAGTAGGACGTGTTATTTATTTTGATGGACCGGAAAATATGTACCTTTTTAATAATTTTACCGGTTTATTGAGGGTAAAGGATAAAAATGCATGGAATCCTAAGTATGTTTTTTATTCTTTATATGCAAATTATCGACGTGGTGGAACACGACCTTTTGAGAATAAAACGACAGGACTTCATAATTTGAAAACAGATGATTATGTTTCGCGTTATGAAGTAGTATATGCAAATATCGAACAGCAGAAAGATATTTGTGAACACCTTGATCGAGTATCAGAGATAATTAGACTAAGACAAAAGGAACTTGAAAAGTTGGACGAACTCATCAAAGCCCGATTTGTCGAGATGTTTGGTGATCCGGTTAGTAATTCAAAAGATTTAAAAGAATTGACTTTGCCAGAACTTGGGGAGTTTGGAAGAGGCGTATCTAAGCATAGACCAAGAAATGCACCAGAGCTGTTAGGTGGAGAATATCCATTGATTCAAACAGGTGAAGTTGCTAATGCGGGATTGTATATAGAGAATTATGAAAATACATATTCGGAATTAGGGTATAAGCAAAGTAAGATGTGGAAAGCTGGAACGTTGTGTATAACAATTGCAGCTAATATTGCAAAGACAGCTATTTTAAAGTTTGATGCGTGTTTTCCGGATAGTGTAGTTGGATTTAAAGCGAACGATAAGACAAATGAAATTTTTATACACTATTGGTTTTCGTTTTTTCAAGCTATTCTTGAAGCGCAAGCACCGGAATCTGCACAAAAGAATATCAATTTGAAGATATTAAGTGAATTGAAAGTAATCGCACCAGATATAGAGGAACAAAACAAATTTGCAGCTTTTGTTGCTCAGGTCGACAAATCAAAATTTGGCGGATGCATTATTTAGGAGACAAAATGAATACATTAGATTTTGATTATTTTCTTTCTGAGTTAAAGAAAGGTGAAATCATGGATGAAACATACTTCTATTTTATAGATGAACAAGGAGAGCCGGAACATTATATTGGATGTATTTTACAATATGATAAACCATACTGGGTTGGACTGTGTGATATTCCTGATGGAATGGAATTTCTGACGGCGGAGGATTTAGTAAACGCAAAGATATATAATGGGAAATCATTAAAAGAACGATGGGATGATGTGAGAATTGTTTGTATGGGAGGTGTCCCATTAGAAACATATCTAGAATGGTATAAATAGTGAAAAATAATATTAATGATTTTAATTTTGGCGATGTATTTGTATGAATAATAAAATTCTAAAAACTTATGGGAAGAAACTTAACAAAAAGTGCCCGAGTTGTAACGGAACACTTAGTATAGTGCTTCGTGGTATGATACAAGAAAAACACTTGATACAGCTAAAAATGCAAATATCCCATTTTATAATGCAGGATATTTTTGTTATGGTGATGATAGGGATGCAATGTTTTATTGTTCAATATGTGAAATAGAATTGGATGAAAACTTAAATGTAATTACGTTAGTGATGTGTCCGAGAGTATCAGAGGGGCAATATAAAGGGTGCTAAGGAGGAACGCAGATGGCAAATTTTGAATTTTTAAAGAAAGAAAAAGAATATGTATTATTTGCAGACGCTGCTATTGAAGCAGAAAAGGTTTATGCGACTTCTCCTGCCATGTCAGCGGTTGGTAGCAGAAAAGCATTGGAGTTGGCTGTTAAATGGGTGTATTCTGCAGATAAATCAATGCAAATGCCATATAAGGATAATCTGCAATCACTGATACACGATCCAAGTTTCCGATTTGCGGTAAATTATAATACATGGGCGAAGTTACCGTTTATTGTAAAATTAGGAAATCTGGCTGTACATACGGAGCGTAGCATAAATGCAAGCGATGCACTAATGTCTTTGCGAAGCTTATTTGAGTTTATTGAATGGCTTGATTATTGCTATGGCTTGAACTATGAAGAGAGACATTTTTCAGAGGAAGATATTCCAAAGGAAAAAGTGATAGTTGACACTAAGAAGATTAAAGAGCAAGAGAGTCTTTTGGGTGAAAAGGATGCAGAAATAGAAAAGCTACGCAAGAAGATAGAGGCTATGGCAGAGCAATTTACAGAATCTAAGGAGCAGAATCAGCAAAGCCGAAAATTTGAAGCGGAGAATATTTCTGAGTTTTTAACTAGAAAAAAATACATAGATGTTGATTTGAAACAATTGGGTTGGAAGTTCCAAGGAAGCGATGCAGATGTTTGGGAAGAATATGAAGTGGATGGCATGGCAGGTGTCCTTGGACAAAAGGGATATGTAGATTATGTTCTGTTTGGAAAAGATGGCTTGCCGCTAGCCGTTATTGAAGCAAAGCGTACCAGTAAGGACCCAAATATCGGACGTAAACAGGCTCTGTTGTACGCTGATTGTTTGCAAAGAAAATTTGGACATAGACCAATGATGTTTACCACTAATGGTTTTGAGACATATTTCTGGGACGACCAGACGAGTCCTCAAAGACGTGTAAGCGGCGTGTTTGGTAAAGATGACCTTCAGCGCCTTATGAACCGTAGAATGGAAAGAAAACCGCTAAATGAGATTCCAATTAGCGATAAGATTACAGATAGATATTACCAAAAAGAGGCCATTCGTGCAGTGTGTGATCATATTGAGCAGGGATTTCGTAAAAATTTGCTTGTCATGGCAACTGGTACTGGAAAAACAAGAACAGCTTCTAGTTTAACGGATGTACTAAGCCGTGGTGGATATGTTACAAATGTTTTGTTCTTAGCAGATAGAACAGCTCTGGTTAAGCAGGCGAAAGATGATTTTAAAAATTATCTTCCGGATATGTCACTTTGCAATTTATGTTCAAGCAAAGATGATAGAACAGCAAGAATTGTATTTTCTACATATCCAACAATGTTGAATGCCATCGATGAATGCAAGACAAAGGATGGATTGCCATTATTTACACCTACGCACTTTGACCTGATTATTGTAGACGAAAGCCACAGATCGATTTTTAAGAAATACAGAGCTATTTTTGAATACTTTGACGCTTACTTAGTTGGTCTCACAGCAACGCCAAAAACGGATGTGGATAGAAATACATATGATTTCTTTGAAATGGAACATGGCATTCCGACATATGCTTATGATTATGAGACTGCAGTAAATGAAGACCACGTTTTGGTACCATATTATAATTATGAAGTAAAGACAAAATTCCTGGAAGAAGGTATTACATACGATGATCTTTCTAAAGAAGATAAGGAAAGATACGAGGATGATTTCGCAGAAGATGGCTATATGCCGGATTTTATTCCTTCAGCAGAATTAAATAAGTTTGTCTTTAATGAAACAACTGTAGATATGGTATTACAAGACCTTATGGAGCGCGGTATCAAGGTTTCCGGCGGGGATCTGATCGGTAAGACCATTATCTTTGCACAGAATAAAAAGCATGCAGAGTTTGTTTTAGAAAGATTTAACAAATTGTACCCTCAGTACAAGGGCACTTTTGCACAGAGGGTTATTTGTGATGATACTTATGCCCAGACAATTATTGACGATTTTAAACAGCCGGCAAAAGAACCGAGAATCGCTGTATCTGTTGATATGATGGATACAGGTATTGATGTGCCGGAATGTGTGAATCTTGTATTCTTTAAAAAGATTCGATCAAAAACCAAGTTCTGGCAGATGATTGGCCGTGGTACAAGATTAGCCCCTAATTTGAGCTGTGTTGATGGCATGAATGGAGAATACACAGGAAAGAAATATTTCATGATATTTGATTACTGTGGTAATTTTGAATACTTCAGACAAAAACCTAATGGCTTTGAAGGTAGCGATACGAAATCTCTTACTGAAAACATATTTGGTAAGAAAATCAGATTGGCAGTAGCAATGCAGGAAAGTGCTTTTGTCGATGAAGTATATCAAAATTGGAGAACGCAAATTGTAACGGAATGCAATGCACAAGTGAAGGAACTTAATACAGAGTTAGTATCCGTAAAGCTGAAACGAGAATTCTTTGAAAAATATTGTAAGATAGAGAATTTTACTTATATCAGCGAAGGAGCCAAAGGTGAACTCATTACCCATATTGCACCATTAGTACATATGAAAGACCCGGACGAGTATGCAAAGCGATTCGATAATTTTATGTACGGACTGATGATTGCCAATCTTGAGGCTATGCCAACATTCAAGCATGCAAAGAAGCAGTTATGTGATATTGCCGCGGCTTTCGAAAGAAAAATAACAATTCCGCAAATTAAGGCAAAGCTTCCGATTATAAAGGAGATTAATACGGACGCATTTTGGGCAGCTAATGATATATTACTTTTTGAAAAAATCAGATGCGAACTGCGCGATTTAATGAAATTCCTTGTTGATGATGTGGAACCGAAAAAACCGATTATTACGAAATTATCAGACCCAATTATAGATATGAAGGAAGGCCAAAAGTTAGATCCGGCATATGATTTTGAGGATTACAAGAAAAAAGTAAATCGGTATGTGAGCGAACACGGCAACACAATCGCAATATATAAACTTACGCATAACATACCTTTGTCCTCTGGTGATTATAAAGAGTTGGAGCGAGTGTTCACTGAAGAATTGGGTAGCAAAGAGGACTACCAACGTGAATATGGAGATACACCGTTTGGCTTGCTTATCAGAAAGATTGCTAAATTGGATCATGTAGCTGCGATGGAAGCTTTTTCATCTTTCATCAATGATGCTTCTTTGAATCAAAAACAGATTTCTTTTGTTCACAAGATTATTAACCATGTAGAGCAGAATGGTTATATGGAAGATATCAAAGATTTATTGAAGCCTCCTTTTGATAAGCCAATCAGCTTTGTAAAATTGTTTGATGCTCGAACAAGAGTCGCATTGATGGGCAAGATTAATGAGGTTAGGGATAACGCGATTAATATTATCGCGTAGGTATTGGCTATAAAGGCAAGATAGTCCAAGGTTTAATCCATTGAGCCTTGATTCCCATCTCGCGCATATATTTTCCAACGGTGCGTTGAGAAATACATTCTCCGGATTTACGGAGTTCTTTGGTGATTTTAGGAGCGCCATAGTTCTGGTTGGAATCATCATAGATATGTTGGATTTGTTTTTTAATAGCAGCTTTTCTTTGTCGTGTGGGTGAAACTTTACGATATAGAAACGCATGGTAACCAGAGCGGGAAACGCCTAAAGATTTCAGCATTCCAGAGATAGAGACGCGGCGTCCGGTGACTTTAGACGCCTCTACCTTTGCAGAAACTTCGGTATAGATAGCTTCTGTTAATCTTTTCCCAGAATGCTGATGGCTTTTTTTAACACATCAAGTGCATCCTGAGTATCTCGTAGCTCACGTTTGAGACGAGCAATTTCTCTTTGTTCTTCTGATTCGTAGCAATCAGATCCGATGGTAGGAATTTCACCATCATTATCTCTGAATTGTGCTTCCCAACGAGCCAGAGTACTAACTCCGATTCCGAGGTTCTTGGCACATTCGACCTGAGTTAGATCAGGGTGTTCTTTTCGATAGTTGATAGCATCTAACTTGAACTGCTTGTTGTGATGGGTTTTCTTGCGTGACATAATGAGATCCTCCTAAATGTTATTATAACAAAGGTTGTGAGGAATGTCTCATTTTAAATTGTACTAATTAGATGCTAACACTATAAATAATGATATTGATAGTTATCTGAATGCAAGAGGTGTGGTATTTGCAAGTTAATTGGTGTGGTGAAAAATAATTAACTGCTGAACCGGCAACCAATCAGAAGGACAAAAAGCATCATAATCAAGGTAATAACATTGGTAATAACAAATTGACTGACCTTGTTTAAACCTCCTATTTTATTGATGTTTTTGAGTGCGTGAATTATTCGAGTCCGGCTGCCGGCATAAATTAGAAATGCTTCAAATGCTTAGTAATAGGCGTTTGGAGTATTTTTTTTGTCTGATTTAGGAAATAGCCGGTATGGAATCAGGTTCTTTTCCATAAATCCTCAGGTTGAAAAATCCTTCAAGGTGTGGTATGATAAATTGATATTATAGTCGGTTAGTATGCCTATTAGGAGGTTAATATGAAACTGAACACAAATTTAGCTTATTTACTAAAGGATTTAGAATATACGATTTTGCAGGGGAAGGTTGAAGGGGACGTAACTGCAGTAGTGAATGATTCCAGGAAAGCGTGTGAGGGGTGCTTGTTTTTTTGCATTCCGGGGGCACGTGTAGATGGTCATGATTTTGCAAAGGATGTTGTGGCAAAGGGTGCCAAGGTGCTGGTGGTTATGAGGTCGGTAGAGGTGCCGGAGCATGTGACAGTAATAAAGGTGGAGGATACCAGATATGCCATGGCGTTTATTTCTGCGGCGTATTTTGACCACCCGGCCAGTAAGTTAAAGACCATTGGTATTACCGGTACCAAGGGCAAAACCACGACCACTTATCTGGTAAAGTCTATTTTAGAGAAGACCGGCTTAAAGGTTGGTCTGGTAGGAACCATTGAGACTATTATCGGAGATACGCATATTCATGCGGCGAATACTACACCGGAGTCTTATACCCTTCAGGAGTATTTTGCACGTATGGTAGAAGCGGGATTGGATGCGGTAGTCATGGAGGTTTCCAGTCAGGGGCTGATGCTCCACAGAACCCAGGGATTTGTGTTTGACTATGGTATTTTTACCAACATGGAGCCGGATCACATCGGTCCGGATGAGCATGACAGCTTTGAAGACTATATGGAGTGTAAAGGGCGGCTGTTTAAGCAGTGCCGCGTTGGTATTGTAAATGGCGATGATAGCCATGTGGATGCTGTAGTTGCAGGTCATACTTGTAGTATAGAGCGTTATGGTTTTGGTGAGGGCAATGATTTGCGTGCAGTAAATACTCGTCTGGTAAAGACACCCGGCAGACTGGGGGCCGCATTTGACATAAAAGGTAAGTATGAGATGAGCGTAGAAATTGCTACACCGGGCAAATTCAGTATTTATAATGCCTTGACTGCCATTGCCATTTGTCTGCACTTTGGTGCAAGTCATGAGTCTATTAAGCAGGCATTGTTAGAAGCCAAGGTAAAGGGCCGTATTGAAATGGTGCCGGTTTCCGATGATTTTACATTGATGATTGATTATGCACACAATGCCATGGCATTGGAGAGCTTGCTTGCTACATTAAAGGAATATCAGCCCAATAGATTAGTAAGTTTATTTGGTTGTGGCGGCAATCGCTCCAAATTGAGACGGTTTGAGATGGGAGAAGTCAGTGGCAAGCTGGCAGACCTTACGATTATTACATCAGATAATCCACGTTTTGAAAAGCCGCAGGACATTATCGATGATATTAAAATAGGCATTGCAAAAACCGATGGCAAATATATCGAAATCTGTGACCGTAAGGAAGCAATCCGATATGCCATTACTCATGGTGAGCCAGGTGATATTATTGTACTGGCAGGCAAAGGACATGAGGATTATCAGGAAATAGAAGGTGTAAAATATCCGATGGATGAGCGTGTTTTGATTGCGGACATCTTAAAGGAAGAAGGTCTTAAATAAAATACAATTGATTTCAGGAAATCAGGAAGGAGAGAGGATGGAAGTATATGCAGACATTATTGTGGATATTACCCATGAAAAATTAGACAGACCATTCCAGTATCGAATTCCTGAAGAGTTGGCAGCAGAGGTTAAAATCGGTACACAGGTGATAGTGCCTTTTGGAAATGCCAACAAATTGATTACCGGTTATTGTATAGGAGTTTCTGAAGAAACGGATTTTGACCCGGACAGGATTAAAAATATTTTTTCCATAAAAAAAGGAAGTACCACCATAGAGTCCAGGCAGATTATGCTGGCGGATTTTTTAAAGCGCAGGTATGGGGTGACTATGATTCAAGCCCTGAAAACGGTGCTTCCGGTAAAGCAGTCTGTACAGTCCGTCGTGAAAAAGACCATATGCCGTGCAAAAAGTTTAGAAGAGACCCGGGAATATTATAATACCATTAAAGAGAAAGGCAATCAAAAAGCCAAGGCACGTCTCTTAGAACAGTTGCTTTCCAGGGAAAACATTTCTCAGGAAGAAGTGACCGGTAAACTTCGTATTGGAAGCAGCACGTTAAAAAGCTTAGAAGAGGCAGGCTTTATTAAAATACAAAGCATCAGTCAGTATCGTAATCCGGTGCAGGTAGAGCAGGGCGAGGTGGCAAATTTTAAGCTAAGCGCAGAGCAACAGCATATTGTAGACACCATTGCAGCGGATTATGAAGCAGGTGAAGCCGGCAAATATTATATTCATGGTATTACCGGCAGCGGCAAAACGGCAGTATATATTGAATTGATTGCGCAGACACTAAGAGAAGGAAGGCAGGCCATTGTACTGATTCCTGAAATTTCCCTGACCTACCAGACACTTAGGCGTTTCTACGGCAGGTTTGGTGACAAAGTTTCTGTGATGAATTCCACCTTATCGCAGGGAGAAAAATACGACCAGATTGTACGTGCCATGAAGGGCGACATTCAGGTGATTATCGGTCCAAGGTCTGCATTATTTACACCATTTCCCAATTTGGGATTGGTGATTATGGATGAGGAACACGAAACTTCCTATAAATCAGAACTTAGTCCCAAGTATCATGCCAGAGAGGTGGCAGAGGAAGTGGCACGCATCAGCGATGCCAGTCTGGTGCTTGGAAGTGCTACACCTTCGATAGAAGCTTATTACCGAGTGCAAAAAGGTGATTTTACCCTGTTTCAATTAGAGAAAAGACTGACCGGTGGAAGCCTTCCAAGCGTGGAAGTAGTAGATTTGCGTGAGGAATTAAAGGATGGAAATCGAAGTATTTTCAGTCGTAGTTTACAGGAAAAATTAAAACAGCGATTAGAGCGAAAAGAACAAAGTATTTTGTTTTTAAATAGAAGAGGATATTCCGGATTTATCAGCTGCAGAAGCTGTGGGCATGTAATGCGGTGCCCACATTGCAGTGTGTCCTTGTCTCAGCACAGGGATGGCAGGCTGCATTGCCATTATTGCGGATATTCTATTCCAAACGTAAAACTGTGTCCGGAATGTGGCTCCAAGTATATTTTGGGCTTTAAAGTAGGAACACAGCAGATTGAGGAAAAATTAAAAGAACAGTTTCCGGGGGTACGGGTGCTTCGTATGGATGCAGATACCACCCGAACAAAGGATAGCTATGAACGAATTTTGTCTGCCTTTGCAAAAGGAGAGGCTGACGTGTTGGTAGGCACGCAGATGATTGTAAAAGGTCATGATTTTCCACGAGTGACGTTGGTGGGAGTGCTGGCTGCTGACTTGAGCTTAGCGTTTGAGGACTTTAGAAGCGGCGAGAGAACCTTTCAGTTACTAACGCAGGCGGCAGGTCGTGCCGGCAGAGGAGAACTTCCCGGTGAGGTGGTTATTCAGACTTATCAACCGGACCACTATAGTGTGCAGTATGCAGCAGCCCAGGACTTTGCAGGCTTTTATAAGACGGAAATACAGTACCGGGAGTTCATGCAGTATCCGCCGGCAGGCAGGATGATGGCAATTCAGTTTTTCGGAGCAGAGGAGGAAAAGGTAAAGGCGCTGGCCGAAGCCTTTGCTCACAATCTGAAGGCATGGACCAAGGGAAAAAATGTTCAGGTACTGGGCGCCACGCAGGCAGCTATTGCCAAGCTGAAGGATACCTATCGGTATGTGATTTATGTAAAAGCAAGCCGATTGGAAACCTTGATGATACTAAAGAACGCATTAGAAGAACAAAGGATAAAAAAGCACAGCGGGCAGGAAATTGTTCAGTATGATTTCGACCCGGTTAATATGTTTTAAGGAGAGGTTATTATGGCAATTCGTAAGATACGTGAAATGGGTGACGAGGTTTTAAATAAGGTTTGTAAAGAAGTGAAATTTATGACTCCGCGAACCGAGCAGTTAATTGAGGATATGTTTGATACGATGTATGAATCCGGCGGTGTTGGACTTGCAGCTCCACAGGTTGGTATTTTAAAAAGAATTTGTGTGATTGACTGTACCGGAGAAGACCCGATTTTACTTATTAATCCGGAAATTGTGGAAGTAAGCGGAGAGCAGACCGGTCAGGAAGGTTGTTTGTCTGTACCGGGCAAAGCTGCACAGGTAACCAGACCAAATTATGTAAAGGTAAGAGCCCAGGATATAGATATGGAGTGGTTTGAAATCGAAGGCGAAGAATTATTGGCAAGAGCATTTTGTCACGAATTAGACCATTTGGATGGACATCTCTACGTAGAAAAAGCAGAAGGACCGTTACAGGATGTAACTTACGATGATGACGAGGAAGAATAATATATGAAAATAGTTTTTATGGGAACTCCGGACTTTGCCAGCTGCGCACTGGAAGCATTAATTGCGGCAGGGCATGAGATTACAGCAGTGTATACACAGCCGGATAAGCCAAAGGGCAGAGGCAAGGAAGTGCAGATGACACCGGTTAAGGAAGTTGCATTAAAGCATAATATTCCGGTGTATCAGCCACGCCGTATCAAAGAGGCAGAGGAAGTAGCCAGATTAAAAGAAATTCCGGCAGATATTTTTGTGGTGGCAGCCTTTGGGCAGATTTTGTCACAGGAAATTTTGGATATGCCCAAATATGGCTGCGTGAATATTCATGCGTCTTTACTGCCAAAATATCGTGGAGCGGCGCCGATTCAGTGGGCGGTTATTGACGGTGAGGAAAAGACCGGCGTGACCATTCAGCAAATGGAGGCAGGTATTGATACCGGTGATATTTTGTATACAAAGGAATATATACTGGAAGCTAAAGAAACCGGTGCCAGTTTGTTTAACAAACTGATGGTACTTGGGGCAGAAGCAATTGTGGAAGTATTACCTCTTATAGAGGCGGGCAGCATCACACCGGTTCCTCAAAATCACGAGGAAGCTACCCATGCTGCGAAATTGACAAAGCAGTTGGGGGAAATGGACTTTACAAAATCAGCCGTGGTATTAGAAAGATTCATTCGAGGTTTGAATTCCTGGCCAAGTGCATATACTACCTTTAGGGGCAAACAGTTAAAAATCTGGGAAGCAGAAGTGGTACCGGAAGTACCGGGAGAACCGGGCGCCGTGGTGGCAGTGGACAAACAGAGTTTTACAGTTGCTACAGGAGAAGGAAGTCTTAAGATTTTAGAACTTCAGATAGAGGGCAAAAAACGTATGGCATGTAAGGATTTCCTCTTAGGTTATCCGGTACCGGTCGGTGAAAAATTGGGAGAAAATTAATATGTTATTATATGGTTTTGGGTACGGTTATCCAATGTTTTATGGTTTTGACAGAACTTATCTTTTGGTGCTGGTGGCAGCTATTTTCAGTATGTGGGCCAGTGCGCGTGTGAATTCCACTTATAGTAAATATGCTAAAGTGCGTTCCATGCAGGGGCTTACCGGAGCAGAGGCAGCACAGAAAATTTTATATTATGCAGGACTTTCTAATATTCGGGTGGAGCATGTAAGCGGTAATTTAACAGATCATTATGATCCAAAGAGTAAGGTGCTTCGTTTATCTGACAGTACCTATTCCAGTGCCTCTGTAGCAGCCATTGGTGTTGCGGCACATGAGTGCGGACATGCTATTCAGGATGCAGAAGGGTATTCGCCTATGAGACTGCGCAGTACCTTAGTACCGGCTGCAAATCTGGGCAGCAGGTTAGGTATTCCGATTATTTTGTTAGGTGTGCTTTTGGGGTCCAATTATGCCTTGGTTCAGGTTGGTATCTGGGTGTTTTCTCTGGCAGTTTTATTCCAGCTTGTGACGTTGCCGGTAGAGTTTAATGCGTCCGGCAGGGCAATGAGAATTTTAGATGACAGAGGCATTCTCGGTCAAGAAGAGCTTGGTATGTGCAAAAAAGTATTGTCCGCAGCAGCCATGACTTATGTGGCAGCGGCAGCAGCTTCTATTATACAGTTACTGCGTTTGGTGCTGTTATTCGGACGCAGAAGGGATGACTAAGATGGTAAATACAGTCAATACAGTCAATACAAGAGAATTAGTACTGGATATATTACTGGCGATTGAGAAAGGCGAAGGATTTTCTCATAAGCTGTTAAAAGATACCTTAGATAAATATGATTATCTGGACCACAAGGACAAGGCATTTATGAAGCGTATGGTGGAAGGAACGTTGGAGCGCCAGATGTATTTGGATTTTATTATTAATGCATATTCTAATACACCGGTAAATAAAATGAAACCTCTTATCCGTTGTCTTATGCGAATGAGTGCCTATCAGCTTCTTTTTATGCAGGTACCGGACAGGGCAGTGTGCAATGAGGCGGTAAAGCTTGCGGCAAAACGCAAATTTGTAAACTTAAAAGGCTTTGTAAATGGAGTGCTTCGTAAAATTGCTTCCTCCAAGGAAGCACTTCCAACCCCATCCAGAAAGGATATGGTAAGCTTTTTGTCTATCACCTATTCTATGCCGGAATGGTTAGTAAAAAAATGGATTGTGGAATTAGGGGAAGAGACTACAGAGGGCGTATTAAAAGAACTTCTGGAAATCAGTCCGGTTACCATCCGTATCAAGGAATGTGTCAGCAAAGAAGATAAAGAAATGCTGCTGGACCAGATGAAGGAGCAGGGAATAGAGGTGGAGGCACATCCATATTTATCATACGCATATACGCTGTCTCATTTAGAAGGCATGCATCAGGTTCCGGGATTTTCACAGGGCCTCATTGCGGTGCAGGATGTAAGCAGCATGTTAGCAGTAGAGGTGGCCGGTATAAAGCCGGGCAGTCTGGTACTGGATGTGTGTGCGGCACCGGGTGGTAAATCCATGCTGGCAGCCGAAAAAACTGGTCCTAAAGGAAGCGTAATTGCCAGAGACCTTTCAGACATGAAGGTATCCTTTATTGAAGAAAATGCAGGGAGAATGTGTTTAGACCAGGTGCATGTACAGGTACAAGATGCCACCGTTTTGGATGAGACCATGATAGAAAAGGCAGACGTGGTTATTGCTGATTTACCTTGTTCCGGTCTTGGTATTATTGCCAAAAAGCGCGATATTAAGTACAATGTAACTCCGGAAAGCCTTGCGGAATTGCAGGCATTACAGCGTCAGATGTTGGATGTAGTAAGTCAGTATGTAAAACCGGGCGGCACCTTGATTTACAGTACCTGTACCATTAATCCGATGGAAAACGAAGAAAATCGTGATTATATTTTAAAAGAGCTTCCTTTTGAAGCGGTAAGTCTGGATGCATATTTACCGGACGAATTAAAGAGTGAAAACACAAAACAAGGATATTTGCAGTTGATTCCTTCTATTCATCAGACGGACGGTTTCTTTATCAGTAAATATCAAAAAAAGATGTAGATACATATGAGTGAAATAGTATTAAAGAAGGACAAAAAAGATATTAAATCGTTAAGTCTTACAGAATTAACGGAGGAATTAAATAAGCTGGGGGAAAAAGCCTTTCGTGCCAAGCAGTTGTATCAGTGGATGCATGAAAAGCTGGCACGCTCCTATGAGGAAATGACCAACATTTCCAAGGCATTAAAAGAAAAGCTGGAGGCAAATTTTGTGTATACCAGCTTGAATATGGTGACCTTTCAGGAGTCCAAAATCGACGGAACCCGCAAATATCTATTTGAGCTGGCAGACGGCAATGTAGTAGAGAGCGTGTGGATGAAGTACAAGCATGGCAACAGTGTATGTATTTCATCACAGGTAGGCTGTCGCATGGGCTGCCGTTTCTGTGCCTCTACTTTAGATGGCCTGGAGCGCAATCTGTTGCCGGGTGAAATGCTGGACCAGATTTATTATATTTCAAGGCATACCGGCGAGCGTGTGTCCAATATTGTGGTAATGGGTACCGGCGAGCCAATGGACAATTATGATAATTTGATTTCCTTTATCCGGATGCTGTCCGATGAACATGGTTTAAATATCAGTCAAAGAAACATTACGGTATCTACTTGCGGAATTGTACCGCGTATCAGGCAGCTTGCGGAAGAGGATTTGCAGATTACCCTTGCGTTATCCTTACATGCCACAACTGATGAAAAAAGACGAAAATTGATGCCAATTGCATACACCTATGGTCTTACCGAGGTGTTGGATGCATGCAAATATTATTTTGATAAAACCGGAAGAAGACTTACCTTTGAATACTCTTTGGTGAGAGGTGTCAATGATACCGAAGAGGATTCAAAAGAACTGATTGATTTAGTGGGGCATTTAAATTGCCATGTCAATTTAATTCCGGTAAATCCGATTGAAGAACGTGATTACAAAGAATCCACAGCACAGGCTATCAAAGCGTTCCAAAGCAGATTGGAAAAAAATCATATTAATGTGACAGTTCGAAGAGAAATGGGGCGTGACATTGATGGTGCCTGCGGACAGCTTCGTAGAAGACATAAGAAAGAAATGTAAAGGAGAATCCTTAAGATGCTAGAAGCATTTTCTATATCCGATGTGGGAAAAAAACGACAAATAAATCAAGACTGTGTAGATATTTCCGTTACCCCGGTAGGAAATCTGCCGAATTTATTGTTGTTAGCAGATGGTATGGGTGGACATAAGGCCGGTGACTATGCTTCCAGATTTGCTATTGATACGGTGAAGAAAGAGGTAAATGTCAGTCCGGAAACAAATCCGGTGCATATTTTTGCTGAGGCCATTGAATATGCCAATACGCATTTATATGAAAAATCCATTAGCAACATAAATTTTCAGGGAATGGGCACCACCTTGGTGGCCGCTACCTGTAAGGAGAATAAACTGAGTGTGGCAAATATCGGCGACAGTCGTTTATATTTAATAAGACAAAACAAAATGGTTCAAGTAACCAGAGACCACTCTTATGTAGCAGAATTAGTACAAAAGGGTGGACTGGATAAAGAAACTGCCAAAAATCACCCAAAGAAAAATTACATTACCAGAGCAGTAGGTGCCTTTGAAAAGGCAAATGCAGATTATTTTTATGTGGAGACGAAACCGGAAGATGTGATTTTAATTTGCTCTGATGGTTTGACCAACATGCTATCTGACGAAGAAATTTTATCCATTATTTATCAGGAACACGATTTGGAATTTACTTGCAGAAAATTAGTGCAGGCGGCAAATGAAAAAGGAGGCTTTGATAATATTTCTGTTATTTTAGCCAAAATTTTAGAAGCCGGAAAGGAGAATCCGATTTATGATTAAGCTGGGAATGCTTTTAGGTAACCGATATGAGGTCATGGAAAAAATAGGCACTGGCGGCATGAGTGATGTATATAGAGCAAAGGACCAGAAGTTGAACCGTTACGTTGCGGTAAAGGTTTTAAAGCAGGAGTTTAGTGAGAACGGGAATTTCGTATCTAAATTTATTGTAGAAGCCCAGGCGGCAGCAGGTCTTATGCATCCAAACATTGTAAATGTATACGATGTTGGGGAAGAAGCCGGTATCCATTATATTATTATGGAGCTGGTAGAAGGCATTACTTTAAAGAAATATATCGAAAAGAAAGCCAGACTTTCTTTTAAGGAAGCAGTAAGTATTGCTATTCAGGTATCTATGGGTATTGAGGCTGCGCATAACAACCACATTATTCATAGAGATATCAAGCCACAGAATATTATTATATCCAAAGAGGGCAAGGTAAAGGTTACCGACTTTGGTATTGCCAAGGCTGCCACCAGCAATACTGTTACTTCTAATGTAATGGGATCTGTACATTATACATCTCCTGAGCAGGCAAGGGGCGGTTACAGCGACGAAAAGAGCGATGTGTATTCCTTGGGTGTTACATTATTTGAAATGTTGACCGGAAGAGTGCCTTTTGACGGAGAAACTACGGTTGCAATTGCAATTAAACATATTCAGGAGCCTATGCCAAGTCCTCGTGACTATATTAGTGAAATTCCGGTAAGCGTGGAACAGATTGTTTTAAAATGCTGTCAAAAGGGAGTAGACCGTAGATATCAGTCTATGAGTTCGCTGATTGAAGATTTGAAGCAGGCACTTTTAAATCCGGATGAGGATTTTGTACGTATTGTAGACCCGGATGATATGGGGGCTACTCGTATGATTAACGCAAATGGATGGGCTAATGAAATGGATGAGCATCCTATCCATACAACAGGATCTTTAAAGCTTCGCACAGACCGGATTCCGGAAGAGTTATTAGTAGAAGAAGTGGAAGAGAACGAGCAGGAAAATCGTGCAGAGAAGGTAACTATGGCAGTTATGGTGGTTATAGGTATACTGATTGTATGTATGATTATGTTTTTGGTATCCAAAATCTTGGGTTTTTTTGACTCCTCTGACCCCAATGAATTTCAAAGTTCATCAGTTAGTACCGAAAGTCTTATTGAAACCGGCACGGTAAGCAGAGTGGAAATGATTTCTGTAGTTGGGGAAAAAGAAGAAAAAGTAGTTCCTATTTTGCGTGCAAAAGGCTTAAAGGTTGAAATATTAGAAGAGGAATCTTTAGAGTACGGTTCCGGTATTGTTTTAAGAAGTGATGTTGCGGCAGGCACCATTTTAAAAGAAGGAGATACGGTTACACTTACCATTAGTACCGGAGCAGGTGCTATTCAGATAGAGGATGTGACAGGATATACCTTCGAACAGGCCAAAACAATATTGACACAACAGGGCTTCATCGTAAATAAGTCTGAAAGCTATAATGATACGGTAGAAAAAGGTAAGGTTATCAGCCAAAATCCGGCAGGCGGACGAAATGTAACAAAAGGCACGGCAGTTGCGCTGGTGGTTAGTCTTGGAGAAGATAAGGTTCGTGTTCCGAAGGTAGTCGGTATGTCTTTAGATTTGGCAAAGAGCGAGCTTGCAGCGGCTGGTTTCAGAGTAGGAACGGTAGAGGAAGTCTATAACAGCAGTGAAGCAGCAGGACTTGTTTGCTATCAAAGCTATCCGGAAGGTTCCTATATTGAAAAAAACATTTCTATAAATTTACAAATCAGCAAGGGGGAGGAACCGGCTACGTACTATTACAAAGCAAATATTGATGCACCATCTGTTACCGAAGCTCCGGAATACCGTTCGGGGGACGTGGTGGATATTTCTTTGGTAACTGTGGATGGCAAGATTTTATTAAGCACCAGTACCAGTACGTTTCCGATTGCAGCAGATTATACCGGAATTGGTTCGGCTTCCGGAGTTATTACTATTACGTATTATTATGAAGAAGTAACCCAGGAAGGAACAGTAAAGCGATCCAAAAACTTTACACGTAATGTAGCATTTTCAAAGGAATAATATATGCAGGATATTTTTAAAGGGAAAATAACCAAAGGAATTGCAGGTTTTTATTATGTATATGTACCGGGGCTTGGTATGTTTGAGTGCAAGGCAAAGGGCATTTTCCGCAAGGACAATGTAAAGCCTTTGGTAGGAGATGATGTATCCATTCACATAATTTCCAAGGAAGAAATGACAGGGAATATCTGTGAGATTTTGCCTAGAAAAAGCAGTCTGATTCGTCCGGCAGTTGCAAACATTGACCAGGCAATGATTATCTTTGCCATTCGCAAACCGGATGTAAATTTAAACCTGCTGGACCGGTTTTTGATACAAATGGAGCAGCAGGATTTAAATACCATTATATGTTTTAACAAAGCAGATTTAGAAAATCAGGATGGATCGAGCAGTGGGAGGCTGGCAGAGATATATGCGAAAGCCGGTTATCAAACCTTGGTTATCAGTGCTACGGAAGACGATAGTGTAGAAAAGGTGTTGGCTTGCCTTAAGGGAAAGACTACCACAGTAGCAGGCCCTAGTGGTGTGGGAAAATCCACTTTGATTAATCGTCTGCAGCCGGATACAAAGATGGAAACCGGCAGCATCAGCCAGAAAATTGAGCGTGGCAAGCATACCACCCGCCACAGCCAGTTGATACCGATTTCTGAGGATACGTATATTCTGGATACACCGGGCTTTAGTTCCCTTTCTATATTTGATATGGAAAAGGAAGCATTAGAAGCCTACTACGAGGAATTTCAGCCTCTTACCGGAGATTGTAAATTTACCGGATGTTCCCATATTCACGAACCGGTCTGCGGTGTGAAGGAAGGGCTAAAGAGTGGTAAGGTGAGTCAGGAGCGTTATGAAAACTACAAGCTGATTTATCAGGAACTGGCGCAGAAGAAGAAGTATTAAATATGATTGTTGAAAAAAGAGTCTATTTATGCTATTATTATTTAATTATATTAGGCTCTTTTTTGTGAGCTTATGCTGAAAGTTATACGGCGTTCGTGAGAATAATTTGAATTTAAGGAGATAAAACCAATTATGAAACTAGGTATCGTGGGGTTACCAAACGTAGGTAAGAGTACATTATTTAATTCTTTAACAAAGGCAGGCGCAGAAAGCGCCAACTATCCGTTCTGTACCATTGACCCGAATGTGGGCATTGTACCGGTTCCGGACAAGAGAATTCAGCTTTTGGGTGAGTTGTATAAGACCAAGAAGGTGACTCCTGCTGTTATTGAGTTTGTGGATATTGCAGGTTTGGTAAAGGGTGCATCTAAGGGCGAAGGTTTAGGTAATCAGTTCCTTTCCAATATTCGTGAGGTAGATGCAATTGTGCATGTGGTACGTTGTTTTGAGGACAGCAACGTGATTCACGTAGATGGAAGTGTGGATCCGCTTCGTGATATTGAAACCATTAATTTGGAATTGATTTTCTCAGATTTGGAAATACTGGAAAGAAGAATTGCTAAGACTACTAAGCTTGCCAATAATGATAAAAAGGCTGCAAAGGAGCTGGTACTTCAGAAGCGTATCCGAGAGCATTTGGAAGAAGGCAAGCTTGCAAAGACTTTCATTGCAGAGGATGAGGACGAGGCAGCATGGCTCTCCGAGTACAATTTGCTTACCGGTAAGCCGGTTATTTTTGCAGCAAATGTAAGTGAGGATGACCTGGCAGATGATGCAGCAAGCAATGATATGGTTGCAAAGGTTCGCGAGTATGCGGCAAGTGAAGCATGTGAAGTATTTGTAATCTGTGCACAGATTGAGCAGGAGATTGCAGAGCTGGATGATGATGAGAAAGCTATGTTCTTAGAGGAATTGGGCTTAAGTGAGTCCGGTTTGGACAAGTTGATTGCAGCAAGCTATCGTTTGCTTGGTCTTATCAGTTATTTGACTGCAGGGGAAGATGAGTGCAGAGCATGGACTATTAAGGTGGGCACCAAGGCACCTCAGGCAGCGGGTAAGATTCACTCTGATTTTGAAAGAGGATTCATTAAGGCAGAGGTTGTAAACTATCAGGACCTTTTAACATATGGTTCTCTGGCTGCAGCAAGGGAAAAAGGGCTTGTTGGTATGGAAGGTAAGGAATACGTAGTAAAAGACGGCGACGTTATTCTGTTTAGATTTAATGTATAATAAAGGAGTATGGCATGACAGAAACCATGAACAGTGCAGATATTGCATTCCCTAATCTGGGAATTTACTTAGAAAATGTACCAAAGAATTTCAGTGTGTTTGGATTTTCTATTGCTTTCTATGGTTTGATTATCGGAATCGGTGTAATGGCAGGTATTGCCATGGCGGCCCGTGAAGCAAAGAGAACGGGTCAGAATCCGGACGATTACTGGGATTTTGCGATTTACGCCATTATTTTTTCCATTGTCGGAGCGCGCTTATACTATGTGATTTTCTCTTGGGATCATTACAAAAATAACTTGTCGGAAATTATTAATCTGCGAAAAGGCGGATTGGCTATTTACGGTGCGGTTATTGCAGCATTTATTACCCTTTTTGTTTATACCAGAATTAAAAAGAAAAGTTTCTGGCAGATGGCGGATACCGGGGTTTTAGGATTGATTTTAGGTCAGATTATCGGTCGTTGGGGTAACTTTATGAACCGTGAGGCCTTTGGGGACTACAGTAATGGTCTGCTTGCTATGGCACTTCCGATTGATGCAGTGCGTCAGCATGAGATTACGGCAAATCATTGGGAGCATGTGGCGGAAGGGGCCAATTATATTATGGTTCATCCGACTTTCCTTTATGAATCTTTGTGGAATCTTGGTGTATTGACCTTGCTTTTGTTATACCGCAAGCACAAAAAGTTTGAAGGGGAGATTTCCTTAATGTATTTGGCGGGATATGGTATCGGCCGCTTCTTTATTGAAGGGCTTCGTACGGATCAGCTGCTGTTGCCGGTCATCGGACTTCCGGTTTCACAGTTGTTGGGCATTAGCTTATTTGTGGTATGCACGATTATTATCCTTGTAATTCGTATCACCATGAAGAGTGAAAAAAGAACTTTGGGAGAATCTGCAAGTCTTGCAGATAACCAGAGATTAGGACGAGATAAATAAAAATAAGTCGCATGGTTCAAAGAATCGTGCGACTTATTTTTATTTTGGGACTAAGAAGCTTCATGCACCTTTGGCAAAAACTGAACAATAATAATGCCCGCTAAAACACAGCATATTTCAATAAAAGCCAGTGTGTGAATGGAAGCTACTGCAGCTTCTGCGGCAGTAATGCCGGAAGTGGTTGTTGTTAAGCGTGTGATTTGATTGGTAAACATTGGAACAAACACGGCAACGCCGAAGGGGGCTGCTAAATCTCGGAAAAGGCCGTAGGTGCCGGTTCCGGAGCCGGCTGCGTCGGCAGAGAGTCCGGAAAGTACAATTTTCATGAATATGGTAGCATTTGCGCCAAGTCCAAATCCTAATATTCCCAAGGCTGCAGCAAGAATCAGAATGGACGTGATGGCAGAGAAAAGAAGAATAATACCACATCCTGCCGCGGTTAGCAGTAGAGAGCAGGTTAAAATTCTTTTAGGTTCAAATTTGTCAGCCAAGGGGCCTAAAAGTATGGAACCCAGGGACATACCAAGATACATGATAGAAATAGCATAGCCGGAAATAACAGTATTGTCCGGTTGGGTATAGTTAACAAAGACGATTACGTTGGTCATATTTGCCTGCATCAGGCCTTGGGTCAGAAAAAGAATCATAACAGGAAGGATAAATGCCTTTCGTTTCATGAAATGGCTGGAAAGGATAGGGTTTTGTGCACGTTTTTCGGATAATATAAGGCTCCAAAAAGAGAGCATAGCCAAAACGAATACGGTTATAAAGATAGGAGACAGCCAGCCGAAGTTTTGGCCAAAGGATGGAATACAAAGCATCAGGCTGAAAAAAATTACAACAAAAAAAGCTCCACGTTTATCAAAAATGCTTTGTTTTTTGGAAGAGAAGCTTGTCTTTGGATGGGTAAAAAAGCACAAAGCAAGAAAAAGAATGGAGAGAAAGATGCATAACCACATTAGAATGCGCCATCCCCAGGCGTTTAGAATCAAGCTGCCGATGCTTGGTCCAAATATAACGGCACTGCTGGAAATCAGCATATAGAGGGAAAATCCTTTTGCAATTTCTTTTGGGGGAAATTCTGTAATGATATAAGACATAACGGTTGGTGGCACAGCGGCGGTTCCGATTCCTACAATAAATCTTGCCAATAACATGAAAAGCAAGGAAGAAGAAACCGCGGTCAAAAAATTACCAAGGGTAAATATGGTGATACCTATAAGCAGCGTGGAACGTTTTCCGAATAAGTCGCTGAATTTTCCGAGGATGGGGGCTCCCACCGCGGAAGAAGTGGAAATGGCAAGCGCTGTCCAGGTTGTGTTATTGTATGGCAGATTTAGGTCCTGCATAAAAGCAGGACCTAAAATGGTTGTAAGACCACCTACAACACCTATTAAAAATGCCGCAAGGGCGTAAGGGATAAACCCTTTTAAATAAGACTGATAATTGCTCATAAAAAATCCTCACTTTTGGGGTTAGTATTTCCCTATAAGTGAGGAATATGTGTGTTTAGCGAAGATTTGGCATCCTGCGTATCACGCCGCAGGCAATTTTTTCGCCGGAATTTCCGGAAGGCTGGGTAGTAAAATCATCTTGTTTGGAATGAATGATAATGGTTTTTCCTATGACGTCCCGTAGGTCAAAACGATTGGTAAGCACTGCCATAAAAGCGTAGCCGTTGTTACCAAATAGTGGCGGTAAATCGCCTGCGTGATATGGGTGCGGGCAGTTGTCAGGATCGTAGTGTGTCATGGCATTTGCAAAAGGGTCGGAAGCATTGCCGCTGCAGCGAGTGCCACTATGAATATGAAAACCAAAAACCGGACTGTCACATCGGTTATCTGATGTAGGAAGTCCGGTTATTTCTGCTACCACCACCACACCGGATTCTGTTTGGTAAAAGTCAGCAGTTCCTCTTATGTTTGGATATTTGTTGCTGCCGATAATGGAAGCACTGGCCGCAGGGCGATGTCCCAGAGGCGAAAAACAATTTAAACAAGAATGGGTACGTATCATGAAATGACCTCAAAAATACTCATCATTTCATAATATGCAAGTTAAAAGAAACTGGTAATAAAAATTTCGAGACCAATAAAAATTAAAATGGCGCCACCGAAAATACTTGCCTTGCCTGCTAGCTTGGTTCCGGCTTTTTTACCGATAGCAAGACCTGCTGCACAAATAATGAACGTAACTACTGCAATAATGAATGCTGCCAGTAATGCTTCTAAGAAACCATAATCTGCAATGGTAAAACCTACAGACAGAGCATCAATAGAAGTAGCGATACCCTGTAATAAAAGGGCAGACCAACCGATCCTCGGTTTTTCTGATTCTTCCTCTTCGCCGGACAGGCCTTCCCGCAGCATCTGATAGCCTATATATCCTAAAAGTCCAAGAGCAATCCATGGAATTAATGTTTCGAAAGCAGTGAAGTATTGACAAATGGTATGAATCAAAAACCATCCAATTAAAGGCATCAGCGCCTGAAATCCTGCAAAAACACCTGCAATAAGGTTCATTCTGCGTGGTTTCATGTTCGGTTCATTTAAACCATTAGCAAGTGAAACACTGAAGGCATCCATAGCAAGGCCCACACCTAAAAGTATGCTGTTAAAAAATAAAGTAAAATTTAATTCCATAATTTCCTCCTAAGTAAAAACAAAAAAATTCTATCATTATGTATATCCAGTGTCAAGGTAAAAAATTTAGTAAAAAAATTTTTATAAAAAATTCTTAATAAGTATTGTCAAGTTGTTAAAAATCGTGTAAAGTGTAATGTAAGTGGAAGGAAGTGGTGGAAAGTGTCAAAAAATGGAGTAAATACCATTGTTTTTCACCTAAAATCCTTTAAAAGGCAGGGACGGTGATTTTTAGATGTATACAGGAGAATATAATCATACTGTAGACTCTAAAGGCAGACTGATACTACCTTCAAAGCTGCGAGAAGCTCTGGGCGAGGAATTCGTAGTGACAAAGGGAGTAGATGGCTGCCTGTTCGTGTATGATCAAACCGAATGGTCTCATTTTGAAGAAAAGTTAAACACCCTGTCTATTACCAACAGAGAATCCCGTAAAGCACTTCGTTTTTTCTTATCCGGTGCAGCCAGCGTGGAAGTGGACAAGCAAGGGAGATTTTTAATCCCTACGGGACTTAGAGAATACGCAGCATTGGAAAAGGACGTTGTATTAGTAGGCTGTGGACGAAACGTAGAAATCTGGAACAAAGACCGTTGGGCAGCCATCAATAATGATGATGATGTAGAAGAAGTGATGGAATACTTAAACGGCATCGGACTTAGACTGTAGGAGTGTATTATGGAATTTAAGCATTATTCCGTACTTTTAGAGGAAACAATAGAACATTTAAATATCAAACCCGATGGTGTTTATATGGATGGTACACTCGGCGGAGCCGGACATGCCTTTCATGTATGTGAGAAGCTTGGCGAAGCAGGTCACTTTTATGGAATAGACCAGGACGGAGATGCCATAGAAGCGGCAAGTAAGCGCCTTGCACCTTTTGGAGAGAAAATAACCATTATTCGTAGTAATTATCGTTATGCAAGAGAGCGACTTGCGGAAATTGGTGTGACTCATGTGGATGGTATTGTACTGGATTTGGGAGTTTCCTCTTATCAGCTGGACACGATTGAAAGAGGCTTTTCCTATAAATATGACACTCGTCTTGATATGCGAATGGATGACAGACAGACTCTTTCTGCTATGGAAATTGTAAATGAGTATCCGGAAATGGAACTTTTCCGCATCATTAGAGATTATGGGGAAGACCAGTTTGCTAAAAATATTGCCAAGCATATTGTAAAAGCAAGAAGTGAGGCTTCCATTGAAACTACCGGACAGCTGAACGAGATTATCAAAGCAGCTATTCCTGCAAAGATGCGAATGAACGGGCATCCATCCAAGAAGACCTTTCAGGCAATCCGCATTGAATGTAATCACGAGTTGGATGTACTGAAGGAATCCTTAGATGGATTCATAGATATGTTAAATCCGGGCGGTAGGTTGTGCATTATCACCTTCCATTCTCTGGAAGACAGAATTGTGAAAAGTGCCTTTAAAAAGGCGGAAAATCCTTGTGTCTGCCCACCAAGCTTTCCGGTGTGTACATGCGGACAGGTATCCAAGGGACGTGTCATCAGTAAAAAACCGATTTTACCGAGTGACAAGGAATTAGAAGAAAATTCAAGAAGTAAGAGCGCCAAACTCAGAGTGTTTGAACGCTCATAGGAGGTATATAGGTATGGCTACTCAAAAAATTACATATTTATATGGCAGCGCTGCTCCAAAGCTAGAGCCTACACCACAGAGAAGACCTCTAAGAGAGGAAGAGAGACGTACAGCACCTCGAAGAAAGCAGAAGGTACAGGCAAAGCCATATCCGGTGAACATGCCGTTATTAGTATTGTCTATCGTAGCTTTTGTGGCTCTTGGTGCGATGATGATTCAATACATTCGTTTAAATTCTGAAATCACTGCAATTACAGCCGTAAATACCAAGTTAGAAAGCCGGATTAGTGATTTGAGGGCAGAAAATGATGAGTATTATGGTCGCATTATGAACAGCGTAGACTTAGAAAAGGTACGTGAAGTTGCAATTATGGACCTTGGTATGGTATATGCTTCCGAGGGTCAGGTTATTACATATGATTCTCATATGGACGATTATATGGAGCAGAGCCGAGTAATTAAAGATTAAAAATTTCTGGAGGTTCGTTATGGCGAGAGGCCAAAACACTAGAGTAAACAACCAAAACTCCGGAATTCGTAAACAACAAAACACTACCAGATTTCGACCATACATGCGTGTAAAGCTGGTAGTTTTTTGCATTATAGTGGTTTTAGCAATTTTCGTTTTGGTTGGCAGGTTAATTCATATTACAAGTACCAGTGAAGCCAAATACAAAAAGCAGGTGCTTTCTCAGCAAAAGTATGATTCCGCTACGCTGCCTTACAAGCGTGGCGATATTTTAGACCGTAACGGCAGTACACTGGCATATAGTGAAAAAGTTTACAATGTAATTCTGGATACCAAGGTCATGTTGGATGATGAAGCAAATTACAATCCGACTTTAAAGGCTTTGGATAGTTGTTTTAACGTAGATATAGACAAAATCAAGGCTTATGTATCAGAAAATCCTTCTTCTCAGTATTACAAAGTGGCAAAACAGGTTACGTATCAGGCAAAATCCGCATACGAAGCGTATGTGGAACAGCAGGAAGAGTTAGCAAAAGCAGAAGCAGAGGCGAAAGATGTAAAAAATACCGGAGCTCATATTAAGGGCGTCTGGTTTGAAGAAGAATACATTCGAAAGTATCCATACAGTACCTTGGCCAGTGATGTGTTAGGGTTTACCGGTAAGGATAATGTGGGACAGTTTGGTCTGGAAGAATATTATAACGATGTGCTCAACGGTACAACCGGTCGTGAGTATGGCTATTTAAATGATGACAGCGAATTGCAGAGAACCATTAAGCCGGCAGATAACGGCCACAGCATTGTGAGTACATTGGATTTAAATATTCAGAGAATCGTAGAAACGGTTATTGATAATTATAACGAAGAACTTCGGAATAATTTCCGTGCGGGAGATGGTGCCGAGAATATGGCAGTTATTGTTATGGATGTGAATAACGGAAGTATCCTTGCCATGGCTACCAACAAAGGGTTTGATTGTTCGAATCCTTATGATTTATCTGCTTTTTATTCTGACGAAGAAGTAGAATCTATGCAGAAAAGACAGGTAGATTCTGACACCGGAAAAGAACCGACAGAAAATACCAAAACGACGATTTCAGAATATTCTTATGTATTAAATCAGCGTTGGAGAAATTTCTGCCTGTCCGATACCTATGAGCCGGGGTCTGTAGCCAAGCCTTTTACCGTGGCTATGTGCCTGGAAGAGGGAATTGTGCATGACGGGGACACCTGGCTGTGTGAAGGCAGTTTGTATCGAAACGGTTGGCCTAAGCCTATTACCTGTCATGAAAAGTCCGGCCACGGAATTGTAGGTTTGTCTTATTCTATTCAAGAGTCCTGCAACGTGGCCATGATGTATATGTCTGAAAAGCTTGGTGCTGAAAAGTTTGCACAGTATCAGAATGCTTTTGGATTTGGCTTAAAGAGTAATATAGATTTGACCGGTGAAGCAAGAACGGCAAGTCTGATTCATACCATAGATACGATGAATGGAACGGAATTGGCAACCAGCTCTTTTGGACAGGGCTTTCAGGTGAGCATGATTCAGATGGCTGCAAGCTTTAGTTCCTTGGTAAATGGCGGTTATTTGTATCAGCCGCAGATGGTGCGTCAGATTTTAGATGAAAACGGTAATGTAGTAAAAAATATAGAACCGTTATTGATTAAGCAGACCGTTTCAGCTGCTACCAGTGCAAAAATTGTACAGTATTGTAACGCTACGGTAGTAGATGGTACAGGTGAAAAGGCAAAGCCGGCAGGTTATGCAGTAGGTGGCAAAACAGGCACTTCAGAAACCCTTCCTCGTGGTAATCGCGAATATGTAGTTTCTTTTATGGGCTATGCACCTGCAGATAACCCGCAAGTTTTGGTTTATGTGGTTATTGACAGACCGAATGTGGAAGACCAGTCTTTATCTACCAAATATGCATGTTGGATGGCAAGAGACATCTTTGCGGATATGCTTCCTTACATGAATATTTTTATGACTGAGGAGCTTACCGAAGCAGAGCAGCAGGCCATTAATGACAAGCAACAGGCTATCAAGGATGACTATCAAAATAAACGTGATGAAGCCGCTGCAAACAGCGGGTCTTCTAACGATACAACACCTTAAAGAAGAATAACCTCACGAGAAGTGTAATACATTATAACAATACCTTCCTTGAGGTTTTCTGATGTTTGTACGAATTTATCAAAAAAAGAAAATATTATTCTTAGGCGTGGGAAGTTTAATATTGCTGTTGGGGCTGTTTGGCAGACTGATGTATCTCATGGTAGTCAAAAGCGATTATTATGCAGCGATGGCACAGGAACTGCACGAAAGGGAGCGCGATATTAAAGCGGCCAGAGGACGTATTTTGGACAGAAACGGTATTGTTCTTGCAGATAACAAAACCGTATGCACCATTTCGGTTATTTATTCCCAAATGGAGGACCGAGAAGCAGTCATAGACATGCTTTGTAAAGAATTGGAACTAACCGAGGAATATGTGCGAAAAAGGGTGGAAAAATATTCTTCCAGAGAGCGTATTAAAAGCAATGTGGACAAAAAAATCGGAGACCGTATCCGGGCTTATGATATGCCGGGGGTGAAGGTGGACGAGGACTATAAACGCTATTATCCTTATAACATGTTGGCCAGTAAGGTTTTAGGGTTTACCGGAAGTGACAATCAGGGAATTATCGGGTTGGAGGTTATGTATGAAGACTATTTGTCCGGTACACCGGGTAAAATTCTGACGGTAACCGATGCCAAAGGGATTGAATTGCAAAGGGAAGGCGAGCGCAGAGAAGAGCCGATTGCAGGTCAGGATTTGACTATCAGCCTGGATTTAAATATTCAAAATTATGCCATGCAGCTTGCCAGTCAGGCTTACGACACTAAGGAAGCGGAAAATGTCATGATTTTGGTAATGAATCCACAAAATGGGGAAATATATGCTTGCGTAAACTGGCCGGAATTTGACTTGAATAATCCGTATGAATTGACCGATGTTTGGAGTACAAAGCTTACCGGCGGAAATACACAGGATAACTTAAATAAAATGTGGCGTAACGGCAGCATTAATGATACCTATGAGCCGGGCTCCACGTTTAAAATTATTACGGCAGCAGCAGGGCTGGAGGAGGGTGTTGTGACGCCCCAGGACACCTTTAGCTGCCCGGGCTTTATTATGGTGGAAGATAGGCGGATACGGTGTCATAAAACCGTAGGACACGGCGCAGAAACCTTTGTACAGGGGACGCAAAACAGTTGTAATCCCGTTTTTATCACAGTTGGCATGCGCCTTGGTGTAGAGAAATATTACGCTTACTTTGAGCGTTTTGGATTAAAAAATAAAACCGGTATTGATTTGCCGGGAGAAAGCAGAACCATTGTACATCAAATGGAAAATATGGGACCGGTGGAACTGGCTACCATGTCATTTGGGCAGTCGTTCCAAATTACACCGATTCAACTTTTAACTACCGTGTCTTCTATTATTAACGGAGGAAATCGTATAACACCCCATCTTGCTTTGAAAAGCGAAGGAGCAGAAGGTGTGACGGTATTTGAGTATCCGGTAACGGAAGGGATTGTCAGTGAAGAAACCTCTGCTACTATGCAAGATATTTTAGAGAGCGTGGTTAGCGAAGGAGGCGGCAAAAACGGTCAGGTGGAAGGATATTTGGTGGGCGGTAAAACGGCTACCAGTCAGACGCTGCCGAGAGGCAATGGCAAGTATATCGCGTCTTTTATCGGATTTGCTCCGGCAGATGACCCGCAGGTCATTGCATTAGCCATTATTACCCATCCGAAGGGGGTATACTATGGCGGACAGATTGCTGCGCCAATTGTTCGTCAACTTTTTGAAAATATTCTTCCTTATTTAGAAGAAAAGGAGTATAATTAAATTACTCTTGATTATAAATACCGCAAGAGACAAGAGAGGAGACGATTATGTTTCGCGATTTATTATTTCCGGTTGTACTGCCGGTGGCAGGAGCTTTTTTGATTACGGTAGTATTGGCTCCGGTTATTATACCATATCTTAGAAAATTAAAATTTGGCCAGACGGTCCGTGATGATGGTCCTCAGAGTCATTTGAAGAAAAACGGTACGCCTACTATGGGTGGTATTCTGTTTTTAATCAGTATTACGCTGATGACCTTACCGTTTATTAAGGTGTATCCAAATGTGGTTCCGGTGCTGTTTTTAACATTGGGCTTCGGATTAATTGGCTTTTTAGATGATTATATTAAAGTGGTTTTAAAGCGTTCCATGGGACTTACTTCTTTGCAGAAAATGGCAGGACAAATTATTGTGACTGCAATTTTTGCATATTATGTTATGGTAGTAGCAGATGTAGATTTGGCAATGCGTATTCCGTTCATGGATAAAAGCCTTGATTTAGGGATTTTTACCATTCCTGTGATGTTCTTTATTATTATCGGCACAGTAAACGGAGCGAATTTTACAGACGGTATTGATGGTTTGGCAAGCAGTGTTACGGTAATGATTGCTACCTTTTTTGCAGTAGTAAGCGTTGGTATGGGTGCAGGTATTGAACCCATTGCATGTGCGGTAGTAGGCGGTCTCTTAGGATTTCTTATGTTTAACGTATATCCTGCCAGTGTATTTATGGGAGATACCGGTTCTTTAGCGCTGGGCGGTTTTGTGGTAGGTTGTGCATATCTGACCGGCTTGCAGTTATTTATTCCGATTGTGGCCTTTATTTATTTAATAGAAGTAGCCAGTGTAATTATTCAGGTTACATACTTTAAAATGACAAAGGGCAAGCGAATTTTCCGCATGGCGCCGATTCATCATCATTTTGAATTGGGCGGCTGGAGTGAGACAAAAGTAGTAGCAGCATTTACCACGGTAACTGCATTATTATGTCTTTTTGCAATTGCAGCAATTTGAGGGAGTAAATCATGATTTTTACAGGTAAAAATATTTTAATCGTAGGCACCGGTATCAGTGGCATGGGGGCTCTGAAAGCCTTGTCTACGGTGCAGGCAAACTGTATATTATATGACGGCAATGAAAGCCTTACCAAAGAAGAGGTTTTGGGAAAGCTTCCGGAAGGCTGTCACGCAGAGATTTGTATCGGAAAGCTTCGTGAGGAAGTGTTACATAGTCTGGATATGGCAGTAGTGAGTCCGGGTGTGCCCATTGACAGTCCGCTTTTAGATACGCTGCGTGCAGAGGGCATTGCAATTATCGGTGAAATTGAACTGGGATATCAGTTGGCAAAGGGCCGTATTATTGCAATTACCGGTACCAATGGTAAGACCACCACTACTACCTTAGTAGGCCAAATGATGCAGAATTATTTTGAATCTGTATTTGTGGTGGGTAATATCGGCAATCCATATACTTTGGAAGCCTTAAAGACCACAGATAACACCGTGACGGTTGCGGAAATCAGTTCCTTCCAGTTAGAGACGGTGGAAGAGTTCTGTCCGGAAGTGTCTGCTATTTTAAATGTGACACCGGACCATTTGAATCGTCATTATACCATGGAAAATTATGCCGGCACGAAAGAGAAAATCACCAAAGGGCAGACGAAGGCGCAGTATTGTATTTTGAATTATGAAAATGAATATACCAGAGATTTTGGCTTAAATCGTTGTCCGGCAAGGGTAGTATTTTTCTCTTCTAAGCGCGTACTGGAGGAAGGCATTTACTGCCAGGGTGACACTATTTATGTGGCAAAGGACGGAAAGCATGGGGCGGTGCTGAATATTCACCGTGATATGAATTTGGTGGGTACTTGCAACGTAGAAAACGTAATGGCGGCACTGGGCATGGGACTTTCCTTCGGACTTCCGTTAGAAAGCCTGCTTCGTACGATTAAAGCCTTTAAAGCAGTAGAACACCGCATTGAGTTTGTAGACACTAAGGGTGGTGTGGACTATTATAACGACTCCAAGGGTACTAATCCGGACGCGGCCATTCAAGGCGTTTTGGCTATGAGTAAGCCTACCATTTTGATTGGAGGCGGTTATGACAAGCAAAATGAGTATGATGAGTGGATAGAAAGTTTTGGCGACAAGGTGAAGCTTCTGGTACTAATAGGCCAGACCAGAGAAAAAATTGCAGCCTGTGCCAAGGCACATGGGTTTACTGATTATCTATTTGCAGACACCTTTGAGGAGTGCTTAAAAATTTGTACAGAGCATGCCAAGCCGGGAGATGCAGTTTTGTTATCCCCTGCCTGTGCAAGCTGGGGGATGTTCCCCAATTATGAAGAGAGAGGCAGACAGTTTAAAGCGTACGTACATAGCCTTTCATAAAGAAGAGTAGGAGAAGTTCCATTGCAGAATAATATTAGACAATTAAGACCGAAACAGACAACTTCACAAGAACAGCCTTCAAAAAAAGAAATATTTTATTTTGACTATACCTTTTTGTTGGTGTTGATTTTATTGGTAGGCTTTGGCGTTATTATGGTGTATTCTGCCAGTTATTATGAAGCAATGCAGAAATTCGGCGACGCAAGTTATTATTTAAACAAGCATCTATTTGCCTGTGCAGTAGGGTTTGTGGGAGTATTTATCGCTTATAAAATACCATATCAAATATATCGTAAGCTTGGTTTTTTGCCGCTTTTGGCATGTGTTGCCGTTATCCTGATGATTTTTCCGTTTGGATTTGAAGCCAATGGCGCCAGACGCTGGATTAGGTTAGGACCTATTTCCTTTCAGGCAGCAGAGCCGGTGAAATTAGGTATGATTATATTCCTGGCAAACTTTGTATTTCGATATCGTAAGCGCATCAATCAGTTCAAAATTATTGCGGTTATGGTAGGATTAACGCTGCCGATTTTTTTAATGGTATATAAAATCACCGACAATTTGAGTTCGGCAATTATTATTTTCTCTATTTGTATTGCTATGATTTTTGTGGCTACAAAGAGCTACAAGTGGTGGATTACCCTTGGAATGGTGGGTATAGCCGGTGTGGCAGGTATTGTGTGGTATATTGTGCAGAGTGCAGCCAGTGACGGCGGTTTCCGTTCCGAACGTATTTTGGCATGGCTGGATTTGGAAAAATATGCTTCCGATAAAGGATATCAGACCCTGCAGGCATTGTATGCCATTGGATCCGGCGGTATCTGGGGCAAAGGCTTATGTCAAAGTATTCAGAAGTTAAACTTTTTGCCGGAAGCTCAAAATGATATGATTTTCTCAATAATATGTGAGGAATTAGGTTTGTTTGGCGGTATCGCGGTTATTTTATTATTTATGATTTTAATTTGGCGTATGGTCATTATTGCTACCCATGCAGTGGATATGCACGGTGCCATGATTGTAGTGGGTGTGATTGCACACATTGCCGTTCAGGTAATTTTAAATATCGCTGTAGTTACCAACACTATTCCAAATACCGGTATTTCCTTACCGTTTATCAGTTATGGAGGTACCAGTATCTGCTTTTTGATGTTCGAAATGGGTGTGGTCATGAATGTGGCCAGAGGTATTAAAATAACAAATTATTAATTTTTTACAAAAAGAGGAAAGTTTTACACACCACCTGCATATAATACAATAAGCGATTTTTGCCAGGTGGTTGTATGAAACAAATTTTTATACGTGGAGGCGTGCCGCTTAACGGTCAGGTACGCATTCAGGGCTCCAAAAATGCAGCACTTCCGATTTTAGCAGCCACATTACTAGCTGGGGGAGAACACGAGATTAAAAATTGTCCGAAAATAGCGGATGTGTTTTACATGTTGGATTTGATTCGGACCCAAGGGGCAGTCACTTACTGGAAGGGACGCAATTTATATATAAATACCCGGCACCTGACACCGGGGCCGTTAGAAGAAAAAAAGGAGGGCACTATGCGCTCCAGTATTTTTCTTTTAGGAGCCATGCTGGGGCGCTTTGGAGAAGTGGACTTGGAGTATCCGGGTGGTTGTGTAATCGGAGACAGACCGGTTAACTGGCATATTTCCCATCTGAATAAAATGGGAGTGTTTTTCTGCGACAGCAGCGAACGAATTCGTGCAAAGGTATCAAACCTTATCGGATGTGAGCATGTTTTACCATTTCCAAGTGTGGGGGTAACGGAAAATATCATTATGGCGGCTGTTTTGGCAGAAGGCACTACGGTAATTCGAGGTGCGGCTATGGAGCCGGAAATTGTTTTCCTTTGTGATTTCCTTAATTCAGCAGGAGCAGATATTTCCGGAGCCGGTAAATCCGACATTATCATTCGGGGTGTAGAAAAACTCCACGACGGCAAGATTAACCTGCCGGGGGATAGAATCGTGGCAGGTACCTATGCTTTAGCATGTATGATTACCGGTGGTGGTGTATTGTTAGAAGGAGCACCGACGACCCAGATGACCAGGCTGATTCCTATGCTTCATGCTATGGGCGGTCATACCTTAATTACAGAAGAAGGGCTTTATCTGCATCGCAGAGAGGAACTGTGTGCCATTCCATATACGGTTACGGAAGTATATCCGGGATTTCCTACAGATTTACAGTCCCCGTTGATGGCAGCCTTGTGTACCGCAAAGGGAGAAAGTGTGATTGAAGAACGTATTTTCGGCAATCGGTTCCGAATAGCTCCTGAGTTAAAAAAGATGGGAGCTGACATGTTCATTAAGGAGCATATGGCTTATATCCGTGGTGTGGAAAGGCTTCATGGTGCGACTCTTTCAGCAGAAGAGCTTCGCGGCGGAGCAGCACTTGTGATTGCAGGTCTTGGAGCCAGTGGAGAAACATACATTGAAAAGTGTGGTCATATTTATCGTGGCTATGAAAACATATGCAGAGATTTATCAGAATTAGGAGCAAGAATATACGGTGAATGAATATTTTGCAGGACGAAGGAAAAGGAGAATGGTTAAGCTTATTGTATTTTTAACCATGGTTTTGCTTGTTACCTTTGGTATTTACTATTTCTTAACAACCTTTACAATCAAACATATTACCGTGGATGGCAGTACTCACTATACACAGGAAGAAATCATTGATATGGTAATCCGCAGTCCAGAGGACAAAATTTCTCTGGTACTGTCTATGAAATATCATAACGAACCAATTACCAACATTGCTTTTATCCAGTCTATAGAAGTGAATGTAGTATCGGCAGACACCATTCATATTCAGGTGTATGAAAAGACACTTGCAGGATACATAGAATATCTGGGGCAGTATATGTACTTTGACAAAGATGGTATTGTGGTAGAAGCTTCCAGCCAGGTTACAGAAGGCATGCCTGAGATTACTGGATTAGAGTTTAATTCAGTAGTCTTACATAATCCTTTGCCGGTAAAGAATCCGGAAGTGTTCGGGCAGGTATTGGAAATAACCAATCTGCTGAATAAATATGAGCTTGAAATCGACACGATATATTTTAATAAAAATCTGGAGGTAACATTGTACATGGACAGTGTGCGGGTTCCTCTTGGAAACGGGGACAAGCTTACCGAAAAAATCATGAAGCTGAGAGATTTGGCTCCTCACGTGAAAGGAATGTCCGGAGTGCTTCATTTAGAGAACGTTGACAGTGGTTCTGACGTCATAACATTTACAAAAGATGTCGAAAATCCGGGATAATTTGTAAATTTTCTAAAAAAATTTAAAAAACTTGTTGATAAATATACAAAAAAAATATAGAATGAATATGTATAAGTTTGTGAGAATGGAGGTATCCTCTTTTGTTAGAGTTAATGTTGAATGAAATCGTATCCGGTGCACGCATTATTGTGGTAGGTGTAGGCGGTGCCGGTAATAACGCTGTAAATAGAATGATTGGTGATGAGGTAGGTGGAGTAGAGTTTGTTGGTATTAATACAGATCAGCAGGCTTTAAAGATTTGTAAAGCTCCGAAGATTTTACAGATTGGTGAAAAGCTTACCAAAGGATTAGGTGCAGGCGCAAGACCGGAAATCGGGGAAAAGGCTGCAGAAGAGAATTTAGAAGACATTAAGAATTTATTAGAAGGTGCTGATATGGTATTTGTTACCTGTGGTATGGGTGGCGGTACCGGTACGGGTGCAGCTCCGGTGGTTGCCAAGATTGCCAAGGAAATGGGTATTCTTACCGTTGGTGTTGTGACAAAGCCTTTCCGTTTTGAAGCAAGAACCCGTATGAATAATGCATTAACAGGTATCGAGAAACTCAAAGAGCATGTAGATACTTTAATTGTGATACCAAATGACAAACTTTTAGATATCGTTGACCGCAGAACCACTATGCCGGATGCTTTAAAGAAAGCAGACGAAGTGTTACAGCAAAGCGTTCAGGGTATTACAGACCTGATTAATAAGTCTGCTATCATTAACTTAGACTTCGCAGACGTACGTACTGTTATGCGTGATAAGGGCATTGCTCATATCGGTATCGGTACCGGAACAGGTGATACCAAGGCATCTGATGCAGTTCGTATGGCTGTAGACAGTCCATTATTAGAGACCACCATCAATGGTGCTACCGATATTATTATCAACGTATCCGGTGACATTACCCTTGCAGATGCAGCAGATGCAGCAGATTACGTTGGTGAATTATGTGGCGAGAATGTAAATGTTATCTTTGGTGCGATGTATGATGAAGCGGCAAAAGATACTTGTACCGTTACCGTTATTGCAACCGGCATTAACCAGAAACAGGAAGCAAAAGCTCCGGTATTCCCGAGCATTAAGCCAAGCATTCAGCCTGCTAAGCCGGCTCAGAGCGTACAGCCTATTGGTGTGACAAAGCCGGAAGGTGTATCCAGTGCTACCGGTGCATTGCCGGATTTGAACTTCAAGAAGCCGGATTTATCTGCTTCTATTGAAGAAAGAAGCTTAAAGATTCCGACTTTCTTACAGAAAAACTAATATTTCTATATTTTTTAAAAGAATTTTTCAGACAGCATGTCTTTTTGTAAGACATGCTGTTTTTTGTTGCGAAAAAACGTTTGTTTTGCTTCCAGGCTTTGACAAAATTTTGGACCGGAAGATGGTATATTTTCCTGGTGAGGTCGGTATGGAATTAGAAATCTATTTGGACAGTTTATTTGTTTTGAACTTTATGATAAACCTGTGGATTCTTCAGTTGCTTAACATGAAATTTATGCTGGATATGAAGGCATTTAGAATGTGGACTTCAGCAGGTGTTGGGGCAGGAGTATATATTTTATCATTCCGGTTTTCGGGAAACACTCTGTTTATTCCGTTATGCTTTATGTTGGCATCCCTACCTGTTATGGCAGGAATCGTAGTACCTAAAAGAAAACGTAGATATTTGGTGAAAGCAATGGTTTGGGGGCTTCTTTATGGATTTATGATTTCCGGTATACTCAGGGCCGTGCTTTACAAGTGGAGGTTGCTTAGGGGAAAGGAAATTACAGCCACAGCGGTTTTGGCGGGAGCATATCTTTGCATGCGAGTAGGTATCTGGGGCATTGAAAAGGGGAAGGCTGCCGGAAAAAAGTGTATTTGCAGAGCAGTGATATGCAGTGCGGGAGTGGAAACACCTATAAAGGCACTTTTAGACACCGGAAACAGTCTGATAGAGCCAATCAGCAGAAAACCCGTGTGTATTGTTGAAGAAGAGATTCTTGCACGCATTACGCTGGAAAATACGTTGTTTTTGCGGGCAATCCCATACCGAAGCATTGGATGTGAGCAAGGCACTTTATATGGCGTAGAAATTCCGAAAATAAAGATATTTACAGAAAATGCCTGTTATATAGCAGAACATGTCATATGTGCCGGTGCACCGCATAAACTGTCAACAAAAGGCGTGTACCGGATGATTCTGCATCCTGCGCTTTTGACCGAAGAATTTATAGACGATAATAAGGAGGAGCAAAATGTTATTGGGGAGAGAAATGAAAAGGACGATATTCATGCTTGTGGGGAGGGACTGGTTTAGTCCGGAGCCGGAAATGGACATCCATTATATTGGAGGAACGGAGGTATTGCCGCCACCTTTGGATGGTGATAAGGAAAATGAAATGCTGGAAGCACTTGGCGGCGAAAACGGTGAGTGGGCAAAAAGTATTTTAATTGAACATAATTTAAGGCTGGTTGTTTATATTGCAAAGCGCTTTGATAATACAGGCGTTGGGGTAGAAGATTTAATTTCCATAGGAACCATCGGTCTTATCAAAGCAATTAATACATATAAATCGGACAAAAATATTAAACTTGCTACTTACGCATCACGTTGTATTGAAAACGAAATCCTGATGTATTTACGTCGTACCAGTAAAAACAAGCTGGAGGTCAGCATTGATGAACCGTTAAATACGGATTTTGACGGAAATGAACTATTGCTCAGCGATATACTGGGAACGGAGGAAGATATTATTTATAAAAATCTGGAGACTCAGGCAGAATGGAGCATGCTTTATAAATCTATTGCAAAGTTGTCACCCAGAGAAAAAACCATTATCTGCCTCAGATTTGGGTTAAAAATGGGAAGCGATAAAGACATTACCTATGCGGGACCATACCAGAAAGCGGTCCGGGAGGGCAAGGAACTAACGCAGAAAGAGGTGGCAACACTGCTTGGGATATCCCAGTCCTATATTTCCAGACTGGAGAAAAAGATTATGAAGCAACTGAAAAGAGAGATGATGAAGGAGTTTTAGAGGATAACCACAGGATGCCTATCTATGAGGAAATTAAAAAATCTTGCGTTCAGCAAAAAGCTGAATCGCAAGATTTTTACGTAGTGGCTAATCCATATATTTTTTCAGCATTTCTTGATAGAATTCCGGATCACTGGCTAGTCTGGAGGTCTGATTACCTAAACCATCAGCAGTCATTTTATTCATTAAATCAAATAAGTGTCTTCGCCCCTCCTCGAAGGCATCTTCTCGTTCCATACGCATATGTTCCTGTTCGTTATATTCATAAATACTCACTTTTATTGCCTCCGCTCTGTTCACTTCCAGAAAGTCCTTTAAAATGCCTTCCTGAATGCATTCATTAATAGCTTTTTCTACTGCTGCCTCTATGGGTAGTTTCTCTGCATATGTACGAACCCGGTGGGTATACTCCACATAATCCTGTAAATCCTTGCAGGTTTCTACCAGTTCTTTGTTGTGACCTTTGTTGATATTAAACACCTCTACAATTAACTCGAGAGAAACATTTTCATCTTGTATAGTGTATAAATCTGAAAGCCTGAATTCTTCGTAATCCGGCCGTTTGTCACGACCATTATAAAAGACAATAAACCTGGGTGACGGTATGTTCAGCTTCTTACTACCGTAGAGGTTCATTCCACGTGTCAGCTTGGAATACAGGTCTGATAAATAGAGCAAAAATCGCAACGGGATGTTTGGATTATAAGTACTTTGGTGCTCGTAGAGGGATAGCCTCATGTCAATGAGAAAGGATAAATCATTCTGCATGGACATGTAAATGGCATTCTCCAAAGTGTTGATAGTAAGTAGCTCCGGATTCGTATAGTTCTTGCGACTTACGGCATTATATAGCTGTAGGAGTCGGTCCTTGTTGTTGAAAAGCATGGTAAATATTCTGGATTTATAGTCACGCTTGGGCTGTAAATCCGGTAAGTGTAGTGTTTCAGAGTTCATACATATACCTCCTTGAAAATTAAGCAGGAGGTTATCCTTTCATAAAACCCCACTGCTTTGTTTGATACGGAACAAAAGCATTGAAGATTTCTTGAAATGATAAAAGAATATATGACAGGCCTACGCCCAAGTGACCATTTGAACTATAATGCTTTGTAAGTATTGTATCACATTATTTTCTGTTAATCAATTGCTAAATACAATTTCTTGATATATAATATAGTTATCCTTTCGGGGAGGGGTGCAATTCCCTACTGGTGGTGATGCGTATAGCGCAAAGTCCGCGACCTGGCAAGAGCCAGCTGAATCGGTGCAAATCCGATACCAACGGTACAGTCCGGATGAAAGAAGGAGGCCAAATGAATATGAAAAAGACAAAAGTGAAATTAACTACGCAAACCCTGTGTTTTATCGGCCTGTTTGGTGCACTCAGTACGGTACTGATGCTATTTAAACTGCCGCTTCCCTTTGCACCGGCATTTATGAAGCTGGACGTGGCGGAGCTACCGGCAATTATCGGCAGTTTTATGTTTGGACCGTTGGCCGGTTTTTGTATTGTGGTGGTAAAGCTGGCGCTGAATCTTCTGATTAATGGTACCGACAGTATGTATGTAGGGGAATTATCTAACTTACTTCTGTCTTGTGTATATGTACTCAGTGCGTCTTTACTTTATAAGAGGAAAAAGACAAAAAAGCGGGCTGCGGCATCCCTTGCAGTGGGTGTGGTTACCACCAGTGTAATTGCCTTATTTAGTAATACATTTTTTATTTTTCCGGCATATGCAGTAGTATATGGTTTGAGTATGGAGAGTATAATAGGTATGGCAAGTGCGGTGAATCCGTTGGTGCATGATACGTTTACCATGATGCTTTTTAGTGTCTTGCCATTTAACTTGATAAAGTATGGAGTAGTAAGTGTTATTACTTTTTTGGTTTATAAGAAACTACATTTATTTATTCAGAGAATATTAAATACATAAATGGATGGGGACAATTTGGAAAAAATTGAAAAAAACTCTTGCCAAGTAAAGCGACATAGTGTAATATGTACCTAATTTAGATTGTATACAATTATACAAAAGGAAAGGATGATATAATTATGGCACTTACATTATCAAGAAAAGCACAGGCAGTAAAGCCTTCCAGTACATTGGCAATCACAGCAAAGGCAAAGGAAATGCGCGCAAATGGTATCGACGTTGTTGGATTTGGCGCAGGAGAACCTGATTTTAATACCCCTGACAATGTATGTGAAGCTGCAATTAAGGCTATCCACGATGGTTTTACCAAGTACACACCTGCATCTGGTACCAACGAGTTAAAGGAAGCAATTTCACGTAAATTTAAAGAATTCAATAAATTAGACTATGCACCAAATCAGATTGTTATCAGCAATGGTGGTAAGCATTCTCTTACCAACATTTTCAGTGCTATTACAAATCCGGGTGATGAAGTGATTATTTTGGCACCATTCTGGTTGAGCTATCCGGAAATGGTTAAGATGGCTGACGGCGTACCTGTAATTGTTTACGGTACCAAGGAAAATGGCTACAAAGTTACAGCAGAGCAGATTAAGGCAGCCTGCACAGACAAGACCAAGGCAGTTATTATCAACTCTCCAAGCAATCCGACCGGTATGATTTATACCAGAGAAGAGTTGCAGGCGATTGCAGACGTAGTAGTGGAGAAGGACATTTATGCAGTAGCAGATGAAATGTACGAGTATTTGATTTACGGCGGCGAAGAGCATGTAAGTATTGCGTCTTTGGGTGAAGAAATCTATAAGAGAACCATTACCTGTTCCGGCTTGTCCAAGAGCTATGCAATGACCGGCTGGAGACTTGGTTATACCGGTTCTTCCGTAGAAATTGCCAAGTTAATGAGCTCCGTACAGAGCCATGCTACCTCCAATCCGAACTCCATTGCTCAGAAGGCAGCAGTGGAAGCTTTAAATGGTCCACAGGAATCTTTGGCAGAGATGAAGGTTGCTTTTAATGCACGTAGAGAATATATGTACAATCGTGTAAAAGGATTCCCATATGTAGAAGTACAGGAGCCAAAGGGCGCGTTCTATTTATTCATTGATTTAGGCAGTGCAATCGGTCTTACTCACAAGGACAGACAGATTACCTGTGCAGCAGATGTAGCAGATATTCTGATTACAGAATATGCAACTGCAGTAATTCCATGTGCTGACTTTGGTGCACCAAGCAATATTCGTTTATCCTATGCTATCAGCATGGAAGAAATTGCAAAGGGCTTAGACCGAATCGAAGCATTCTTAAAGGAATTAAAGTAACATGGAAGAAATCAAGCGTATAAATCGGGAATTGGTATATAAAGGTAAGATTGTTGATTTTTATAAAGATACGATGGCAATTCCTAACGGCAATGTGGTGTTTTGGGATCACCTGGAGCATCAGGGAGCGGCAGCAGTCATTCCGGTTCTTGCAGACGGCAGAATTGTTTTAGTTCGTCAGTTCCGTAACTCTGTAGAGAAATATACCTGGGAAATTCCGGCAGGAGGTCTCGACGGTAAAGATGAGCCTACTATCGTGGCTGCCCGTAGAGAACTGGCAGAAGAAACCGGCTTTACGACGGATGAAGAGTTGGAGCTTTTGATTTCGATTCATACCACGGTGGCATATGGAAATGAGAAGATTGATATCTATGTGGCACATGGTTTAAAGGAAGGCTTACAGCATTTGGATGAGGACGAATTTTTAGATGTAAAGGCATTTACTGTGGATGAGATTAAGGAATTGATTTATTCCGGTAATATGACCGATGCCAAGACCATTTCTGCTATCATGAGTTATAGCGACAAATATTTAAATTGATATGATTTTGGATGCCTGGGCGTAATGCTCAGGCGTTTTTTATTACATAGGAAAATGCTCTTTTTTATTAAAAATAGACGATTTATCATACTACGCTTGTTTTGGGCATACCTTATTCCATAGGACAAGGAGAAGTAAGATTATGAAAAAAATTTCTTTTTTGCGTAACGTAAAGATAATCTTTTGGGGCTGCTTTCTGGCCGGTTTTGTGTTGTTTTTGATACTGGGAAAAACCTTTTTGGATAACAGTTTGTTGTTACAGGTAAGTGCATTGAAAGAAATAAAGGACAGTACCATAGATAAAGATGCCTTTTTTCGTTATATAGTGTGGCGAAGATTGCTTCTTGTTAGTGTCTGCTTTTGGTTGTGGTGGAAAGGGCTTGGAAAATGGGGGATATACGCATGCCTTAGCTGGATAGGAGCGACCATGGGAGCGTGCATGTATACCTGTCTTTTCCGCTATCATTTCAAAGGAATTTTTTTATGGATTTTCTTGTATTTTCCACACTTGCTATGCTATGCCGCCGCACTGTTTTGTGGTATGATATTAACAGAAGAAAAGCTTTCGGATAAAGCAGAAAAAATAAAGTTTTTGTGGCAGCATTGGTTATTTGTACTGGGCTTTGGCGTGGCTGTTTTGCTCGGAATGTATGCAGAAAGTTACATAAATGTGTCCATGCTGCAGGATTTTTTACAGTTTTTCTAAGGGGTTTTGTAAGGAAGCGAAAGACACGGGAGGGGTTTTTGTGTATTATACAGAGGGGTTTTTGAAGGAAGACACATACTTTAGTCGCGGGCATATCTGGCATTTGGGAATGACCTGGGATAAGAAGGAGTGTCTTTTTTTGTGTGTATCGGAAGAAAGCATGGGTAAGGAACCGGGAGTGGTAGAAAAGGTATTAAACACGTGGTTTGAGCAGGAACTGCCCCATGTATTAAAGCAGGGAGACGTGGAGATACAGAGGGAACTGTATCGTTTTAGTGTACGGTTTAAACAGTGGAGTGGGCTTAAAAAGGACGATAAATCGCCCGTGTTGTATTTATATTTTCAAGGCAAGATTTACTCGAGTGAAAAGGATGAAGCGGTTTTAAGGCAGTATAGAGGGCACAGAGGGGTGATTTTAAGCCTGAAGGCTGTACCGAGTGGAAAAGGGGATAATATCATGGGAAACTACCTGACAGAGTGGCTGGCAGAAAGCAAGAGGCAGTCCAAAAGTCCGGAAGAAGTTGCAAACATTTTAAAGACGGACATGCTTGCAGCCATGAGCAGGGGAACATTAAAACAGGGGTATTTTATCTTGTGGGAGGAAGATGATGATTTTTAGACCGGGAGAAATGACAAGGGAAGAATTTCCATGTGAAATTGTGCGGAGGCTTCCGGGTGGTTTTATGGCAGAGGTGTATTTGGCAAAGCTTCAAAATACCCGGCATTTTATGGTGGTAAAAGGAGTACCACAGAATGCTCCGGCAAGTTTCAGGGAGTCGTTAAAAAGAGAAGCAGAGATGCTAAAAAAAATCCGGCTGGAGAACATTCCGGAGGTGTATGGTTACTTTGAGGAGAAAGAAAAACGATATTTCATTATGTCTTATCATGAGGGAAGCAATTTAGAAGAGCTTCTTTCGAAAGGAACCATATCGGAAAAGCAAATAAAAGAGATTGCACTGAATGTGTGTAGGACCTTAGCGTATTTACATAAAAAAGGGATTATTTACAGCGATTTAAAGCCTTCGAATATGATATGGTCCAAGGAGCAGGTGATACTTTTGGATTTTGGAGCAGCGCTGTTTTCAGAAGAAATAGGACCGCATATTTGTTTTCAAGGAACAGTAGGATATGCGGCTCCGGAGTGGCTTCGTGACAACAATAGGAAAATAACGCATTTAGCAGATGTATTTTCCTTGGGGGCGACGTTATATCGTCTGTTGGAGGGACAGGAACCAAAGCAGCACTATGGGAAGTTTCTATTGTCGGATGAACAAAAAAAGAACAGATGGCAATCTGTTCTGGATAGGTGCTGTGCTCCGGAACCGGAAAACAGATACCAGAGCATGGCACACATATATGATGCAATAAATAAAATACAGATTTAAACCACATGTGCAATGTGGTAGATTAGGTTTTCGGTATCCTCCCAGCCCAGACATGGGTCGGTAATGGATTTGCCGTAAACACCTTCGTGGACTTTCTGGCAGCCCTCTTCCAGATAACTTTCAATCATAAGTCCTTTTACCAGACCGCGAATGTCAGCGTCTAATTTGCGAGAGTGCAGAATTTCCTTGGCAATACGAATCTGTTGCTTAAACTGCTTGTTGGAGTTGGAGTGGTTGGTATCCACGATGCAGGCCGGATTTTTCAAATCGCGTTCACTATACATCTGAAGTAAATTGGTCAAATCTTCGTAATGATAGTTCGGCACGTTGCGACCGGTTTTGGACACAGAGCCGCGCAAAATAGTATGAGCTAACGGATTGCCCGGGGTGCTTACTTCATAGCCACGATAGGTGAATTTATGCGGATGTTGCGCCGCATAAACGGAATTTAACATAACTGTCAGGTCACCACTGGTAGGGTTTTTCATGCCGGTTGCTACGTCAAAACCACTTACCACCAGACGATGGTGCTGATCTTCTACGGAGCGTGCACCGATGGCAACGTAAGAAAGCAAATCCTCTACATAAGGGTAATTTTCCGGATAAAGCATTTCGTCTGCAGCGGTAAGACCAGTTTCTTCAATTGAGCGAATATGCATCTTACGCATAGCAATCAGACCGGAAACGAAGTCTTCGGCTTTGTTTGGGTCCGGCTGACTTGCAAGGCCTTTATAGCCTTCACCGGTAGTACGCGGTTTGTTGGTATAAATACGAGGAATAAGGATTAATTTATCCTTTACTTGTTCATTTAAAACAGCTAATCTCCGGATATATTCGCATACGGATTCTTCCTTGTCCGCGGAGCAAGGTCCGATGATTACAATAAATTTGTCACTTTTTCCGGTAAACACATCTGCAATTTCTGCATCACGGGCAGCTTTCTGTGCAATTAATTCCGGAGATAACGGATACTCAGCAATAATTTCCTGAGGGGTAGGTAATAATTTCTCGTAATGGAAGCTCATAACGTTCTCCTTTGTGTATGGTAAAAACCAAGAATACATTTCATTATAATGCTGTTATATAGAAAATGCAAGAGCGATAATTTGTCAATCTAGTTGATTTATTTTATTCTATTTTGCATGATAGCAGCACCATAGGTACATGCCGCTGGAATATAATTGACTGACTAATAAACCGGCCAGATAGCCTTTGATTCCGTAGTGCGGCATTGCAAAAAATACAAAGCATAAGCGCATGCAAAGACCGGTTATATTGATAAAAAATATACTCAGTGCCTTCCCAAGTCCCTGTAAAATGCCGGTAAAAATACCATTTACATACATGAAAGGACACAATAGACATAAGGCACGAATATAGGTGCCTGCAAGTGGCTCATGGAATACAGATTCTCCTAAAAAATCCGAAAACATAAAAAACAGTATGCCAAACAGCAAACCGGCAAATACTACAAAGAAGGTAGCGTTAATAGTAATGGTTTTGATGCGTTCTTTGTCTCCTTTGCTGTGTGCCTCTGATACGGCAGGCAAAAGCATGGCAGATAAAGCACCGGTAAAGGCTCCCGGGAAAAATAAAACGGGAAGAGCCATTCCGGTTAAAATACCATAGGTACTTAAAGCAGCACTGTCAGAGAGACCATAGATTTGCAGCATTAACGGAATACGGATGGATTCGATGCTTTGCAAAAAATTAACGGCCAGACGATTGGCGCTTAACGGAACTGCCATTTTTAATAGCGAAGCAAGAATGCTTTTATCCTGATTAGCCGGATGTGAAATCAATTTATGACCGCTTGTATGCTTTCGGCTGCCAATCAGCAATGCCAGACCAACGACAATCAGAGCGCCGAGTTCACCAAGGCATAAACCCCAGGCAACAAACTCTAACTCGGGAGTGTCTCCGGTGGCGAGAAAGCTGCTGCAACAGGTATATACAACAGCCACACGTACAAGCTGTTCCGCAAACTGGCTGACCGCAGGCAGAACCGTTTGACGTTTTCCGAGAAAGTACCCGTTGATACAGGCATGGGCAGCACTGAATGGAAAGGAAAGTGCCAGAATCCTTAAAACAGGAGCGGTACGCGCTTCCGATAAAAATTTTACTGCCAGCACATCTGCGTATGTATACACCACATAAGTACATAAGATGGAAACAAGGGAAACGACACCTAATCCGTAGTATAAATACTCATGACGCCTTTTGCGTCCGGATTCCGAAACCGCAGATACACATTTGGAAATAGCGGTCTGCATACCCGCTCCCGTAAGCGCAAAAGCCATGGCACTGACCGGACCGGTGAGCTGAATAACACCCATGCCCTCTGCACCAAAGATTCGGGATAAGTATACGCGATAAAAAAATCCGATAATCCGGGTGGTAATATTTGCAATAGACAAAATAAGAGCCCCGGTAATTATGGGATGCTTGGAAAGTGAATTTTTCATGTTCGTGCAGTATCCTAAACTATTTTTATAATATATGCAGAGGAGAATTGGTTGAGAATATGAAAAAAATGTTAATATTACGGTTTGTTATTTGACAATATTATATAGTAGTGCTATAGTGAAAATTGAAATTCGTAGTAATTTACTAGGAATTAAAAAGGAGTATATATTATGGGAAAATTTATATATTTAGATAATGCGGCTACTACCAAAACCGCACCGGAAGTAGTAGAAGCAATGTTGCCATATTTTGACCAGTTTTATGGGAATCCCAGCAGCGTGTATTCTTTGGCAGCAGAAAGCAAAAAGGCAGTAACCGATGCCAGAGAAGTGATTGCAGAGAGTCTTGGAGCAAAGGCGCAGGATATTTATTTTACTGCGGGTGGCTCCGAGTCTGATAACTGGGCATTAAAGGCTGCAGCAGAGGCCTATGCCTCCAAAGGTAAGCATATTATTACATCTGCTATTGAACATCATGCTATTTTGCATACTTGCGAGTATCTGGAAAAGCAGGGCTATGAAGTGACGTATGTGGGCGTGGACGAGCATGGCGTGTTGAAATTGGATGAATTAAAGGCGGCCATTCGTCCGGATACCATTTTGATTTCTGTAATGTTTGCCAACAATGAAATCGGTACCATTCAGCCGATAAAGGAAATCGGTGAAATCGCAAAGGGACATGGTATTTTGTTCCATACCGATGCGGTGCAGGCCTATGGTCAGCTTCCGATTAACGTAGACGAGTATCATATTGACATGCTTTCCGCCAGCGGCCATAAGTTAAATGGTCCAAAAGGCATTGGAATTTTATATATTCGCAAGGGCTTAAAGCTTCGTTCCTTGATTCATGGCGGTGCACAGGAGCGTTCCAGAAGAGCAGGTACGGAAAATGTACCGGGCATTGTAGGGTTTGGGGCAGCAGCAGCCAGAGCAATGGCGACTATGAGAGAGCGTACGGAGTACGAAGTTCAATTACGTGATTATTTGATTTCCGAAATTGAAGCAAAGATTCCATATTGCAGATTAAATGGTGACAGAAAAAAGCGTCTGCCAAATAACGTGAATTTCTCTTTTCAGTTTATTGAAGGTGAGTCCTTGCTTATTATGTTAGATATGAAGGGCATTTGCGCAAGCAGCGGCTCTGCGTGTACCTCCGGTTCTTTGGATCCGTCTCATGTACTTTTGGCGATTGGTCTGCCACATGAGATTGCACATGGTTCTCTTCGCATGACTATCTGCGAAGAAACAACCAAAGAGGAGATTGATTTTACCGTTGCAGCGGTTGCAGAAATTGTGGAAAAGCTTCGTGCTATGTCGCCATTATATGAAGACTTTATAAAAAACAGAAATAATACGAGGTAATTTGTTATGTATACAGAAAAAGTTATGGACCATTTTTCTAATCCCAGAAACGTGGGCGAAATCGAAAATGCCAGCGGTGTAGGTACGGTTGGTAATGCAAAGTGTGGCGATATTATGCGTATGTACCTGGATATCGATGAAAACGGTGTAATTCAGGACGTAAAGTTTAAGACTTTTGGCTGCGGTGCAGCTGTTGCAACCAGTTCCATGGCTACAGAATTAGTAAAAGGCAAGACCATTCAGGAAGCGATGCAGGTTACCAACAGAGCAGTTATGGAAGCGCTTGACGGACTTCCACCGGTAAAGGTGCACTGTTCTTTATTGGCAGAAGAAGCCATTCATGCAGCACTTTGGGATTATGCAACAAAAAATGGCATTACCATCGAAGGGTTGTCTAAGCCAAAGAGCGATATTCACGAGGACGAGGCGGAAGAAGAGGAATATTAAACGTTTCTGATAAGAGGAGATACATGGAGCAGAAAAAAAAGGTTGTAGTAGGGATGTCCGGAGGCGTAGATTCCTCCGTAGCAGCCTATTTGTTAAAAAAGCAAGGCTATGATGTGATTGGTGTTACCATGCAAATCTGGCAGGAGGAAGACCAGTGCAGCCTGGAGGAAAATGGTGGCTGCTGTGGGCTTAGTGCAGTAGAGGATGCCAGACGTGTGGCAGAGAAGCTGGGGATTCCGTATTACGTAATGAATTTCCGCAAAGAGTTTAAGGAAAAAGTCATGGACTACTTTGTGGAGGAATATTTACAGGGACGCACACCTAATCCATGCAATGCCTGCAATCGTTTTATTAAATGGGAGGCATTGTTAAACAGGTGTCGTGCCATTGGTGCAGATTACATTGCTACCGGGCACTATGCACAGATTAAGCAGCTGGAGAATGGTCGTTATGTCATCCAAAATTCTGTGACTGCTACCAAGGATCAGACCTATGCCTTGTATAATCTGACACAGGAGCAATTGTCACAAACCCTGATGCCGGTGGGGGCTTACACCAAGGAGGAAATCCGTGCCATTGCAGAGAAACTGGAGCTTCCGATTGCAAACAAACCGGACAGCCAGGACATTTGCTTTGTTCCTGACGGCGATTATGGTGCTTTTTTGGAAAGAGAAGCAGGAGACAGACTTCCGGGAGCAGGCAAGTATGTTAATAAAGAGGGCCAGGTGTTAGGGAAGCACAAGGGTGTAACCCATTACACCATTGGTCAGAGAAAAGGACTTGGAGTGGCAGCAGGACATCGCATTTTCGTAACTGCACTCAGACCTGAGAAAAATGAAGTGGTACTGGGGGAAAGCGAAGACTTGTTTTCCGCCGTGCTATATTGTGATAAAGTAAACTGGATGGCAATTTCGGGCATTGATGCCCCATACGAATGCGTGGCCAAAGTTCGCTACGCGCATAAGGGCACGCCATGCACACTGGAACCGGTAGACAATGGCCTGGTAAAAGTGACATTTAAAGAAGCGGTACGTGCCATTACCCCCGGACAGGCAGTAGTTTTTTATGAGAAAGACTACGTGCTTGGAGGTGGGAGTATTTTGTGAAAGTATGCTTATAAAGAGGTCTGTCACAACTGCACAGATGTCCGATATGCAGTAGGAGACAATCCCGTCACTCTCTTAAACATTCTGGTAAAATGATGAATACTGGTATAGCCGAGGAGCTCGGAAATTTGGGTAATATTATGGTTACCCTCACGAATGAGTTTCTTGGCTTCTTTAATTTTTAATTCAATCCAGTAATCCACAGGACTTTTATCTGTGCCTTCTTTGAAAATGCGGCACAGGTAGGTGCGGCTTAAGGAAAAGTGTTCGCACAGAAGTGGAAGAGAAGGCGTGTCCGCCAGGTGTTCTTCCATGAAGCGTTCAATGGAGGTTACCAGAGAGCTTTCTGCTATCAGGCGGGAAGCTTTGGTGTGGAGCATATCCTGAACCAGGGCTTCATCGCTGCGGATGAGTGAAAATAAAAATTCTACTAAGTAACACTGCATCAACTGTACCGAGCCGGGAATCGCATGGGAAAAGTCTAATGGAGATTTGTTATGGTAATTTCCTGGAAGATATCCCATGGCGTTTCGAGCTTCTTTTAAAAAGAGGGATAGTATTTTTTGGGAATCTTTGCCAAGATTAAAAATTTTTCGGGTAAAATAGGTCATCAGTGGACTGGAGCATGCGAAGGAAATAACCACCAGATTGCTGGAGTCTCTGTGATTGGCAATGTGGGAATGGGGTTCATTCGGGGTATGAAAAATCATTTGTCCCTTAGAGAGCTCACAACCCACACCGTCTACAATGGCATTGATACAGCCGTGATCTACGTATACTAATTCCCAGAAAGGGTGCTTTTCCGGAGTGTGATAAAAGTTTTTATCAAATTCAAAATAGTAAATAGAATGAAAGCCGGTAATTTCAATTTCCGGTGTGAACGGTATAAATTTAAAATCCATAATAACCTCCAGTAAACAAAATGGGTACGATGTGTTAAATGTATAAGAATATATCATAAATACTTTTAAGAAATTTTAGCATAAAATGTGTTTAGAAGCAATAATGGTGGGAAGATTTGTTGAAAAAGGGATTTATATGGAAAAGAAGGAATTGTTAAGGCATATCGGCAGTGTAGAACAAATTGGAGGTATCCGAGATGTTACTTACAATGACGGAAAAGCAAAAGGTGTTCGTGCCATTGAGATTAATACCGGTAAAATAAGGTTTACTGTTTTGCCGGAACGATGTATGGACATTGCACAGGCAGATTTTCAGGGGATGCCATTTAGTTGGATTTCCAAAACCGGCATTACTGCACCATTTTATTATGAAAAGGATGATAAAAGTTGGCTGCGAGGATTTTATGGTGGACTTATTACAACTTGTGGACTAAAAAATATTGGAGCACCTGTAGGAGAGTATGGGCTTCATGGACGTATTGCCAACACGCCGGCCACAAAGGTAAGTATTTTTGCTGACTGGGTAGAGGATGAGTATATCATGCAGGTGTCAGGAGAGATGCGGGAAAGCGTAGTTTTTGGTTGCAATCTGATTTTGAAGCGAACAATAACTACTAAATTATTTTCAGAGGAATTTACGGTGGAAGATTGCATAATTAACGAAGGGTTTTCGGATGAAGAGATTGCACTTTGTTATCATTGTAATTTTGGATACCCTTTGGTGTGTGAAGGCGCAAGGATTGTCAATGTTCCGGCGGAGATATCCGAGATTTCGGCACCGATTCACGGAAAAGAGGAGGAGTGTGTACCGGTTTCTTACAATGATGATTGTGTTACAGTGGGTATCGAAAACGAAAGTATGGGAGCCTACATTACATATAAGCGGGATACCTTACCGGATTTTTTGATTTGGAAGATGCTTGGAGAGAGTGAATATGTAGTCGGGCTAGAGCCTAGAACAACGAACTATGGTGGAGCAAATATTGGGGCGCATAATGGTTATGTTACCCTAAGACCATTTGAGGAATATAAGACCAAGTTGACATTTGGTGTGAAACAAAAATAAGTGGAGTAACAGTATGAAAGAAGGAATTACCATTGCCGGCAATATTCTGGTGGATATTGTGAAGATGATTGAACGGTATCCGGAAAAAAATATGCTGGTGCATATTACGGAGGCTGTGAAAGCGGTAGGCGGTTGTGTACCAAATACCATTATTAACATTGCAAAGATAGACCCCAATGTAACGTTAAAGGCACTTGGCAAAGTGGGTAGTGATGATAATGGGAAATTTTTAATAGAGGAAATGGCAAAGTACGGCGTAGACGTAAGTGGTGTGAAGGTAGCAGAAGGAAAAGAAACTTCTTTTGATGATGTTATGACAGAGAAGTCTACCGGTGCCAGGACCTTCTTTTTATCCTGCGGCATTAATCACGAATTTGGCATCGAGGATATCGATATAGATGCGTTGGATTGCAAGATTTTTCATGCGGGATATATATTGCTTTTAGGAGCGTTGGATGCAGAGGATGAGGAGTACGGTACTAAGATGGCGCGCTTGCTTCATATGGTATCTGAAAAAGGGATTAAGACCTCTGTGGATGCGGTAAGCGAGGACAGCGACCGCTTTAAAGAAAAAATCATTCCGGCTCTGAAATATTGCGATTATACAATCATGAACGAAATCGAATGTTGTAAAGTGACGGGGCTTTCTCCGAGAACCTCAGATGACAGAATCGATGTGGCAAATATCAAGGCTACTATGGAAGCATTTATGGAGTATGGTGTACGTGAAAAGGTTATTATTCATTGTGTAGAAGCTGGATTTTTGTTGGACAAGAGCGGCGAGTTTGTGATAGTACCTTCTTTGAAATTGCCAAAGGGATTTATCAAGGGCAGTGTTGGTGCTGGAGATTCCTTTGCCGCAGCATGTCTGTATGGTATCGATCAGGGATTTGATAATAAGAAGCTTTTGGAATTTGCATCTGCGGCGGCTGCTTGTAATCTGACAGCCAGCGATTCTATCAGCGGCATGAAAACAAGGGCTGAAATTGAAAAAATGTGTGAAACATTCGAGCGATTAACGCTTGAAGAAATATAAAACAGAAGAGACAGGAGGAGTAAAATATGTTAGTAAATATGAATGAAGTGCTGAAACCGGCACAGCAGGGAAAATACGCAGTAGGTTTATTTAATGCGGTGAATCTGGAACTTGCCAGAGGTATTATTGCAGCAGCAGAGCAGAGCCGTTCTCCGGTAATTATGGGAACTGCAGAGGTGCTTTTACCATACGGTCCGTTGGAGGAGGTGTCCTATTACCTGATTCCTATGGCAAAGAAGGCAAATGTGCCGGTAGTTGTGCATTTAGACCACGGCTTAAATAAGGAAACTTGTATCAAGGCTCTGGATTTGGGCTTCTCATCCATTATGTATGACTGCTCTACAGATCCTTACGAGGTAAATGTAGAGAAGGTGCGTGAAATGGCAGATATTGCACATTCTTATGGTGCAACCATTGAAGGCGAGCTGGGTCATGTGGGTGATAATGAAGGCTCTGCAGAGGGCAGCTCTCATCTGGCAGATCCATCCAAGTATTTTACCGACCCGAAGCTTGCAAAGGATTTCGTAGAAAAGACCAAGGTAGATGCTCTGGCCATTGCTGTAGGTAATGCTCATGGTGCATACAAGTTACCGCCAAAGTTAGACTTTGCACGTATTGAAAAGATTCGCAAAACCATTGACGTGCCGCTGGTATTACATGGTGGTTCAGGCCTCACCGATAACGATTTCAAGAAAGCGATTGAACTTGGTATCAGCAAGGTAAATATTTTTACGGATATCAATATTGCAGCAGTAAAGGCAGAGTTCAGACAGTTTACCTCTATGGATAAGGGCGTGATTGACCTGATTCCGGCAGCAGTAGAGGCTATCAAACAGGAAGTATTAAAGAAACTGGAATTGTTCGGCTCTGTAGGCAAGGCACCTGCTAAATTCGACGTAGATAAGATTGTACAGGCAGTAATTAAGGAGTTGGCAGCAAAGCAGTTGCTGTAATGATAGAGAGGAAGGTTAAATATGAATTTTTTAACAACAGTAGAAGGTAGTTTGTTAGATGGCTTTTATCCAAAGGGATGGGATATGGCGAAAATTGACGCTTGCTGCGAAAAAGGTGTGGCAAGAGAAGCGTTCTGGAACAAGGATTTTAATCCAATCGAATGTGATAACATCAATGATTTTGATACATTAATGGGTCACGAAATTGCTTTGCAGATTAAGCTTGCAAAGGATGAAGGCAAAAAGCTTGCTATGATTTTGCCGGTTGGTCCAATGGGTATGTATAAGTGGGCGGTATATTTCCTGACAGCATGGAAGGTAGACTGTAAGCATGTTTATACCTTTAATATGGATGAGTGGTCAGATAAGGACGGCAACACCCTTTCTTCTGACAACCCTGCATCCTTTGAGTACAGCATGAAACAGGCATTTTTTGATAAACTTGGTGATTTAACTGTTCCGGCAGATCAGAGAAACTTTGCAACAAAAGCAAATCTTCCTACATATCCGGAAAAAATTGCAGCATTGAAGGCAGAGGGCGCAAAGTTAGTTTTAGTATTTGGTATTGGAAGAATGTGCCACATTGCATTCTGGGAGCCACAGTTTGCAGAAGATTATGCTTCTGAGGCAGAATGGAAGGCTGCGCCTTACCGTATCGGTGCAAAGTTGCATCCTTTAACCATTGAACAGAATGCACTTACCAGCTTTAAGAGCCGTACCACATTGGTTCCTTGTAGAGCAAACACCATTGGACCTGGTCTCTTCTTACAGGCTGATTATATTATCGGCGGTGCAGATGGTACACTTGGCCGTGGTATGGGCTGGCAGGGAATGAGCTTCTTGACTACATTACATTATGGCCCGGACATGAATATTACTTCTACCTATATGCCTACATTACCTGGTAAGCTTTTCTATCTGAAGGAATTAGCTGGTCCGTTAGTAGCTGAATGTAATTAATTAGGGGATAGTATATATACCGCTTTAGTAATATTCTATCATCTGGATGATGTGGAAATTGCATGCGCAGGCACTTTGTTAAAATGTAAAGAGCGTGGAGAACGTGTGGTAGTATGCCACTTGTGCAGCGGCGATAAGGGACATGAAATCATTATGCCAAAAGAATTATCGAAATGTGTGCGGGTTAGGCAATCAGATGAAAAGCGGGCGCACTTGGGGTGTTGAAGGTTCCTTGGCGGTTTCAATGACTTGGAAATTCATGATAACAACAAGGGATCCAGAGATAAGGTGGTAAACATTATCCGCAAAGTAAATCCGGATTTTATCATTACCAATGACTCGGAGGATTATATGCCGGATTATAATGCAGTGAAAATACTGGAATGTCATGAATCTCAAAGTGTCTGGATGAGAGAACATGGCCATATTGATTTTCAGGATATGGAAATAACCTGAAAAATATGTTAAAGTATTTATGGAAAAATGAAGTGTTAGTTCCAAAAACACACAAAACGAAATCCCAAAGAGGTGGAAGCTCTTTGGGATTTCTTGTCACTTGCGGCTGACCTAACCGAGCGAGGAGTGTGTATGAGCGTAAAATGTAACGAAAAAGTTTTGGGGAAGGGCAATATATCGTCCAAAAGTTTGGATGGTGTAATTAGATTGGAAAAAGTAGTTCGACATAAAACGTTGGAGGTACGAACTGCCGAATTTGGCGGTGAGTTGGGATTTGACGGAGAATATAATTGGGGAGAACATATTGGAAGAGAGGTTTAGTAATGAACCAGTTAATCTACAATCAGAAAAAAATACCAAAATCCAAATGGCGTTATGGTTTTCGTTCCAGTGCTGCTACAGGCTGTGGATGGATTGCGGTTCATAATGCATTGGTTCTTATGGGTTATCAGGTATATCCGGAACGCCTGATTCGGTATTTTACATGGCAGCTTCCATTTATACACGGTAATTTCGGCACCATAATTCCAGGGCCGGCGTTATATTTTAGAAAACGTGGATTTGGCGTAAAAATGGAAGTACGCAAAAAGAAATTTGACGAACTGGGTAAAAACAGCGATGTCTGTATTTTGTTTTATTATTGGAGAAATAAGTGGAGATTTGGAGCACATTTTACAACCGTTCAGTATCAGGACGGCAAGTATATCGGGTATAATACATACAGCAATTCCAACGGACCGGATGTGTATGGAGAGAGCGTTGTAGAGTTTTTAAAGAAAAGAAAATGTTTCGGAGCAGTGTTAATTGGAATACGTAATAAGAGTGCGTAGTGTGCTCTTGTTACGGATGGGAAAAAACGTATGAGCAATGTAAAAAGGTTCCTGGAAAAGTAATCCAAGAACCTTTTTGTGCGTGTTGATGTTAAATTAATAATCTATGAAACAATCACGATCTGCTTCTGCATTTCATGCACCGTTTTTCGACTGGATTTTTGCAACACTACGCTGTCGTAAATGTGTGCGGCCTTCATATCCAGTTCCAGCAAAGGGTATGCTTGCGGTGTTAGTAGCTTCCCTGTATCTGCCAGCTTGGTAATCAGTGGTATAGAGCTTTTTTGTTTGATTTCGGACAGCAGTTGCGCGGAGTCTTTACGGAAGCCAAGCACTCTGGCATATGGCACCGGTTGATGCACATTCCATGTGTTTTCTTTGATGCCAAGAATAATATTCATTAAATTGCGGCATACTCTGGCATAGGTTATGTCTTTGGTCCAGAGCAGATTGGCAAATTGGGTAAAGCTTTCAAATTGCCCGAGGTTTTTAAAGATTTTGTTGGCAAAATCCGGGGTAACTTCCGAATAGTCGGTAAGTTCTGCATGGGTAAGGCTTAAAAGTTTATAATGTAACATGAAACTAAGATCGTCCTGATAAATCAGTCGGTTTTCGGCATGACTATTTAAAAGAATCTCTCTGACAAAAAAAGAAACGCTGGCGGATAATATATCGTCAGATAAATTCATAGTATTGAAAGGTTCAATTCCCTTTAATGCTTCACGAATAGCAGTAGCAGAGGCAAAACGGAGTTGATTTCCGTTCATGCAGTCTTTTTCGGTAAGGGTTGAAAGGATATTTTCTAAATAATCTTGCCCTTGACGTTTAACCGTAATCGGCTGTATATCGCTGTTAAGACGGTATATTGCTTTTAAGTACTCCAGGGCCAGCATATTGTTGGAGTGTCCGTCCAAAACGCTTAAATCAAGCTCAGGATAAGCCTTGCTCAGTGCCTGTAATCGGGCTGCAGGGTGGGTAAGACCTTGTTTTAAGGCGGCTTGATAAGCAAAGTGATAAGCGGCATTCAGAGAGCTTGCAGGGCTCTCATAAGATGTTGCGTCAATAGTATTTAATATCTGTGCAACCGCAGAAATTTTATTTAGTTCCCCGGCTTCCGAACCAAAGCTGAGCGTATCCACACAACCGAGCTGATGCAACAGAGACACACCGCCAAAGGCAAAGCCTTCCCCACTGGAAAGAGCATATGGTACAGGAAGTTCAAGCACCAGGTCGCTGCCGGCTTCCAAAGCCATGCGGGCACGAGTATGCTTGTCCAAAATAGCAGGCAGACCACGCTGCACAAAATCACCGCTGAGAACGGTGATAATATAATGAGGGGCATCAGCTGCTTCAGAAGCATTCTTTTGTATAAGCTCTCGGGTTTTGGCTATATGAAATTGATGTCCTAGATGAAGCGGATTGTACTCCGCAATAATTCCGGTAATATGCATGGTAACTCCTTTTTGTGAAATTGTTCACAAAAAAGTGCAAAGAACTCCTAAAATGTATTCCAAAATGTACAATTTTAGGGAAATAAGCACTTGTGATTAAAAACTGTATTTAGTATAATATATTTATAAAGTTTGGACAAGGTGTTTGTCCGGGCAAATTTATACATAAATGGCCGGCAGGACCGGACCTGGAAGGAGTAAAGTATGGCTTTTATTGATTCCATTAAGGAAAGAGCAAAACAGAACAAGAAAACAATTTGTTTACCTGAAACAGAAGATAAGAGAACTCTTTTGGCAGCAGCAAAGGTTTTGGAAGAAGGTATTGCGGACGTAATTTTAGTTGGCAGCGAAGAAAAGGTTGCAGACAGTGCACACTGGTTAAATATTGATTTGTCCGGTGCTACCGTTGTAGATCCTGCTACCTCCCCGAAATTAGATGTTTATGTTGAATTATTATATGAAACTCGTAAAGCAAAAGGTATGACAATGGAAAAGGCAAGAGAAATGCTTCTTTCCGACAACTTATTCTTTGGTGTAATGATGGTTAAGGCCGGCGATGCAGATGGTATGGTTGCAGGTGCATGCCACTCTACTGCAAACGTACTTCGTCCTTCCTTACAGATTTTAAAGACTGCTCCAGGTACCAAGTTAGTATCTGCATTCTTTATTATGGCAGTTCCAAACTGCGATGCAGGTGAAAACGGCACCTTTATTTTTGCAGACAGCGGTTTGAATCAGGATCCGAATGCAGAAGAGTTGGCAGCAATCGCAGATTCTTCCGCAAAGAGCTTCCAGGCATTGGTTGGAGCAGAAGCAAGAGTAGCGATGCTTTCTCATTCTACCAAGGGTTCTGCAAAGCATGCATTAGTTGACAAGGTAGTAGAAGCAACCAATATTGCAAAGGCTACTTATCCAAACTTAAAGGTTGACGGCGAATTACAGTTAGACGCAGCGTTAGTAGACACTGTAGCAGCTTCTAAGGCTCCGGACAGTGAAGTGGCAGGTAAGGCCAATGTTCTTATTTTCCCGAACTTAGATGCCGGCAATATCGGTTACAAGCTGGTTCAGAGATTGGCAAAAGCAGAAGCTTATGGTCCTATTCTTCAGGGCATTGCAAAGCCGGTTAACGATTTAAGCCGCGGCTGCAGCTGGGAAGATATCGTTGGTGTAGTTGCAATTACAGCAGTTCAGGCTCAGTTAGTTTAATTGGTAAGAATATAATTGTCTATAGAAAGGAAGTTTTAAATTATGAATATTTTAGTTATTAACTGTGGTAGTTCTTCTTTAAAGTATCAGCTTATTGATATGACAAATGAAACTGTTACTGCAAAGGGTTTATGTGAAAGAATCGGTATCGAAGGTTCTAACTTGGTTCATCAGCCTGCAGGCAAGGGCAAGCTTCGTTTCGAGAAGCCAATGCCTGACCATAAGGTTGCTATCCAGATGGTATTGGATGCCTTAGTAGACCCTGAGCACGGTGTTGTAAAGAGTGTTGATGAAATTTCTGCTGTTGGTCACCGTGTAGTACATGCAGGTACCAATTACAGTGATGCTGTTGTAATTGATGAAGATGTTAAGAATGTTATCAAGATTTGCTACGACTTAGCTCCATTACACAACCCTGCAAATCTGATGGGTATTGAAGCTTGTGAAGCAGCAATGCCTGGCAAGCCAAACGTAGCAGTTTGGGATACCGCTTTTGGTATGAGCATGGATGAAAAGGCATATTTATATGCGATTCCTTATGAATATTTTGCAAAATACAGTGTACGTCGTTACGGCTTCCACGGCACAAGCCACAAGTTCGTATCCGGCGAAGCGATTAAATCCTTGAATTTAGATCCTGAAAAGGCAAAGGTTATCGTTTGCCATTTAGGTAATGGTGCCAGCGTTTCCGCTTCCATTGGCGGCAAGTGTGTAGATACCAGTATGGGTCTCACTCCATTGGAAGGTTTGATTATGGGTACCAGAAGCGGTGATATTGATGCAGGTGTTGTTCAGTATATCTGCAACAAAGAAGGCAAGGATATCAACGAAGTATTAAATATTTTGAATAAGAAGTCCGGTCTCCTTGGTATGAGTGATGGTCTTTCCAGCGACTCCCGTGACATTATGCAGGCTGCTGCAGAAGGAAACCCACGTGCAAAGGCTACCGCAGATGCATTTGAATACCGTGTTGCTAAGTACATCGGCGCTTACACTGCTGCTATGAATGGTGTAGATGCAATCTGCTTTACCGCAGGTATCGGTGAAAACGATAAGGATGTTAGAAAGGGTATTTGCAGCTACTTAGGTTATTTGGGCATTGAAATTGATGATGTAGCGAATAACGTTCGTGGTGAATTGAGAGTAATTTCAACCGCTGATTCTAAGGTTAAGGTTATGTTACTTCCTACAAACGAAGAGCTTGCAATCGCAAGAGAGACATATAATCTTTGCAAATAATTTTTAGAAATATATTTTTATAAATAAATTCGAAATTATCATTGACAGTTAATGCCAAAATGTGTATAATCGATTAAGTGTGAATAGGAGATACTATGTATATTAACTTATCTGATGTTTTCCTTTCCGTGGGCAGACCGCTTGAAGTTACCTGTCCGATTGAGATGACCGAAGTTCAAAATGGATATGAGACTTTTTCTATCATAGAAAAGTCTGATGTGAAGCTTACCGGTACGCACAAGATGCGTGGTAAGGCACATGTTACCGGTGAAGCGTATGTTGTGGTGGACATGATGTGTGACCGCTGTTTAAAGCCTTTGCCTGTAAGGATTGATTTGTCCTTTGAACGAGATGTTTTTTCTCCGGAAGTTGATGCAGGGGATGAGACAGAAGATAATCTCGACATTATGCAGGGATATCAGTTAAATGTAGAGAATCTTATATTCAATGAAATTTTGATGAACTGGCCTATGAAGGTGTTGTGTAAAGCGGATTGCAAAGGAATTTGTAAAATGTGTGGCAAAGACCTCAACTTTGGTGAGTGCGGATGTGATACATTTGTACCAGACCCGAGAATGGCAGTGATAAAAGATATCTTTAACGCGAATAAGGAGGTGTAACGATGTCTATTTGTCCAAAGAACAAATCTTCCAAAGGTAGAAGAGATAAGAGAAGAGCAAACTGGAAAATGAGCGCTCCTACATTAGTTAAATGTAGCAAATGTGGTGAACTTATGATGCCACACAGAGTATGCAAGGCTTGCGGTTCTTACAATAAACGCGAAATCGTTAGCGTAGAAAATTAATTTTGTGAATAGGGCGTCCCATATGGGACGCCTTATCTGTTATTACGAGTTTTCAAGAAATACTTGCTTTTTGAAATTCTCTCTAGTATAGTAGAATTATTGAAATGTATGTAGGAGACGTTTAATATGAATGAATGGATTAAAGTGGCAGTAGATGCCATGGGCGGTGACAACGCTCCGGCAGAAATTGTCAAAGGTGCTATTGATGCGGTTTTAGCTTCCGAGAAGTTAAAGGTGTATTTGGTAGGACGTAAGGATGCAGTAGAAGCAGAGCTTTCCAAATATTCATTTCCTGCAGAGCAGGTAGAGGTAGTGCACGCGGAGGAAGTAATCGAGATGGCAGAGCCTCCGGTTATGGCAATCCGTCGCAAGAAGGAATCCTCTATTGTTGTGGCTATGAATATGGTTAAGCACGGTGAGTGCGATGCATATGTATCCGCCGGCAGTACCGGTGCAAACCTGGTAGGCGGACAGCTTATCGTTGGACGTATTCGCGGTGTAGAAAGACCACCACTTGCTCCGCTTCTTCCTACAGCGAAGGGAACTTCCCTTTTGGTTGACTGTGGCGCCAATGTTGACGCCAGACCTAGTCATCTGGTACAATTTGCCAAGATGGGTTCTATTTATATGGAGCACGTTATGGGTATTAAAAACCCAAGAGTTGCGATTGTTAACATCGGTTCCGAGGAGGAGAAGGGTAATGCTTTAGTAAAAGAGACATTCCCATTATTAAAGGAATGTACAGATATTAATTTTATCGGCAGTATCGAGGCAAGAGACATTCCTGCCGGCTATGCAGACGTAATTGTTTGTGAAGCTTTTGTAGGTAATGTTATTTTGAAATTGTACGAGGGTGTAGGTGCTACCTTGATTAAAGAGGTTAAGCGTGGCATGATGAGTTCCTTACGCAGTAAAATAGGTGCTTTATTAGTAAAACCGGCACTAAAGCAGACGTTAAAGCGCTTTGATACAGAAGAGCATGGCGGCGCGCCGATGCTTGGTTTGAATGGTTTAGTGGTAAAGAGCCATGGCAGTTCCAACGCTGTCGAAATCAAAAACTCTATTTTACAATGTATTACATTTACTGAGCAGGATATTAACGGTAAAATCCGCGAGAACATCTCAGTAGCAAAAGAACAATAAAAACGAAAAGAGGACATTAGTAATGGAAGAATTCGAAAAACTCAAACAAATTATTGCGGACGTTTTAAGTGTAGACCCGGAAGAGGTAAAAATGGAAACCACATTTATGGACGATTTAGGTGCAGACTCTTTAGACGTATACCAGATTATTATGGGTATTGAAGAGGAATTTGACATTGAAGTTTCAGAAGAACTTGCTGAGAATATTAAAACTGTAGAAGAGGCAGTTGAATTAATCAAAAATGCAATGAACTAATAGGTGAAGGCAAACCCTCTTACAATTCAAACGGTAAGAGGGTTTCTTTTGTTGTTGCAAGTCAGAAGGCGGCAGCTAATATAGACGATTACGGAGGTTTATATGCAGTGGGGAGCAACGACGCAGGGCATAGAAGAACTGGAAAAGAGGATTGGTTATACCTTTAACGATAAAAGCTTGTTAAAACAGGCTTTGACCCATAGTTCTTATGCCAATGAAATGCGTATTTTAAAATCTGGCAATTACGAAAGACTGGAATTTTTAGGAGATGCAGTCTTGGAATTAGTTTCCAGTGATTTTTTGTTTTCTAAATATCCTGCTATGCCGGAGGGACAGTTAAGCAAGCTGAGAGCATCCTTGGTTTGCGAGCCTGCACTTTCCTTAGCATCAAAGCGAATTGAATTACAAAAATATTTTCTGTTAGGTAAAGGAGAAGAAGCTACCGGTGGAAGAGATAGGGAATCTATCGCCTGTGACATTATGGAAGCTGTTATCGGTGCCATTTACAGAGATAGTGGGATAGAAGAAGCCAAAAAGTACATTTTCAAATATATCTTAGATGATATTGAACAGAAAAAATTGTTTTATGATGCCAAATCCACGTTACAGGAGCTGGCACAAAGTAAGTTGAAACAGGAACTTACATACAAGGTGATTTACGAGATTGGTCCGGAACATGACAAGGAATTTGGTGTGGAAGCGTATTTGGGAGAGCGTGTTATCGGAAAGGGTAAAGGCAGGAGTAAGAAGCTGGCTGAGCAGCATGCTGCATACGAGGCGCTTTTAAAGTTACAGAATGAGGAAGAATAAGCTTTATGTATTTAAAAAGTATTGAAATACAGGGATTTAAATCCTTTGCGAACAAAATTAATTTTCAATTTCACAATGGTATCACTGGTATTGTAGGTCCAAATGGCAGCGGTAAGAGTAATGTAGCAGATGCCGTACGCTGGGTACTTGGTGAACAGCGAAGCAAGCAGCTTCGTGGCGGCAGCATGCAGGATGTTATTTTTGCGGGTACAGAATTACGTAAACCGTTAAGTTATGCTTATGTGGCGATTACCCTAGACAATGCAGACCATCATTTGCCGATTGATTACAATGAAGTAACCGTTGCGCGTAGATTATATCGTTCCGGAGAAAGTGAGTATTTGATTAATGGTTCTGTTTGCCGTTTGAGGGATGTGAATGAGCTTTTTTATGATACCGGTATCGGTAAGGAAGGTTATTCTATTATCGGGCAGGGGCAGATTGACAAGATTTTGAGCGGAAAACCGGAAGAGCGTCGTGAGCTTTTTGATGAAGCGGCAGGTATCGTTAAATTTAAAAAACGTAAAATTACCGCAATGAAGAAGCTGGAGGAAGAAAAAGCAAATCTGGTCCGAGTAACCGATATTTTATCGGAGCTGGAAAAGCAGATTGGACCTTTAGAGCGTCAGTCTGAAAAGGCCAAGATTTACTTAAAGAAAAAAGAAAGCTTAAAGACACTAGATGTGAATTGCTTCCTGTTAGAGCATGAGCGACTTAATAAGGAACTGCAGTCTGCAGAGGAAAAATATCAGATTGCCAGTGCACAGTTTGCTGAGGCCAATGCTCAGTATGAAAATATCAAGTCCGAATATGATGCCACAACGCAAGCGATAGAAGCCTGTGAAACTACCATTGAGGAAAATCGTAACCTTTTAAGTGAAAGCAGCGTATTGCTCGGCAAATTAGAAGGTCAGATTAACGTATACAAAGAGCAGATTCATTCTGCGGAAAATAACGAGCAGCATTTCCATACACGTAAGGAAAGTGTGGAAAAAGAAATTGCCGCAAAGGAAGCCGAAAAGGCAGAACTTTTAAAGGACAAAGCCAAAATTGATGCTACGGTTGCAGATATTGCTAAGGTACGTGATGAAGCACAGGCCAATTTGGATGCGATTCTGGCTCAGATTGCAGATGTGACAAACCAGATTGAAGCACAGAAAAATGCCATTATTGAGGGCTTAAACCAACGTGCTACCATTAAGTCTAAGCTCAGCCGTTTTGATTCTGTGGTAGAACAGACCCAGATTCGCAAGGCGGAGATTAGCTCCAGAATGCTTCGTGCCAAATCCGATGAGGCAAAGCAGAAGGAAAACATTGAAGCTTTGGAAAAAGAGTTTGAAGACATTTCTGCAGTTATTAGAGAAATGGAAGAAGCGGTAGCTGCAAAAGAACTTGACTTAAATGAATTTAGAAAAGAATTGACTGTTTGTGATGAAAACCTTCGCAATACCCGGGAGCAGTACCACAAAGAACAGTCCCGTTTAGAAGCTTTGGCTAACATGACGGAGCGTTACGAGGGCTATGGCGGTGCTGTAAAGTGTGTTATGGAGCAAAAGGACCGGGAAAAGGGTATTATCGGTGTAGTTGCAGATATATTAAAAACCGATGCTAAGTACGAGACTGCTATTGAAACGGCCCTTGGTGCAAGCATTCAAAATATCGTTACAGACAACGAAGAAGTGGCAAAACGCATGATTGCGTTATTAAAACGTGAGAAGGCAGGTCGTGCTACCTTTTTGCCGCTTACCAGCATAAAAAACAGTCAGGAGTTTAAGAATAGCGAATGTCTTTCTGAACTCGGTGTTATTGGTCTTGCAGACAGTTTGGTACACATTGACGAGGCGTATCGTAGTGTAGCAAAGAGTTTGCTTGGCAGAATTGTGGTAGTAGACCACATAGACCATGCGGTTCAGATTGCACGTAAATACAAATATACCATACGTATGGTTACCTTAGAAGGCGAAATGTTAGTGCCGGGCGGTGCTATGAGCGGTGGTGCCTTCAAAAATAATTCCAATCTTCTCGGCCGCCGTCGCGAAATGGAAGCTATTGAGCAAAATATCAAAGCGCTTGCAGACAGGATAGAAGAAATCAATTGTGAAATTGAAGAGAAAAAGACGGCTCGAAATCGTTTCCGCATGGAAGTAGAGACCATGAAGGCTGAACTTCAGATGAAGTTTATTGAGCAAAATACCGCCAGATTAAACGTAACGGCTGCTTTGGAGCGGAAAGAAGAAGCTTTGGCAGATGCCGGCGAACTCACCCGGGAGATACAGGACATAGAGCAGAAATTACAGGAGATTTCCACAGAAAAGGATGCTGTTTTAGAGGAATTAAAAGCTTCCGAAGAGGCAGAGCGTGCTGCGGATGCTCTTGGATTAGAGCTTCAGGCCCGAATGTTGGAGCTTGGAGTGACTGAAGAGGAAGAGGCTGACAAAGTAAAGGAATGGGACATGAAGGTTCGTTCTTTTATGCAGACGCTGGAGTTTCATGAACAGAATGTAAATCGTATTCAGGGTGAAATGGACCGTTTTACCCGTGAATTAGAAGAAATAGAAGTAAGCATAGAAGCCAGTCGCAAGGATGTGGCAGATAAGCTTGTTGCCATTGACGAACTGACCGCAAGTATCAAGCATTCTGAGAATGTATTAGATGAAGCACAGATGAAGCTGAAAGAGGCTATGGACAAGAAAGAGCTTCTTTCCGGCAAGCAAAAGAAGTTCTTTGACAATCGAGAAGAAATGGCACAGCAGATTTCTAATTTAGACAAGGAAGTATATCGACTGGATGCACAGCGTGAGAAGTTAGAGGAAAGCGTAGAAAACCAGATTAATTATATGTGGAATGAATACGAAATTACCCTGACAGATGCTTTAGCACTGGCTAATCCGGAGATGAACGATTTATCGGCTATGAAGAAGGCGATTGTCGAAATCAAAGCTGAGATTAAAAAGCTGGGCGATGTCAATGTAAATGCTATTGAAGATTACAAGAATCTGATGGAGCGTTACACCTTCTTAAAGACACAGCATGATGATTTGGTGGAGGCTGAGAAAACCTTAGAAGGCATCATAGAAGAATTAGATGCAGCTATGAGAAAACAGTTCAAAGAAAAGTTTGCTGACATTGCAAGAGAATTTGACAAGGTATTTAAAGAACTGTTTGGAGGAGGTAAAGGTACTTTGGAACTTCAGGAGGAAGAGGATATTCTGGAGGCAGGCATTCGTATTATTGCACAGCCGCCGGGAAAGAAACTGCAGAACATGATGCAGTTATCCGGTGGTGAGAAGGCACTCACAGCCATTTCCCTGTTATTTGCAATCCAGAATTTGAAGCCATCTCCGTTCTGCTTACTGGATGAAATTGAAGCAGCCTTAGATGAGTCTAACGTTGGTCGTTATGCAAAGTATTTACACAAGCTGACAAAACACACGCAGTTCATTGTTATTACACATAGACGAGGTACGATGGAAGAGGCAGACAGACTGTATGGTATTACCATGCAGGAAAAGGGTGTATCTGCCTTAGTAAGTGTAAATCTGGTTGAACAAGATTTAGAGGGGTAATCTATGGGAGAAGAAAAGAAAGGTTTTTTTGCCAGGCTGAAGGCCGGTTTGGCAAAGACAAGAAATAATATTGTACACGGTATTGACCAGGTGTTCAGTGGATATTCGGATATTGACGATGATTTTTATGAAGAATTGGAAGAACGCCTGATTATGGGAGATATTGGTGTAAATGCCACATCTGAAATTATGGAGCGTGTGCGGGAAAGCGTAAAGAAGCTTCAGATTAAGGTGCCGTGGCAGTGTAAAAAACTGCTCATAAATTCTATTAAAGAGCAGATGCAGGTGCAGGAGACTGCTTACGATTTTGAACATAAAAAATCTGTTATTTTTGTAATAGGTGTAAACGGAGTTGGTAAAACTACTTCTGTAGGTAAGCTCGCTTACAATTTAAAAGCTTCCGGCCGTAAGGTGTTGATTGCAGCAGCAGATACGTATCGTGCAGCAGCAAACGACCAGCTTCAGGAGTGGGCAAACCGTGCAGGCGTAGACATGATTCGTTCCAAGGAAGGTACCGATCCTGCCAGTGTGGTATTTGATGCAGTAAGTGCTGCAAAGGCAAGAAATGTGGATGTACTGATTTGTGATACTGCGGGGCGTTTACACAATCGTAAAAACCTGATGGAAGAGTTGAAGAAAATGAATCGCATTATCGACAGGGAATTTTCGGATGCACACCGCGAAAATTTGATTGTTTTGGATGGCACTACCGGACAAAATGCTTTGGTACAGGCGAAGGAATTCGGTTCTGTGACAGATTTGACCGGTATTATTCTGACCAAGTTGGATGGTACCGCAAAGGGCGGTATTGCAGTGGCAATTCAGTCTGAATTAAAGGTTCCGGTAAAATATATCGGTGTAGGGGAAGGAATTGAAGACTTACAGAAGTTTGATTCCAATGCTTTTGTAAATGCATTATTTGAAGTACAAGATGGAGAATTCGAGGAAGACTAACATGAACGCACTGACATTAGAAAAATTTGAAGAGGCAAGCGAGGTACTGAAATCCGTCACACTGGAAACCAAACTGGTATACAGCGATTATTTCAGCGCCCAGACAGGAAACCGCGTTTATTTTAAACCTGAAAACATGCAGTTTACAGGTGCATACAAGGTAAGAGGCGCTTATTATACTATGAGTACCCTTACAGAAGAGGAAAGAAAACGAGGCGTGATTACCGCGTCTGCAGGCAATCATGCACAGGGTGTTGCATATGCAGCAAAGTGTTATGGGTGCAAGGCTACCATTGTAATGCCGAACACCACACCGCTTATGAAGGTAAATCGCACCAAATCTTATGGTGCGGAGGTGGTTTTATACGGTGATGTGTATGACGAGGCTTGTGCAAAAGCCTATGAATTGGCAGCTGAGTATGGTTACACCTTCATCCATCCTTTTGATGATTTGAGAGTGGCAACGGGGCAGGGAACCATTGCTATGGAGATTTTTAAGGAGCTTCCGTTAGTGGACTATATTTTGGTGCCAATCGGAGGCGGCGGTCTGGCAACCGGTGTATCTACCCTGGCAAAATTCCTCAATCCAAAGATCAAGGTGATTGGTGTAGAGCCTGCCGGTGCAAACTGTATGCAGACATCCTTGGAAAAGGGTGAAGTTACGACTTTGCCTGTGATAAATACCATTGCAGACGGTACCGCAGTGAAGACACCGGGCAGTAACATTTTCACTTATATCCGTGAAAATCTGGATGATATTATTACCATTGAGGATGATGAATTAATTGCATGCTTCCTGGATATGGTGGAAAATCACAAAATGGTTGTGGAAAATTCCGGTTTGCTTACGGTAGCAGCCTTAAAGCATCTGGAGGTGGAAGGGAAGCGTGTGGTTTCTATCTTAAGTGGCGGTAATATGGATGTTATTACTATGTCCAGCGTGGTTCAGCAGGGACTTATTTTCCGTGACCGCGTGATTACGGTAGCAGTACGTCTTCCGGATAAGCCTGGCGAACTGCACAGAGTATCCGGTGTAATTGCAACCACCAGTGCCAATGTCATTAAGCTGGAGCACAATCAGTTTGTTACCACCAATAGAAGAGCGGCGGTAGAGCTGGTGATTACCATGGAAGCTTTTGGCACCGAGCATAAACACCAGATTATGGAGGCATTGGAACAGGCGGGATATCAACCGAGACTGGTTCCGACCATTGGTTAATACAAGCTAAATTTATGGAAAAGGAGCACGTATGAAACATTGCGTGAAACTGGTATATGAATATGGTATTATGACAGTGGGAGCTGTCATATATGCCATGGGAATTGCACTTTTTTTGGACCCCAATCATTTGGCACCGGGAGGTTTGACTGGAATTGCTATCATTCTAAATCAGTTTTTGCCGTTAGAAACCGGTACCATTATCTTTTTGTTTAATGTGCCGTTAATTATTTGGGGATATCTAAAGTTGGGCAGAACCTTGATATTCAGAACATTTTACTGTGTTTTAGTGACCACCACTCTTATTGACAGCATCAATAAGACATATGGCGGGGCTATTACGAATGACTTGATTATTTCAGCGATTGCCGGATGCGGAATGGTTGGAATCGGGATTGGTCTTATTATGAAGCAGGGAAGTACCACTGGTGGTTCTGACATTATTGTAAGACTGCTTCGTAAGAAATTTCCCCATATTAAGACCAGTGCATTATTTTCCGTCTTTGACTATACTGTGGTTGCAATCTCGGCAATTGTGTTCAAGGATATTGTTCTTGCATTATACGCCTTAATCGCGGTTACAGTAAGTGCATATGTACTGGATAAGGTACTGTATGGTACGGATGAGGCCAAGCTGCTTTATATCATCAGCGACCAGAGTCAGCCCATTACAGAAAAGCTGCTAAAGGATTTAGAGGTTGGTGTTACCTTTATTCAGGGAAAAGGCGCATATAGCGGCAAGGAGAAAGATGTAATTATGGTGGCTATGAGAAAAGTGTTGGCACCAAAGGCAGAGGAGATTGTCAAAGAGGTAGACCCTACTGCATTTATGATTATTACCAGTGCCAGCGAAATCTATGGCCAGGGTCACAAAAATATTTTTAGTGAAAAATTATAAATTGTATTAAAAAAAATACAATACAAACAGCGGGTGTCAAGAAAAAATACTTGACACCTGTTTCTTGTTTTGGTATGATGGCTTAGATGTCAAGGAAAATGCCTTTACACTTGGCGGAAAAGGAGTGTGTAACATGTCTTCCGTAGAGGAAATTGTAGAGCAGAGCCTTTTATATGATTTTTATGGTGAACTACTTACAGAGCACCAGCAGAAGATTTATGAAGCAGCCCTTTTTGAAGATTATTCTTTGAGCGAGATTGCGGAAGAAGCCGGAATTTCCAGACAGGGTGTACATGATTTGCTGCGTCGCTGCGACAAGCAGTTAAGAGCATACGAAGCCAAGCTTCATCTGGTAGAGAGATTTACCGGAATGCGTGAAGATGTGAAGCATATTTTGGAGCTTGCGGATGCAGCAGAGGGCGCAAGTGCCGATAGATTGGCTGAGATTAAGAAAACAGCCGCAAGACTGATGGAGGAGCTTTAATACATGGCATTTGAAAGTTTATCAGACAAACTACAAAATGTGTTTAAAAACTTAAGAGCCAAAGGACGTTTGACGGAGGAAGATGTAAAGCTTGCTCTCAAGGAAGTTAAGATGGCATTGTTAGAAGCCGACGTTAACTTCAAGGTGGTGAAGCAGTTTGTCAAAAGTGTAGAAGAGCGTGCCATTGGGCAGGATGTCATGAGTGGCTTAAATCCAGGTCAGATGGTAGTTAAAATTGTTCATGAAGAACTGATTTCTCTTATGGGCAGTGAAACCACTGAGATGAAGCTTGCACCGGGGCAGCAGACTACCGTTATTATGATGGCGGGTTTGCAAGGTGCCGGTAAAACCACGACCACAGCCAAGATTGCCGGTAAATTAAAGCAAAAGTCCAAAAAGCCTTTGCTGGTTGCCTGTGATATTTACAGACCGGCTGCCATTGAACAGTTGCACATCAACGGTGAGAAGCAGGGCGTGGATGTATTTAGTATGGGTACCGGACATAAGCCGGTGGACATTGCAAAGGCAGCATTAGAGCATGCATCCAAGAACGGCCATAACGTAGTGATTTTGGATACTGCGGGTCGACTTCATGTTGATGAAGCCATGATGGCAGAGCTCCAGGAAATCAAAGCTCACATTACCGTGCACCAGACTTTGTTGGTAGTAGATGCCATGACCGGTCAGGATGCGGTAAATGTAGCCAAGGAGTTCAACGAAAAGGTTGGTGTAGACGGTATCGTCCTTTCCAAGATGGATGGTGACACACGAGGTGGGGCAGCTCTTTCCGTAAAGGCCGTTACAGGTAAACCGATTCTTTTTGTAGGTATGGGTGAAAAGCTTTCTGATTTAGAGCAGTTCTACCCGGACCGTATGGCAAGCCGAATCTTAGGTATGGGCGATGTGCTTACTCTTATAGAGAAGGCAGCAGAGAATATCGATATCGACGAAGCCAAGGAAAAGGATATGATGAGCCGCATGAAGAAAGGGAAATTCGACTTTGAAGATTACCTGGAAAGCATGAAGCAGATGCGTAACATGGGCGGTTTGGGCAGTATTTTAGGTATGCTTCCCGGTATGGGGATTAAAGCGGCAGACCTGGAAGGTGCTGTAGATGAAAAGCAAATGAAGCGCACTGAAGCAATTGTGTTGTCTATGACTCCGGCAGAGCGTAGAAATCCAAAGCTTTTAAATCCTAGCCGTAAGCACCGTATTGAAAAAGGTGCAGGCGTAGATATTGCAACCGTAAATCGTTTTATCAAGCAGTTTGAACAGAGCCAGAAAATGATGAAGCAGTTCAGCAGCATGGGTAAACGAGGTTTTGGCGGAATCCCGGGCATGATGGGTGGCCGTGGCGGCAGAAAGTTTTTCTAAGTCGCATTTAATCAGATGACAAAGTTTAGATACTTTTTCATATATTTACAAAATTAATTTTTAAAGATTATTGGAGGAAATTACAATGGCAGTTAAAATCAGATTAAGAAGAATGGGACAGAAGAAGGCTCCTTTTTATAGAATTATCGTAGCAGATTCTCGTTCCCCAAGAGATGGTAGATTTATCGAAGAAATCGGTACTTACGATCCAAACCAGAATCCAAGCGCAATTAAAGTAAACGAAGAATTAGCTAAGAAGTGGTTGGCAAACGGTGCTCAGCCTACAGATGTAGTTGCAAAGATCTTCAAGGTAGCTGGTATCGAGAAATAAGATTTTACAACATACATTTGGAGGTGGATTATGAAAGAATTAGTTGAAGTAATTGCAAAAGCACTCGTTGATAATCCAAGTGAAGTTGTAGTATCTGAAAAAAAGGATGGAAAGAACACCGTAGTTGAGCTTCATGTTGCTCAGTCCGATATGGGTAAGGTAATCGGTAAGCAGGGCAGAATTGCAAAAGCAATCCGCGCCGTTGTAAAGGCTGCTGCTGGTAATGAGCACGTGGATGTAGAAATCATCTAATGTCAGCTTCAAATCATTTTTGATTATTTACAAAGGCACTCTTATGGAGTGCCTTTTTTAGGAGGAACTTAAGTGGAAACAAAGTTACAGGTTGGTGTAATTTCCTCTACACATGGTGTGAGAGGAGAAGTGAAAGTATTTCCTACAACAGATGACGTAAAGCGTTTTAAGCGATTAAAAGAAGTGATTTTGGATACAGGCAAAGAAGAGCTTACGCTGGAAATAGAAGGAGTAAAGTTTTTTAAGCAGTTTGTTATATTGAAATTCAAAGGTTATGACAATATCAATGATATTGAAAAGTACAAAGGAAAAAGCCTTTTTGTTACACGTGCCAATGCAGTGAGACTTCGTAGGGACGAATATTTTATTGCTGATTTACAGGGGCTTACTGTAGTAGATGAAGAGGATAAGGTGTTAGGAACCCTTCGTGATGTAATGGAAACCGGTGCCAATGATGTGTATATTATTGGTATGACAGATGGAAGAGAAGTATTGGTTCCGGCTATCAAGGAATGTATTTTGCACGTAGATGTGGAAGCCGGCAAGATGCAGATTCATCTCATGGATGGTCTTTTGGATTAAGGAGCAGTTATGAAGTTTCATGTATTAACCCTTTTTCCGGAAATGATTTCCGGTGCGTTGTCTACCAGCATTATAGGCAAAGCCATGGAACGCGGTCAGATTGAACTTAGAGCAGTCAATATCAGAGATTATACCTTAGACAAACATAAAAAAGTCGATGATTACACCTACGGCGGCGGAGCAGGTATGCTTATGGCAGCACAGCCGGTGTATGATGCATATCAGGCAGTTATAAATCCGGGGATGCCAAAACCGCGTACGATTTATGTAACACCTCAGGGACCGACTTTTAACCAGCAGATGGCAAAGGAATTTGCCATGGAGGAGGAGCTGGTTATTCTTTGTGGGCACTATGAAGGCATTGATGAACGTGTTTTAGAGGAAATTGTAACGGACTATGTTTCCATTGGTGATTATGTATTGACAGGCGGTGAGCTGCCTGCTATGGTCATGATAGATGCTATTGCGCGTTTTGTACCGGGAGTATTAAATAATGACGAATCGGCCATGACAGAATCATTCCATGATGACTTGCTGGAATATCCGCAGTACACCAGACCGGCGGTATGGATGGGCAAGGAAGTTCCTGCCATTTTACTTTCCGGTGACCATAAGAAGGTGGAAGAGTGGCGATTAGAGCAATCGGTGAAGCGCACCCGGGAACGCAGACCGGACTTGTATGCCTTATATGAGGCGAGACAGGCGCTTTTGCCAAAGAAAAAGCCGCGTAGGAAAAAGAAAAAGGCGGAAGAAAGCGGCTTGGAAAATTTATAAAAAATATGTAAGAAAAGTGTTGCAATTTACGACACGTTGTGATAAATTAGATATGTTGTGAAAATAGGAGATGGTCCTCTGTGGCAGAAAGCCTTAAGAACATCCAATGATAAGGAGGAAACACAATGAACGAAATTATTAAGAACATTGAAGCTGCTCAGTTAAAAGCTTCTGTAGCAGAATTTGCAGTTGGTGATACTGTAAAGGTTTACGGTAAGATCAAAGAAGGTAACCGTGAACGTATCCAGGTATTTGAAGGTGTTGTAATTAAGAGACAGGGTGGAAGCAACAGAGAAACTTTCACAGTTAGAAAGACTTCTAACGGCGTTGGCGTTGAAAAGACATGGCCATTACACAGCCCTAACGTAGAAAAAATCGAAGTAGTAAGATACGGTAAAGTAAGACGTGCTAAATTGAACTACTTAAGAGACCGCGTAGGTAAAGCTGCAAAGGTTAAAGAACTTGTTAAATAATTTTTGAAAATGAGGGACAACTGCACATGGTTTGTGGTTGTCCCGTTTTTCTTAACAGTAGGAGAAGTACACATGGCAAGAGGAGGATTATCCTTTCGAAGAAAAAAGCGCTTAAGCTCTGAGGTGAAGCGTATTATCAGAACTTATATTATCGGTTGTCTGACAGCATTTGTGTTAGGCGTGTCTCTTGTTTTGGCATATGGCTACACGATTACAAATGTAGGTGCCTCTATGGAAAAGGAGCTTGCCCATAATCAAAAGGTTTTGGTAAATTGTATTGGTTATTTATTATTTGCACCAAAGACCGGTGATGTGGTAGTATTTAAGCAGGGCAGTAATGAGCATTTGTATATTAAGCGTGTGATTGCGATTCCGGGAGACACCGTGCAGATTTTGGACGGGCAGCTTTATGTCAATGGTGCTATTGTAAAGGACGGCCATGATAAAATTGCAGACCCGGGTATTGCAGAGGACAAAATCAAACTGGGTGAAGACGAATATTTTGTCATGGGGGATAACCGTAATAACAGCGAAGACAGTCGTTCCAATACCGTTGGACCGATTACGAGAAAGCAGATTATAGGAAAGGCATGGTTTGCGCTGCCGTCAGACAAGGGCAGCATGAAACCAATCAATTAACATGGCGACAAAAGCAGAGCGAGAAGCCAAAAAGGCATTGGCAATTCAAAAAGAACAGGAACGTATGTATGAATTGTTTGCATACGAGAGAGAATATGCAGCATATCAATCAATTTGCGGCATTGACGAAGTGGGACGTGGACCGCTTGCAGGACCGGTCGTAGCCAGTGCGGTAATATTGCCAAAGGACTGTGATATTTTATATATTAACGATTCCAAGAAGCTTTCTGAGAAAAAGCGAGAGATGTTGTATGATGAAATTATGGAAAAGGCAGTGGCTGTTGGAATTGGTATTGTAGGACCGGAGCGTATTGACGAAATCAATATTTTGCAGGCCACCTATGAAGCCATGCGCGAGGCGATTTGTAAGCTTAGTGTGCAGCCGGATTTATTGTTAAATGATGCGGTAAAAATACCGGGAGTGGATATACCACAGGTTTCTATTATCAAAGGGGATGCCAAAAGTGCCAGCATCGGTGTAGCCAGCATTATCGCCAAGGTGACCAGAGATCGTATGATGGTGGAGTACGACAGTATTTTCCCGGAATATGGTTTTGCCGCCAATAAAGGCTATGGCACGGCAGTACATATTGAGGCGTTAAAGGAGTTGGGGCCTACGCCAATCCACAGACGCAGTTTTATCGGAAATTTTGTATAGAAGGAACAGGTGACAACTATGAATTATCAGTGGTATCCTGGTCATATGACCAAGGCCAAGAGAATGATGCAGGAAAATATAAGTCTCATCGACCTTGTAATTGAATTGGTAGATGCCAGAGAACCTATCAGCAGCCGCAATCCGGATATTGATGACTTGGGCAAAAACAAATCCCGCATAATTCTTTTAAATAAATCCGATTTAGCAGACCCTAGAGCCAATAAAGAGTGGATGGCTTATTTTGAGGCAAAGGGCTTTCATGTACTGGAAATAAATTCAAAAACAGGAAACGGAATCAAGAGCATTCAGTCTCTGGTGCAGGAAGCGTGTAAAGAGAAAATCGAACGTGACAGAAAGCGTGGTATTTTAAACCGTCCTGTAAGGGCCATGGTGGTGGGGATTCCAAACGTTGGCAAGTCTACATTTATTAATTCCTTTGCAGGCAAAGCATGCGCAAAAACAGGCAATAAACCGGGCGTAACCAAGGGTAAGCAATGGATTAAGCTTCATAAGAATTTGGAACTGTTAGATACGCCGGGGATTTTGTGGCCGAAGTTTGAAGACCAGGCAATTGGTATGAAATTGGCTTTTATTGGCTCTATTAATGATGAAATTCTTTTGACGGATGAGCTGGCGATGGATTTTATTAAGCATGTGACACCTCGATATAGCAGTCTGATAAAAGAGCGCTATAGCTTGGAAGAATGTAACACGCCGTTAGAAGTGTTGGCAGGTATTGCAAGAAACAGAAGGTGCTTTAAAAAGGGTGAGGAGCTGGATTTGGAAAAAGCAGCAGGAATGTTGATTGACGATTTCAGAAGCGGTAAATTAGGACGTATTTCTCTGGAGTGGCCGGAAGAATATACAGTATAAATGCGAGGAAACGTAATATGGACGAAAAAAAAATAATGGAATTGGTAAATGAAGAACAGCAAAAAAAGTCCTGGATAAGGGAAGCCTTGGAATATATTATATGGCTTGGCGGCGTTTGGCTTACGGTACAGTTGATTATTACCTTTGTGGGCGTATTTAGCGTGGTAGACGGAGATTCCATGCAGCCTACATTGTACGATAAAGAGTATTTGTGGGTAGATAAATTGACGTATCAATTTTCTGAGCCGGAGCGCTTTGATGTGGTGATTTTTCCAATCCAATACAGAGGGCAGGAAAGTCATTTTGTCAAGCGTATTATCGGTCTGCCGGGAGAAACCGTTTATATTGATGAAAATGGTGTGATTTATATTAATGGCGAGGTCTTGCCGGATACATATGGTAAAGAAGTGATTGCCGAATATAATCGTCAAAGGGCGGCAGAACCGCTTACACTTGGTGAGGATGAATACTTTGTACTGGGGGACAACCGTAATCACAGCTCTGACAGTCGATTTGAGACCGTAGGAAATATTACTCGTGACAGAATTATGGGCCGTGTGGCAGCTCGTTTGTGGCCGTTTAACAAGATAGGGATAGTAAAATAAATGAATAAACGAAAAATAGGTACTTTTTACGAAAGAGAAGCGGTGCAGTTTTTGCTTGGTAAAGGTGTGCGTATTTTGGAAATGAACTACCGATGCAGGCAGGGCGAAATCGATATCATAGGATACGAGGGCACCTGCCTGATTTTTTTTGAGGTAAAAGCCAGAGAGACCGGACGGGCAGGAACAGGTGCAGAGGCAGTAGATTGGCGCAAGCAGAGAAAGATTTGCCGCGTGGCGGATTATTATCGTTTTGAACATGGGATAAGTGAATTTGCGGAAATGCGCTATGACTGTGTGGCGATAGATGAGGGGAAGATAAGTTGGATTAAAAATGCGTTTGAGCATGTGAGGTGATCCATTTTCTATTTGCAATATTTCCAAATGAACAAATACTTGAAATTTCAAGCAGTTTCACTTATAAAATTTGAGATGCAGACGATATATCGTCTTTTTATGTGGAAAATCACGATTTTCAAGAACTTGTTTCGGTTACATTGTATTCGACTTGTATTTTTGTTAAAATACTTTTTGGGTGCTACCATTCACGGTAGGCGGTTTGTCCTTCTGCGGAGGGATTATGCCCCTCTGCTCATCCGGGAATTTCGCTATGCGTAATGTAAAAGGGAGAAAGTGAGGGACAAACTTATGAGTGATTTTGAGATATTATCAATTGTACTTAAGGTGCTTACCCTTGTGGTGACACTTTTGATTGCTTGTATTGATAACGCAAAAAAGTAACCGCCAACTGTCACAAGGTTAAGGTTACTTTCGCGTAATCAATATTACCGGACAAACCGTCTATCGGTAGTGCCCTTCTATTTATAGATTAATGGCAAATGATAAAGATGTCAATATGTTTTTGGGGATTGTATTAAAATTTTTCCCTTTGGAGTATATGTTATAATAAATTATCACAAACTATTCAGAACCCCATTCGCAAAATCGTGCTTTCAGCACTTTCCTTTTGCTCATGTGGTTACTTCGCCATATAAATTTATGAAAACAGCCCTTTATAAGCAAGCTTACTCGGTCTTTATTTCATAAATTTGCATGGCTCTGAATAGTTACAAATAATTTAAGAAATTCTTTATATATTTCCATACATTTATTTAAAAATAGTATGTTTAAATAACATCAAGGAGGTACGTACGATGGATGAAATTTTAGTATGCGATGATGAAAGAGAGATTGTGGACGCCATAGAAATATATTTAAGCCAGGAGCAGTATCTGGTAAGAAAGGCGTACAATGGAGAACAAGCTCTGGAGATGGTGAAAAAGCACAATATTAAGCTGGTGGTTTTGGATATAATGATGCCGGTGTTAGATGGTATTCGTACCGCTATGAAGATTCGTGAAATCAGTGCAGTGCCGATTATTTTTCTGTCTGCCAAGAGTGAGGATGCGGATAAGATTTTAGGGTTGAATATCGGTGCGGATGATTATGTGACGAAGCCTTTTAATCCATTGGAGTTGATTGCCAGAGTGAAGAGTCATTTACGCCGTTATACCACCCTTGGCAGTCTGAATACGGAGAATAATGCCATGTATCAGGTTGGCGGTCTTCAGATTAATGACGAAACAAAGGAAGTGTTTGTGGATGGGGAGCAGATTAAGATGACACCCATTGAATATAGCATTTTGCTGCTACTGATGAGAAATCCGGGGAAGGTATTTTCTATCAATCAGATTTATGAAAATATCTGGAATGAAGAGGCAATCGGTGCAGACAATACGGTAGCAGTACATATCAGGCACATTCGTGAAAAAATTGAAATTAACCCAAAGGACCCAAGATATTTAAAGGTTGTTTGGGGAGTAGGTTATAAAATTGAGAAGCAGTAAGTTAAGAGGGTAGTTATGCAGGAAAAGAAAGTAAAACGGAAAAGGCCTATGGCGGCATGGGCAAGGTGGTTTTTAAAGCTTACGCAGCATGTAAGTGCCGGTGTGGCAATGCTTGCGCTTGCGGCATTGATTTTAACTAGTACCGTATATATTGGGGACTTTAATTATCGCAGATGGATTAATTCAGACATCCGAGATGACAAAGTGGCAGGTACTTATTTAATACAGAATTTAAATCGGGAGACAGAGGAAGCAATCCGACTGGCTATTATCCGTAGTCAGTTGGAGACCGATGGTGTTTTTGATGGAGATCGTCAAGTTAATGTTTCCGAATATTATTATCGTAAAAATGCGAATCGCTACAATAATGTTCAGCAGTATACGTATTTTCCCGGGGCAGTATATTATCTGGAAGATTTGATCCGTTGGCAGCAGGCAGGTGGATTAAGGTGGTTGGACGAAAAGGTAGAAAACCGGTTTTTGACGGTAGATGGCAAGCGCATAGAGGAAGTAATACATACAGAAGCTGATTTCAAAATGCTCTGTGACCAGTTAAGTGCCTGTATGAATGACCTTTCCAACAATTATGACGAATATCAGCGTTATATGAAGCAGTACAAGGAAGGACAGACCAGCTTTGTATATTACATAGATTTGGATAACGAAACCGGAGATATTTATACCAATGCTTCTTTTTTGAAAGGAGCAGGCAGTACAAAGGCGCAGAGTTATTTCGGCGGTCTGGTTTGTGCGGCAATGGGTACCACGGCATTGAATTACAGTGTGCAAGGTGATTATGAGATAGACGTGGATAATGTGGTCGATTTTATGTCCCAGTATGATTATGCAATGGGTGACAATGCCATTGTATATACCGGTTTTGACATGAGCCTTGGAGCAAATGACTATTATGCAACTCTATGGAAAGCAATGGATTCTTACAATATGGACCAGGTATATATGCTATTGGGGATTGTGATAGGATGCTGCTTGTATTATGTACTTGTTGCACTATACATGTTGGTTGCTTCCGGTCGTAAAGTAGATAAGATGGGAGAAGAGTTTATTGAACTGAAATGGGTAGACGGAATTTATCTGGAAGTATTTCTGGCTTGGTGTGCCGGTCTTGGATTTGCTGTTGCATGGGCATTTTGTGAGTTTTATGAATTCTATTTACATAGCAGGGTAAATTATATACGCGAAACAGGAGCTGTTGTAATAGGCACCATCACATTTATACTTAGTGTTTTGAACATTGAGAGTTTATGCAGCTTTGCCAGACGCATAAAAGCACATGTATTCTTTAAAAACAGCCTGATTTATAAGTTTTGCATTTCACAAGTAGTGCGCTTTTTTAAATACTTGGAGAGAAAAGCTCAGAATTTAAAAGAAAAAGCGCAGTATTACATGGAACGAAGCGGCTTGTGGGAAAAGACATGGGGCTTGTTCCTGATTGAGATTGTCTTTTATGCAGGTTGTCTGTTTTTGGTATGCTTGTTTATGATGAATTACAAAGAGGATATGGCAGTTGTTGTGGCAGTAGCCATGTTGGTGACAGTAGTATTCCTGGCATACAGGCGTTTGAAGCGCAAGGTGGAACGTGAAGAAATTATTGAAAAGATAGAAGGCATTGTGGCCGGTGAAAGCAGTCGGGTAAGTGTGGAGCATTTGTCTATTGAAAATGCGGCATTGGGGCGTGCGGTAAATGAAATCGGTGAAGGCATTCAACAGGCGGTAGAAACATCTATAAAAGATGAACGCTTAAAGGCAGAGCTTCTTACCAATGTATCTCATGATATTAAAACACCGCTTACTTCCATTATCAGTTACGTAGATTTGCTCAAAAAAGAGCAAATTGAAAATGAACGGGCAATGGAATACCTTGAAGTGCTTGAAAGTAAATCCTTGAAATTAAAGAATTTGATTCAGGATTTGATTGAAGTAAGCAAGATTTCTACGGGTAATATTGAATATGAAATGATGCCATTAAATCTGCATGAGTTAATTATGCAGGCGGCAGGAGAGTATGATGAGAAATTTGCGGAGCATTGTCTGAAACTTATTTATAATAATCATGCCAAAGAGGCTTGTATTATGGCGGATTCCAGACGAATGTGGCGTGTTATGGAAAATCTCATGTCTAATGTTTACAAGTATGCATTGGAAGGAACACGTGTGTATTTAGAAGTAATAAAAAGTGGAGAAAATCTGATATTCACCATGAAAAATATTTCTGCTAAGGAATTAAATATTCAAGCAGAGGAATTGAGTGAACGTTTTGTACGGGGAGATTTATCCAGAACCACAGAAGGAAGTGGACTTGGTCTTGCTATTGCTCAGAACCTGATTATCGGACAGGGTGGTGATTTTAAGATTATGTTGGATGGTGATTTGTTCAAAGTTCAGATAACATTTGCCAATTATGAAAAAAATCTAAAAATTTTATAATTTTTTCTTGTAAAGTTAGTGGAAATTGTTTACAATTATATTGTTTTTCAATAACGAAGGAGGAAAAGTTATATGTTAGAAAAATTATTTCACTTGAAAGACAAAAAAACCAACGTAAAAACAGAGCTTATTGCAGGTTTAACCACATTCCTGGCAATGGCGTACATTCTTGCTGTTAACCCAAGTATTTTAGGTGAGTCCGGAATGAATGTTCAGTCTGTATTCATGGCAACTGCAATTTCTGCGGGTATTGCATCTATTGTAATGGGTATTTTGGCAAACTATCCAGTGGCACTTGCTCCTGGTATGGGTGTAAACGCATTATTTACTTACACAGTAGTATTTACGATGGGATATTCCTGGAAGGCGGCATTGGCAGCTGTATTTGTATCCGGTATAGTATTTTTAGTTATTTCCGTAACCGGTTTACGTAAAATGATTATTAATGCCATTCCAAAGCAGTTAAAGCTTGCAATTGGTGCAGGTATCGGTTTCTTTATTGCTTTTGTTGCATTTATGAACTCCGGCATTATTGTAGCTAGTTCATCTACCGGTGTTACATTAGGCGATTTGACTCAGCCAACGGTATTATTAGCAATCATTGGTATTTTGGTTACAATCGCATTGGTAATCAAGAAAGTTCCTGCGGCAGTATTTGTAGGTATGGTTATTACTGCAGTAATCGGTCTTGTACTTGGTTTTATGGGCTTTGAAGGTATGCCTGCTTTACCAAGCCAGTTTATTACAACAGACTTCTCCATGGATACATTTGGTGCTTTTTCACAGGGCTTTGGTGAGCTGTTTGCAGATCCATTTAATGCTTTTGTAATTATTTTCTCTTTCTTGTTTGTAGACTTCTTTGATACAGCAGGTACCTTGGTTGCCGTTGGTAATCGTTGTGGTCTTGTAAATGAAGAAGGCGAATTGGAAAATGCAGAAAAGGCATTGCTTGCAGATTCTGTTGGTACTGTAGTTGGTGCTGTACTTGGTACCTCTACCGTTACAAGCTTCGTAGAAAGCTCTAGTGGTGTAGAAGTAGGCGGCAGAACCGGTCTCACGGCATGCTCAACCGGTATTTTGTTCTTCTTGTCTATTTTGATTTCTCCTATCGTATTGTCTACTGCAACAAGTGCTGTTACAGCTCCTGCATTAGTAGTAGTTGGTATGTTAATGGCTCAGCAGTTAGGAGGCATTGACTGGGATGACTTTATTTCTACTGCGTCCGGATTCGTTACCGTTATTGTAATGATTCTTTCTTACTCTATCGCAAATGGTATTGCTCTCGGCTTTATTACATACAGTGTAGCAATGGCAGCAAGTGGTAAGGCAAAAAAGGTTAGTCCGATTATCTGGATTCTAGATATTATTTTTATTCTTTATTTTGCTTTCATTTAATATTATTAAAGATTTAGTAGTAAATAAGCCTTTCATCTGTTAAAATAACAGATGAAGGGCTTTTTGCTTTTAAACAAGTAATTTGTTTTATGGAGTGGGTATATGTTAAATAAGCTAAAAAACAAAACATACATTTTTTATGGAGTTATACTGGTTTTTGCCTGCATATCCTTTGTTTTTACGAATATAAGCTATGATGCTGAGTATCAAATGGCAATGGCATATCGTATGCTCAAGGGCGATGCGTTGATTACCGGGATGTGGGAACCGCATCAAACATCAGTGTTTGTATGTGCTATTTTGATGAAAGTATATATGATGCTTACAGGGACGACAACCGGAATTGTATTGTTTGTCCAGCTGGCAGGGCTTTTGATACGAGGTGGGCTGAGTGTACTTTTATTTCGAGTTTTGAAAGAAATGGCAGGAGAAACACCGGCACTAGTTGGTGCAGTGATTTATTTTTTGAATTCACCCAAGGATTTGCTGACACCGGAATTTAGTAATATGCAGCTTTGGTTTGCCACACTTATGTTTCTAAGCTTTGTGCAGTATTTTAAGTTTCGAAAGGTGTATCAACTTATACTGGCAGCTGTGTGGCTGTGTATAGGCGTGTTTTCCTATCCGTCTTTTGTGGTTGCTTGGGTGTCTGCAGTAGTGCTTTTGTGGAAGTATTCTGATAAAAAAATCAGGGATATTACCATTTTAACCTGTGTTTGTACCGCCATTGGTGGGACTTTTGCAGGATATTTGATTTGGAGCATCGGTTTAGACACGATTATCGCTTGCGTGAGCAGTGCACTGGCACTGGAGCCTTCCCATACCGTGAGCATAGGCAGTAAGGTGTTGGGGCATATATGGAATCTTATAGAAATATTTGGGCTTATGATAATATGCATTGCGGTAGGTTTCGTGATAGAATATATATATGGGGTGTTTGAGTGCAAGTACCAAAAGTTATCAAGTAAAAAGCCCGTTTCTAAGGTAAGAGCAATAATTTATGCATGGTGTGTATTACAGGCAATCTTTTTATTCAATATTCTCAGCGTGGAAAACAGATGTGGATATGGATATACATTTATATTTATATTATTGCTGGGTTTTGTAAAGAAAAATCTGCTTTCCGGAACAGAAAAGTGTGTGTATATAGCTGCAATCTGGATTAGTATAATGAATTTAATTTCCACACTGCTTTTGTCTGACCATGCATTTTTGCAGGCAATTCCATATATGCTGATAGGTGTGAGTGCGTCCGTATTACCGCTATATCGTTGGTACAAAAGTATAAAGGACGATATATTTGTAAGAAAATGGTTTGTCAGAGGGATTCATATATATTTGCTTTTACTGGTATTTCGTGCATTGTTTATTCACATTCCAATGTATGGGAGAGGTCAGATTTGTTCAATATTGGAGGATTTGGCACTTATTCGAAGTGGTCCGGCTATTGGGATTATTACGGATGAAGACGGCGCAGCAAGGCAGCGTGACAGTATGAAGGAATGGGAACTTTATATTGAGGAGGGAGATACCATCTGGCTCTTAGGCGAACCGGTAGATACTTTGGGATACTTATACAAGGATGTGGAAGTGGGGGCACCAAGTGTAATGAGTACACCAACTTATAATAGCGAACTTTTATATTATTGGGAATTGAATCCAGACAAATATCCGGATGTGGTAATTTTGGCTTCTAGCTTTGGGGAAATTTCCTGGGATTTGTTAAGGAATGAGTGGCTGATGAGCTGGCTGGAAGAAGAGTACCGGGCTGAGATGGTTGTTGACGGAAATTATTGGAGATACTATTTTAGAGAGACTAGATAAAGGAGATTGAGAATGAGAGCATATGAAAGATTATTAAACTACGTGGCGGTACACACTACATCAGATCCAAACAGTGAAACGCACCCAACTACTCTGCGTCAGTTTGACTTGGCAAGGATGTTGGTGGAAGAGATGAAAGCGTTAGGGATAGAAGATGCCAAAGTGGACGAAAAGTGCTATGTGTATGGTACTTTGCCGGCCACGGAAGGCATGGAGCATGTAAAAACACTGGGACTGATTGCACACGTGGACACCGCAGATGATGCAAGCGGTGAGCATATAAAGCCTGTTATTTATGCAAATTATGATGGTGAGGATATAACGTTGACCGGTAGTGGGGAAGTGATGACAGTAAAGCAGTTTCCGTTCCTTGCAAAGTTAAAGGGTCAAACCTTGATTACGACAGACGGAACTACCTTGCTTGGTGCAGATGATAAAGCCGGCATTGCAGAGATTTTGACTGCGGTAGAGCGTATTCAGGCAGAAGGTCTTCCACATGGCAAGCTTTGTATTGGTTTTACGCCGGATGAAGAAGTAGGACAAGGGGCGGACTTTTTTGATATTAAAGGATTTGGGGCAGAGTATGCCTATACGGTAGATGGTGGCGATGTGGGCGAAATTGAGTATGAAAATTTCAATGCCGCAAGTGCTGTGATAACCTTTCATGGACGCAGTGTGCATCCCGGTACAGCGAAAAATACCATGTTAAATGCACAGAATGTGGCAATGGAATTCCATATGGCACTACCGAAATTTGAACGACCAGAGCATACAGAAGGACGAGAAGGCTTTTATCATTTAACGGATATGTCAGGAGACGTAACCACTGCAAAGCTTCAGTATATTATTCGTGACCATGATGAAGCAAAATTTCAGGCCAAGAAAGAAATTATGCTTCATACTGCGGCTTGCTTAAATGAGCAGTATGGTGAAGGTGTGGTAGAAGTGGTGTTAAAGGACAGCTATGCCAATATGATTGAGAAGATTAAGCCACATTTCCGTTTGATTGAATTTGCCAGAGAAGCAGTGAAAAAGGCAGGGCTTGTGCCGGTAGAATGTCCGATTCGAGGCGGTACGGATGGTGCAAGATTAAGTTACGAAGGGCTTCCGTGTCCGAATTTGGGGACCGGCGGATTTAATTTCCATGGACCGTACGAATGCATTACAGCAGAAAAAATGGACCAGAGTGTAGAAGTTTTATTAAATATTATAGAGTTGTTCACAAAATAATTTGTCAAAACGAAAAGTCGATTGGTGGAGTAATATTTGGATAGAATTTGGTTGTATTTGTAGTATTCGTGGTTTACAATGAAAGAAAATGAATTGCCATGGAGGTTTTTGTATGGAACAGTTAAAGTTCACCTCTACTAGAGACAATGATAATGTATATAGAATACTTGATGATTTAATGCAGGCAGATAAAGAATTTCAGATTATGATTACCGTTCCGGCAGGAAAGCTTGATGAAAAGCCGGTGCAGACGATAAAAGCGGTGATTGACAAATTAGATGCACCAAAGGAAATGGACTTAGAAGCAGAAGTGACAAACATAATTCATGAAATCGGGGTTCCTGCACATATTAAAGGCTACCAGTATTTGAGAGAAGCAATTATCATGAGCGTAGAAGACACTTCGGTACTTAGTTCCATTACCAAAATTCTTTATCCGGGGATTGCCAAAAAATTTAGTACCACACCAAGCAGAGTGGAGCGTGCCATTCGTCATGCTATTGAAGTGGCTTGGAGTCGCGGCAAGATGGAGACTTTAGATGGTCTTTTTGGCTACACCATCAATACAGGCAAAGGAAAACCCACGAATTCGGAATTCATAGCACTTATCGCTGACAAAATTCGTCTGCAAAATAGACAAAAAATGTGAGTTTCACTTTAAAAAAATTGTAAGATGTAGTATAATAGAAATACTAAGATGGTTTTTATCATTACAACGGAGGGTTTTATATGAAGAACATATTGTTTGTTGCATCTGAAAGCGTACCTTTTATTAAGACAGGTGGACTTGCGGATGTAGTAGGTTCCTTGCCAAAGAGCCTCGACAAGGAAAAATACGACGTGCGTATTTTTATTCCGAAGTATGGCTGCATGAAGCAGGAGATGAAGGACAGACTAAACTACAAGACCAATTTCTATATGGATTTTAATTGGAAAAATGTCTATGTAGGTATTATGGAAGCAGTTGTTGATGGTATTACATATTATTTCATAGACAATGAATACTATTTTTCCGGTCCTAAGCCATACTGTGATGATGCGTTATTCGAAATTGAAAAATACGCGTTCTTTAGCAAGGCAGTATTGTCTTCTTTGCCATTAATTGATTTCAAACCGGATATCATGCATTGTCATGACTGGCAGACCGGTCTGATTCCTGTATATTTAAAAGACCATTTTGCAGGCAGTGAATTTTTCAGAGATATGAAGTCTATTATGACGATTCACAATTTGAAATTCCAGGGCAAGTGGAATATCGATACGGTAAAGAATATAACCGGTCTCTCTGATTATTACTTTACAAACGACAAGCTGGAAGCATACGGCGATGCAAATTTATTAAAGGGCGGCATTGTTTATGCAGATACCGTTACGACCGTATCCAATATGTATGCACAAGAAGTTAAGACCGAGTTCTATGGAGAAGGTTTACATGGTCTTTTACAGGCCAGAGAAGGTGAATTAAAGGGTATTGTAAATGGTATTGATTACACGGATTTCAATCCGGAAAGCAATCCTCTCATTTATAATAACTACACCGTAGAAAATTTCCGCAAAGAAAAAATTAAAAATAAACGTGCATTACAAAAGGAGCTTGGTCTTGAGCAGGATGACAAAACTATGTTAATCGGTATTGTTTCCAGATTGACAGACCAAAAGGGCTTTGATTTAATTGAATATATGATGGAAGAAATGTGTAAGGACAATGTTCAGTTTGCTATCCTGGGTACCGGAAGTGCTCAGTATGAAGATATGTTCCGCAATTTTGCCGGCAAGTACCCTGACAAGGTTTCAGCTAATATTTATTATTCTGAGGCATTGTCTCATAAGATTTATGCGGCAAGTGATGCATTCCTTATGCCATCCTTATTTGAACCATGCGGCCTCAGCCAGTTAATGGCACTTCGCTATGGTACCTTGCCAATCGTTCGTGAAACAGGCGGTTTGAAGGATACGGTAGAGCCTTACAATGAATACGAAGGAACCGGTACAGGCTTTAGCTTTGCAAACTACAATGCACATGAAATGTTAAATACCCTTCGCTATGCAGAAGAGGTTTATTACAACAGTAAACGAGACTGGAATAAGATGGTGGAAAGAGCTATGAATGCAGACTTCTCTTGGGGTGTTTCTGCAAAGAAATACGAAGAGATGTATGAGGAGCTTACCAAATAAATTCAGAAAAGATACCATAAACTATGAGTACAAATCGTAAAAATAACAATGATTTTGTTATGCAGGCTGGTATTTTGGCGGCGGCAGGTATTATCTGCCGCCTTATTGGTTTAATATACCGAGTACCGCTTGCCAATATTTTGACTGACGAGGGCAATGGATATTATTCTACGGCCTATAATATATATACTATTGTGCTTTTGCTTGCTTCTTATAGCATTCCATCCGCTATTTCCAAGCTGATGGCAGGGAAGTTGGAGCAAAAAGAATACAAAAATGCACAGCGCATTTTTTACTGTGCGCTTATGTATGTGGGAGCAGTGGGCGTGATTGCCAGTCTGTTTCTGTTTTTTGGTGCAGAACTGCTGTTGGAGGGGAAGGCCGCACTGGTGCTTCGTGCTTTTGCTCCGACCATATTGATATATGGTTTCCTTGGGGTGCTCAGAGGGTATTTTCAAGCCAATAAAACCATGGTGCAGACCAGTGTGTCCCAGATTTTTGAGCAGATTTTAAATGCGATAGTCAGCGTAGGTGCAGCATATTACTTTATGAAGGTGTTTGAATCACCGGAGTATGGTGCTATCGGTAGTGCTTTGGGAACCATGGCAGGAGTTATTACAGCACTTCTTGTTATGCTTTGGGCATATTATATCAATCGCAAGCTTATCCAAAAGCGTCTTGATAGGGACAAGACCAATGTGTTAGATAGTTACAGTGAGATTTTTAAATCTATGCTGTTTATTGTGACACCGATTATTTTAAGTACGTTTATTTATAATTTTAATATTACGTTGAATAATAATTTATTTACCAATATTGCCATGTCACATTATGGCATGACGGAGCAGCAGAGTTATTCTGTGTTTGGCATTTACTCCGGTAAAGCAGTGCTTTTAAGTGATGTACCGGTAGCATTGGCGTCTGCTATGAGCGCAGCGCTTATTCCGGTAGTTTCAGGTGCCTTTGCAAAGGAAGGACGCAGGGCAGCAGGAGAGAAGGTAGAAGTAGCAATTCATACCACTATGCTTTTTGCTATTCCGGCGGCTGTGGGTATGTTTGCCTTGGCTGAGCCAATTTTGGACTTGCTTTTTAGTTTTTCTACACCGGAAGACTTGAAAATGGCAGTTATTTTGCTTCGTATGATGACTTTGTCTATTTGCTTTTACTCTTTGTCTACGGTATCTAATGGTATCTTGCAGGGTATTGGCAAGGTGAATCGCCCGGTTATCAATGCAGCGATAGCGTTGGTGATACAGACCGGGGTAGTAGTAGGTTTGCTGCTTGGTACGAAGCTTGGAATTTATGCACTTCCGATAGCGTTCATTATCTATGCGGCTTTGATGAGTTTGTTAAATCAGCTGGCAGTACGCAAGGAATTGGAGTGCAAAATTCACTTTGTGCAAGTGTTTTTTAAGCCTGCTGTCAGTTCTTTGGTGATGGGCGGCGCAGCATATCTGGTGTATATATGTATGTATCTGGTATTACCGGTTAATATTGTGGCGTTGGGCATTTCCGTGCTTTTTGCAGTGATTGTGTATGTGGTTGCCATGATTTTGTGTGGGGGAATTACTGAAGAGACGCTGGATAATGTACCAAAGGGCGGTACATTGAAGCGAGTTTTGAAAAAAATCGGATTAAAGAAAAATGGATAGGGAAGTTAAGAAGGGGAAAACGGTATTTGGTCGTTTCCCCCTTTCTTTTACACCTCTTTCATCCCTGAAATATCAGAATCAATCATCAGAGAGTAGTTAGTATAGTACACCACAAAGCCCGGCTTCGCAGAGGCCGGCTTTTTTACGTGCTTCTTTTGGATATAGTCGATTTCGACTTTGTCTTGTCCGCGGTTTTTGCTGTAGTAGGCAGCAAGACGGCCGGCTTCTTCAAAGGTGCGGTCCGGCATGTCGGTCTCGCCGTTTGTGCGAACCAGTACATGGGATCCCGGAACACCTTTTGCATGAAACCACCAGTCGTTTCCGGTAGCCATTTGGAAGGTAATAAAATCGTTTTGAAGGTTGTTTTTACCTACATAAATATCGTAACCATCGCTGCTGACATAATGGTAAGGCTTGCTGGTTACCTTGACTTTTTTCTGGTTACCGCCGTGGCGTTTAATGTAGCCGGTCTGTACCAGTTCTTCTTTGATTTCTGTCAGGTCTTCTTCTTTGAGTGCCATGTCGAGAGCGGTGGAAATAGACTCCAGATGCTCAATTTCAGACTTTACTTCCTCGGTTAAGGTGCTTAGAGCTTCGTAAGTACGTTTCAGCTTGGCATACTTATCAAAATATTTCTTGGCATTGTCCATGACCGGAATGGTAGGGTCTAAGGGAATGGTCATTATTTCATTCGTATAATAACTTAATGCTTCAAAAGATTTGGCTCCCTGTTCTACATCGTAACCATAAGCAGTAATCATTTCACCATACAAGCGGAATTTGTCTTTTTTCTCCGTGTCTTTAATTTGTTGAAGCTGCAGGTCGTATTTTTTGACATTTCGCTCCAAGGCAGTTTGTACGATCTTGCGTAAGTCCACAGATTTCTGACGAATGCGGGTGAGAGTATTTTTCTCTGCATAATATTCCTGCAAAAGAACAGAAACAGAATCAAATTCTTTTTGGTTGTTTGCTGGATAAATGTTGAATGGAAAAGCAGCAAAATCCGCAGGTTCCTCTCCTTTATAAGCAATTACAGGTTGAAACTGGCCGGATTTGATTTTGTCAATTAGGACAGCAAATTCGTCAGAGAGTTTGGTGTAATCGTTGTCAGTCAGCCCGGCCGTAGGCATATCACCGTCTATACCTGCCCTGTAACAAAGCTCCTGGGCCATAATAGGGCTAAAACCGGCAAAGGTAGTGTATAAAGCTTTAAATACCGGCAGAGGTTTTGTGGACAAAAGAGACGTCAAATCGTCTGTCTCTGTGGTAAGAGGATTGTATTTATTTTGGGTTTCCGGAATAAAATAGGTACGTCCCGGAAGTACCTCACGGACACTGGAAACAAGTCCGGAAATATGCTTGATGCTGTCTAAAATCATATGCTCATGATTTACAAAAATAATATTGGAATGCTTGCCCATCAGCTCTATAATCAATGTCTTACGGCACAAGTCGCCCAATTCATCCAGGTGTTCTATATCAATATGAATAATACGCTCCAAACCGGGCTGGGTAATGCCGATAATTCGTCCATTCTGCAGATGCTTGCGTAAAAGCATGCAGAAATTTGGTGCAGTCATAGGGCTTGGTTTATTCTGCTCTGTTAGATGAACCAGCGGAAGACTTGCGCTGGCAGAGAGTACCAGACGATATTGCCCACTGGTTGTCTTAATGGTAAGCAATAATTCATCTGCTTCCGGCTGTGCAATTTTATAAATACGGCCCCCGGTAAGCTTTCCTGAAAGCTCATCCACCAGGCAGGCCACGGTAATTCCGTCAAATGCCATGATAAAACTCCTTATATTTGCGTTTAAATTTATATTAACACATCCACATGATTCTGAAAAGAAATAATTGATTTCATATTTTTCACGCATGCACAAAAGTTTGGGTACAAGGCACTAAATTCCTTGACTATTCTTCACAAATTTTATATACTTAATAGAAGTATGGAGATTTATGCATACTAGGAAGAAGGTACCGCATGATAAAGAGTATGACAGGCTTTGGCAGATGTGAGATTATGGAAGGAAGCCGCAAGTATACGGTGGAGATGAAAAGCGTAAATCACAGATATTTGGATGTGAATATCAAGATGCCGAAGAAATTATATATGTTTGAAAGTGCCATTCGAAGTGAACTCAAAAAATACGCTTCCAGAGGTAAGGTAGATATTTTTATTACTATGGAAGATTTTTCTGAGTCCAATGCCATGGTAAAGTATAATAAGGAGCTTGCAGGTGAATATATGCAGAAGCTTCTGGAAATGGCTGGCGATTTCGGACTGGAAAATGATATTCGTGTTTCTACCTTATCACGTTACCCGGAGGTACTTACCATGGAGGAAGTTGCTGCGGATGAGGAGGAGCTCTGGAAAGAATTAAAGCAGGCTTTTGCAGGTGCAGCGGAGCAGTTTGTGGCTTCCCGCGTAGTAGAGGGCGAGCATTTACGTGATGATTTGATTGAGAAATTGGATGGTATGCTGAATCGGGTTGCCTTTATTGAGGAGCGTTCACCGCAGATTGTAAAGGAATACCGCGAGAAATTAGAAGCAAAGGTTCAGGAGTTGCTTGGAGATGTAAAGGTAGACGAGAGCCGTCTGCTTACAGAAGTTACTATCTTTGCTGACAAATCTTGTGTGGACGAGGAAATCGTTCGATTGAAGAGTCACATTGCTACCACAAAGGCTACCCTTATTTCCGGCGGTGACATTGGTCGTAAGCTGGATTTTATTGCACAGGAAATGAATCGTGAGGCCAATACCACATTATCTAAGTCTAACGATTTGGAAATTTCTAATTGTGCAATTGAGCTCAAAACCGAGATTGAAAAGGTACGTGAGCAGATTCAAAATATTGAATAGTTTGCAGAGAGGCAGATTTTATGAAGAAAAAAGGGTTACTTATTGTAGTGAGTGGATTTGCCGGAACCGGTAAAGGCACCGTTATGAAAGGGTTATTAGCCAAATACAGTGAGCAGTATGCACTTAGCGTCTCTATGACGACCAGGGCGCCAAGACCGATGGAACGAAATGGGGTAGAGTATTTCTTTGCAGATAAGGAGACTTTTGAAGCAAAGATTGCACAGGATGGTTTTGTGGAGTACGCATGTTATTGTGATAATTATTATGGCACGCCAAAGGACTACGTGGAAGAGCAGTTGAATGCCGGTAAAGATGTGCTCTTGGAAATTGAAATTCAAGGTGCGTTACAGGTAAAAGAAAAGCTTCCGGAGACTGTGTTGGTATTTATTATGCCACCAAGTGTTTCAGAACTTTACGGACGATTAAAAGGGCGTGGTACGGAGACGGACGAGGTGATTCGCAGGAGAATGCTTCGCGCCTCTGAAGAGAGTCAGGGCATTAAGCAGTACGATTACATACTGGTTAATGATGACATAGATACATGTGTGGAAAGCCTGCATCAGATGATTCAATCTGAAAAACAGCGTGCCTCACGCAATACAGCGTTTATTGAACGTATCAAAAAAGAATTTGTTGACCTTATGAAAGGAGAATTATAAAATGTTACATCCATCTTATGCAGAATTAATGAAGGTAGTGAATGAAGAGGCAGAGGGCGATACTCCTGTAGTAAACAGCCGTTATTCCATCGTTATGGCAACTGCAAGAAGAGCACGTCAGTTAACAGACGGTGCAGAGCCTATGGTATCTTGCAAAATTGATAAGGCATTAAGTGTTGCCGTGGAAGAATTGAATCAGGGCAAAATCAAGATTGTTACAGAAGAAGAATAATATAAAGTACGAATTACAAAAGAAAAAAGGGAAACTCTTCCTACGGAGTTTCTCTTTGTTGCATTTTATTCTTTTAGACAAGGTGTTAGAGTATATGAAGATAATGTTTATTTCCCTTGGCTGCGACAAAAATTTAGTAGACAGCGAAAAAATGCTTGGCATGCTGGCAGACAAAGGTTTTGAATTTACAGATGATGAATCCGAGGCAGAGGTTGCGGTAGTAAATACCTGTACCTTTATTCATGATGCCAAGGAGGAAAGCATCAATACATTAATTGAAATGGGGCAGTACAAGACAGAAGGAAAGTTGAAGGCACTTATTGCTACCGGCTGTCTGGCGCAAAGATACCATGAGGAAATCCGCGAAGAAATTCCGGAAGTGGATGCAATCCTGGGAACTACGGCCATTGAACATATCGTAGAAGCAGTGGAAGAAGTGCTTGCAGGAGAGAAGTCAGAGCATATGGAGGATATTCAGTATCTGGCGGCTACCAAGGGAAGACGAGTGGTTACCACAGGCGGTCATTTTGCATATTTAAAGATTGCAGAGGGCTGTGATAAGTTTTGTACGTATTGTATTATTCCAAAGGTACGCGGCAGATTCCGCTCCGTTCCGATGGAGGATTTGCTTGCGGAAGCAAAAGAATTAGCAGCTCAGGGAGTGAAAGAACTGATTTTAGTTGCACAGGAAACTACCCTTTATGGTAAGGATTTATATGGCAAAAAGTGTCTTGCAGAGCTGTTGCACAAGCTTTGTGAGATTGAGGATTTATACTGGATTCGTATTTTATATTGCTATCCGGAAGAAATTGATGATGAATTGATTTCAGCCATTCGCGATGAAGAAAAAGTTGTTCCGTATTTGGATTTACCGATTCAACATGCATCTGACGATGTTTTGAAGCGTATGGGCAGACGAACTTCCAACGAAGATTTACGCTGTATTATTGGTAAGCTTCGTGCGGAGATTCCGGATATTGCTCTGCGTACCAGTTTGATTACCGGTTTTCCGGGGGAAACCGAGGAAGACCACGAGGAATTGTACCGTTTTGTAAACGAAATGGAATTTGACCGACTGGGTGTATTTACGTATTCTCAGGAGGAAAATACGCCTGCAGCAGTAATGCCAAATCAGATTGACGAAGAGGTAAAGGAAGCTCGCAGGGATGAAATTATGGAGCTTCAGCAGGCCATAGCCTTTGAAAAAGCAGAGGATATGGTAGGGCAGGTGCTTTGGTGCATGATAGAAGGCAAAGTGGCTGATGAGGATGTATATGTGGGACGTACTTACAAGGATGCGCCGAATGTAGATGGCTACATCTTTGTTCAGACATCTGCCACCCTTATGACAGGAGATTTTGTAAAAGTACAGGTTACAGACAGTAACGAATATGATTTAATAGGAGAGATATACCATGAATTTACCTAATAAACTTACCGTATTTCGTGTGATTTTGGTGGTTCCGTTTGTTTTGACTCTTTTAGGGCAGACCGCAGGCTGGGGCTGGTTTGCTGCACTGTTTGGCGGCATTATGGAGTACATGAACTGGGTTGCCTTGGCAATCTTCGTAGTAGCATGTCTGACAGACCAGATGGATGGTCATATTGCACGTAAATATAATCTGATTACCAATTTCGGCAAGTTTATGGATCCGTTGGCAGACAAGCTTTTGGTTTCTGCAGCTATGATTTGTCTGATTGAGTTGGGACGTATTCCGGCATACATTGTGGTAATTATTATCAGCAGAGAATTTATTATCAGTGGGTTTAGATTGATTGCTTCTGACAATAATATTGTTATCGCTGCAAGTATGTGGGGTAAGTACAAAACCGTGTTCCAGATGGTTATGGTTATTTTGATGCTTGCAAATATTCCTGCATTACAGACAGTGACCACCATTGTTATGTGGATTGCAACCATATTAACCATTGTTTCTTTAGTGGACTATGTTTACAAAAACAAAAGTGTCTTAAGTGATTTTAAATAAATATGATAGTAGAATTAATTTCGGTTGGAACCGAGCTTTTAATGGGCAACATTGTTAATACAAATGCGGCATATCTTGCCGGAAGATGCGCGGATTTAGGTGCTGTCTGCTATTTTCAGGAAGTGGTTGGAGATAATCCGGCGCGATTGAAAGAGACTGTTAAATTGGCTCTTTCCAGGGCGGATGCCGTGCTTTTGACAGGGGGACTGGGTCCTACCCAGGATGATTTGACTAAGCAGACTATGGCAGAGATTTTTGATAGAAAGCTTTGCCGGGATGAGGTTACCTGTGAAGCGTTAAAAGCATATTTTAAGAAAAGGGGAATTGCCTGTACGGAGAATAATTTCAGGCAGGCAGATATACCGGAAGGCGCAGAAATTTTACCAAATAATAACGGTACTGCACCCGGAATTCATATTTTTGATGAAAGTAAACACGTATTTTTGATGCCCGGACCTCCAAATGAAATGAAGCCCATGTTTGAAGAAAGTGTGGCACCAAAGCTTTCTGCACTTAGCGGAGAAGTGATTTACAGTGAAATGGTGAAGGTCTGCGGGATTCCGGAATCTACGGCGGAGACCATGATTTCTGATATTTTGGAAAATCAGTCTAATCCTACCATTGCGCCTTATGCAAAGCTTGGTGAGGTTCATTTTCGTGTATCTGCCAAAGCGCCGGATAAAGAGCATGCTATGGCGCTGACAGAGCCTGTAGTAAAGGAATTAAAGGCACGTTTCGGAGCAGCGGTATATACAACTTGCGAGAAAGAACAGTTGGAAGATGCTGTCATTGCCCTTTGTAAAGAACATGGGTATCAGATTACTACAGCGGAATCCTGCACGGGAGGTCTTATCAGTGCAAGACTGGTCAATGTATCCGGAGCAAGCACCTGTTTTGGCAGAAGCTTTGTGACTTATGCCAACGAAGCCAAAGTAGAAGAACTGGGTGTATCAGAGGAAACATTGCGTAAGTTTGGTGCAGTTAGTGAAGAGACTGCCAGAGAAATGGCACTTGGTGCCCAGAAACATGGAAAGTCAGAGGTTGCCGTTGCAGTAACGGGTATTGCAGGACCTACAGGTGGCACTCCGGAAAAACCGGTAGGGCTGGTATATGTAGCCTGTGCCGTAAAGGAGCGTGTGTGGGTGCGCAGATACTGGTTTGGAGGAGACCGGACCAAAAATCGTGAGAACACCACTACCGTAGCATTGGCTATGGCTCGTAATTGTATTTTGGAGTACGATGGTATCACATATCATCAAGAAATGTTATAAAAAGGTATTGACAAAAGCGAACATATGTTTTATTATAAATTCAACAGAACATTTGTTCCTTTTGTTTAATATATAGGAAAGCTGATTTACTGTTTTATTACTATAAGCCTGGAGAGCATTAAGGAGATAGAACATGGATAGAAACGAAAAACAAAAAGCACTGGAAGCAGCGTTAGGACAGATTGAGAAGGCATACGGCAAGGGTGCTGTTATGAAATTGGGAGATTCCTCTGCACATATGAATGTAGAGACCATACCTACGGGATCTTTAAGTCTTGATATTGCATTAGGATTAGGCGGTATTCCGAAGGGACGTATTATTGAGATTTACGGTCCTGAGTCTTCCGGTAAGACTACCGTTACCTTACATATGATTGCAGAAGTACAGAAGAGAGGCGGCATTGCAGGCTTTATTGACGCAGAGCATGCATTGGATCCGGTTTATGCTAAGAATATCGGTGTAGATGTGGACAATTTATATATTTCTCAGCCGGACAATGGTGAGCAGGCTTTGGAGATTACAGAGACTATGGTGCGTTCCGGAGCGATTGATATTATCGTAGTAGACTCTGTAGCAGCCTTGGTTCCAAAGGCAGAAATTGATGGCGACATGGGTGACTCACACGTGGGTGCGCAGGCCAGATTAATGTCTCAGGCACTTCGTAAATTGACTGCTATTATTAATAAGTCAAATTGTACGGTTATCTTTATTAATCAGCTTCGTGAGAAGATTGGTGTTATGTTTGGTAATCCGGAGACTACTACCGGTGGTAGAGCTTTGAAGTTCTATGCATCCGTTCGTATGGACGTCAGACGTATCTCTACCATTAAAGTAAATGGTGAAGATGTTGGTAATCGTACTCGTGTCAAGGTGGTAAAGAATAAGATTGCACCGCCGTTTAAGGAAGCAGAGTTTGATATTATGTTTGGTGAAGGTATTTCTACCGTGGGTGATATTGTAGACCTTGCTGCAGAGTGCGAGATTATCCGCAAGTCCGGCGCATGGTATTCCTACGAAGGCAATAAGATTGGTCAGGGTAGGGAGAATACCAAGGTTTATATGAAAGAACACCCGGAATTGATGCGTGAAATCGAACAGAAGGTTCGTGAACATTATAGTTTACAGGCTGATGCTGCATCAGCTTCAGATACAGAGAAGAAAGAGCGAAGTGTTCGTTCTTCTAAAGCTACAGAGGAAGAATAGGAGTTATGACTATTACGTCTATTCTGGAATACGACAAGAGAAAGGTGCTCATCCAACTGGACGGGCACCTTACATTTCCATTATACAAATCAGAAGTAGATAAATTACACCTGCTGGGTGGTGAGGACATATCAGCAGAAGTTTATTCTCAAATCATGGAGAAGATACTTCCAAAGAGAGCTAAGCTTCGAGCCATGCATTTATTGCAGAAGCGCAGCTATACGAGAGAAAGTCTTAGACGCAAGCTTGCAGAAGGCAAGTATCCGGAAGGGATTATTACGGAGGCACTAGATTACGTGGCGTCCTATGGATATATTGATGATGAACGATATGCTGCAGAATATATTAGGTGTTACTGTGAAAGCCGTAGTAAGCGCAGAATTATGCAGGATTTATCTGCGAAAGGAATTCGTAAGGATGTGGCGGAGAAAGCATGGATGCACCACGAAGCCTTGAATGAACCGGTGGACGAAGTGGCACAGATTAAAGAACTGCTGCGTAAGAAACAGTTTGATGCTGCAAGTGCAGACCGTAAAGAAACAGCGAAGGTTATGAATTACCTGTATCGAAAAGGATATAGTACAGAGAATATCATGTATTGTGTGAAATGTGACGAATATTACACAAATTTGTGAGAAATGACTATGATTTTGCCTTGACATTAGGCAATTTATACATTACAATAATATAGGTGCAATTTTGTTTTGTCTTTTTATACCAATATTTGCACGAAAATTTTATAAGGAGGAGCTTCCTGTATGTTATCTATCGGCAATGTTTGTCTGATAGTTCTGGCATGTCTCGCAGTGGCTATTCCTGTTACCGTTTTTGCTACCAATGCATATCGCAAGAATGTATCTGAGAAGAAAATCGGTAATGCAGAGGAAAAGGCCAGAGAGATTATCGATGAAGCCCTTAAAACTGCTGAAGCAAAGAAGCGTGAAGCTTCCTTAGAAATTAAGGAAGAGTCTATTCGTACCAAAAATGAATTAGACAAAGAAATCAAAGAGCGTAGAGCAGAAGTGCAGCGCTACGAGAGACGTATCCAGCAGAAAGAGGAGAATATCGATAAGAAATCAGATGCTATCGAAAAGAAAGAAGCAGGCTTAGTAGAGAGAGAAAAAGATCTTGAGAAAGAGAAGCTTGAAATCTCTAAATTGAGTGAGCAAAGAGTACAGGAACTGGAAAGAATCTCTGGTCTTACCTCCGACCAGGCAAAAGAATACTTATTGAAAATTGTTGAAGACGAAGTGAAACATGAAACCGCTCTTATGATTAAGGAAATGGATACAAGAGCAAAGGAAGAAGCTGAGAAGCGAGCAAAGGATTATGTGGTTACTGCAATTCAGAAGTGTGCAGCAGATCATGTTTCTGAGACTACAATTTCCGTAGTACAGTTGCCCAACGATGAAATGAAGGGCAGAATCATCGGTCGTGAGGGTAGAAATATCCGTACACTTGAAACTATGACAGGTGTAGACTTAATTATCGATGATACTCCGGAAGCAGTTATTCTTTCCGGATTTGATCCTATCCGCCGTGAGGTGGCTAGAATTGCACTTGAGAAGCTGATTGTTGATGGACGTATCCATCCTGCCAGAATCGAAGAAATGGTAGATAAAGCTCAAAGAGAAGTTGAAGTAATGATTAAAGAAGAAGGTGAAGCTGCGACACT
>JAZQUB010000034.1:0-28707 GCA_045631045.1 Lachnospiraceae bacterium
GAATTGCCATTTAGATAAGCACTAAAAAATACTCCCACGGAGCAATCCGTGGGATGTAAATAAAAGTGCTGGATTTTATTTGCCAAAAAGTGGCGGAAATTAATTGCCAAAAATTGATGGAAAGTACTTGCCGTTTACAACCATACAAAAACGGATGTTGATTAAATAGTTTTTCTGAAAAAGTAAGACCATAAATCAACGGAAATGTAGTATTACCTTTATTTAAAAACAAAAAACAAATTAAGAGCCATGTCAAACAAGGTAAAAAAAGTGCTAAAAATCCACTCAAAAAAGTGAACATCAATTTTTCTATCCTATATGCAGTTCTATTCATTTTAATTATCTTGTAAAATAAGAATCCGCTGTCTTTTTCTTCTCTATAGATTCCAGCACCCGGAAAAGATCCAATAATCGGAAATAAGATAGCTATAAGAGAAGCTGTTCCATGAGCCATAGAAATAAGGTATATTTCGATAAATGTTCCAGAATAATTCCCACCTATTGATATACCATAAAGACAATCCCATCCTCCAACAAATAATAATAACAAACTTATTATATAGGATATAATCATTCTTTTTGAAAATAGTTTATAATAATTTTTCTTCATATAGACTGCAAAAGCCGTGCCACTAACAATGTGGCACGGCTTATCTCCTATTACTCTACATATGTTACATAATCCGGATTCCAATATCCCCATGTACGAGTCTCTGTAAAATTCGTTAAAGTTGTAGAAATTGTAATTCTTACAGTTTGGTATTGTGCCAAAACTTGGTTTTGATAATTCATATAAATATTATCGTCATTGTTATAAGATGGCTTATCCGTCAGTCTGTCCCCATTACTATCAATAATCCATGAGCACAAACTCCTTCCACCCTCTACCTCTCCAACTAAATTACTTGCTGCACTTTGTTCCTCTTTATACTGTCCACCACTAATAAAATCACCTAATTTAGTAATATAGACATGACCATACTGTACCGTATTTCCTGCTTGAACTGTAAGAACATTTGCAGCTGCAAAAATAGTTAACATCAATACAACCACTCTTTTTTTTATGTGCTTCATCTCATACTCCTTTCGTTATTTTTACCACTTCTTATTCTTTAACATAAACCGCGCTATACGACTAGATTTTTCTAGTCATTTTTATTGTATAACTTTATCTTTTTCCTGTCAAGACTTAATGTGGACAAATTTCATAATTATTCGTTTGATATAAATCCCCTATTATTACGTAACCACATTTTGTACATCGCTTTCCTTGGTAAAAATATAACGTACATCCCCCATTATCGTTTACAACATGTTTGTTTACCGTGCCAGAAGCATAGCTATGTACACATGTTGCGTACACTTCATACTCACTTACTTCAAAAACATTTCCTTCACTATCAATAAACTGCATATCATAATAATATGTATAACTTTGCTCAAGCTCTGTTTCAAATATACTTATTTCATCATCCGGTATAAAAGCAAAATCACAATTCATATAATCATCTTCAAAATAAACTGCACCTTTAGCAATCTTTATATCCTCATAGGCAAAAACAGTTAATGAATTTACTAATATCATTCCCATAGTTAATACACAACATGCAAGCTTGCCAATTTTCTTATTCACACCATTAAATATTTTATTCATCTCCCTTTTCTGAAAAGTGTGGCTTAACGTTATTATCAGTGAATTTCATGAATATTTATACTTTCACTTACTTAATACGCACTTAGAGCGATTTGCTGGGTTAGGAAACCTTACCTCACACAGCTATTGTTTAAGACTGAAATAAAAAAAAAGCTACTAAATCATTTTCGACTGAGTAGCTCGATTTTCTGTTTAACATATTGATTTTTTATTTCTTCAATACTTTTTTACACCAAGTACGTTTGTTGCATTTAGGGCACATTAAGTGACGAGTAAATCCTTTGTGCATTGCCATCATTACCTCTTTATAAGTAGGAACAATTTCGTATCCACATTCTTTACACTTATAAGCACCTACACTCACTTCAAGCTTTAATGCATAAAAGCAAGGTATTAAAAATACAATACAAATTCCAAGAATTGCGACAAGTTGCCAAGGACCTTCTGGTATTAGAAATGCTGAAAGAAATATACCAGCAAGCAGTGCTGTCATACTTACAATCATAATCACCCACATTGAAGTCCAAATGGTTTTGTTTTTTTGCTCTACTTCTTTCGCCATATCAAGCAAAAGTTGTTCGTTTTTCTGATTATTATTTTCCATATTGATTTTCTCCCCACTTAATAATTCATTTACTGTAATTTTTAGTTCTTTGCATAAATCAAGCATTATAGAAGAGTCTGGCATTGACTTTCCATTTTCCCATTTACTTATTGCTCTATCAGTAATGCCTAATCGTTCTGCCAACTGCATTTGAGTTAAGTTGTTCTTTTTTCTACACTCGGCGATAAATCTTCCTATTTTTATTTGATTCATTTCTATTTCTCCTTTCATTCAAAACATACCTCTATTTCTTGCAAAAATCTACATACCAGTGGTTTGGTTACACCATATCAGCCATTGGTTTTGCAATTTTCTTCACTCAACCAATAGTTTGTTTTAATTATTTATACCAAATATAACAGAATGAAGAAAAAAAGGATATAGCAAAACTTACCATGTTATATCCTTTAGAACAAATTTTATATTGATTTGGTGTAATTACAAAAAATCAGATTTCAAAATCAATTCAGTGTAGATTTATACATCCAAAATGTAGAATTATTCATGCTTATACATCAGACACACAATTCCGAAAAGGGAGGAAATATGGGATGTAGAATTATTCACGCATATTCACCAGACACAAAATTCAGAAAAGGGAGTTATTCATTCTTTTTTCAATTTCCTCGGCATCATCAGATAAAGATACCTCGAATAATCTCCTTTCTCTTTTTGCTATGCTTATGATTAGCATTTCTGAATATTTGTAAGCAAATTCCAAATTCTTGTTTTTTAAGACATATTCATCACAAGAATATTCACACGTTCTTTTTAACATATCAAACGCAAACCATGCTAACGGATTAAACCAATGCATTATTATTGCAAAAAAACCTATAAATCTCCATGTAGTATCTTTTCGCTTTATATGTACTAATTCATGTTCCACATAGATTCTTTTTTCATCTAATGTATTATTCTCATAAGCAAATATAATAGGTTTAAAAATCCCCATTGTAAATGGTGATATCTCATTTTCACAAAGGACAACTTTCACTGGAAGTCGAATATTATATCTTTGTTTAAGCATCCTTAACATTTCTTCTTCACACTGTGAAAGTTTGAGAAGTTTATATTTTAATATTTTTCTTTTTTTCTTTAAATATTTTACAAAGAAAATACTAAAAACTAATATAGCCCCACCAAACCACACCAAAAGCAAGACGGTATTGATTTTAGCAGTTTGATTCATTGCAATCCTTCCGTCCCCTATAAATAAAACTGAATCATTTTGCATATAATATTGCAAAGTATCAAATATATTTTTACCTTCAAACATATATATAAACTTCTTATAAACATATTTTAAAAACGGCAACGGAATTATAAAATATAAAATATTAATTTTATATAACATATAATACATTTTTTCTGTAATTTTTCTTCCACATAATTTTAAAATCATGTGATTTATAATGTACATACAACTACCTGACAAAGTCATTGTCAAAATGTAGTTCATAATTATATCCCCTTTCTATCCTTATAATCATTTAAAATTTTAATTAGATAATCAACTTCATCATCAGTAATATCTTTTCCTTTGGTAAAAGCAACAACAAAATTACTTAATTTTCCATTATACATTTTTTCAATTGCTTCTTGCATTTGAAGATTATTGTATTCAGATTCTGTATATAACGGCCAAATAGTTCTCTTTTTTCTTTGAATCAATCCTTTATCTTCTAAATTTGATAAATAAGTATTCAGTGTTTGACGTTTCCAAGTTTTTCCTTCGGATATAAAAAGTTCCAAAAGTTCTGTCTGATTAATTCCTTCCGGATATTTCCAAAGCATTTCAAACACTTCTTTCTCTGTTGCTGATATATCATACATACTCCTCATTTCACAACACCATCCTTCTAGACTATTTTTATATAGTCATAATAATATATTTTTTTACTCTAGTCAATTCATAACACAAAAAAACAAATATTTAAGGCTTTGAAGTATAAACTCTGAAACCTTAAATATTTGTCAATTCATTTTTATAAAAATCTTATAAACCAACCTAAACTATATCAATTTATTTTATATTTATTTCTCCGACAATATAATATGGTCCATCACTCTCTGCATCTGTTGCAAAATAAATCTGCGGAATATGCTCATTCATAATACCAATCTCAACCTTATAATTCCCCACCTTGATATCTGCCGGTAATTTCATAACTGCATGATTTACATGTTTACCCGGCATCCAATTACGAATGTCAATATCCATCTCAAACACATACGCGTTCTCACCATCAGTCAGTCGTATTTTACATGGTATCGCTCGATAAATCGGTGCCACACCTATATTATCAATGCCCCATTCCATTTCAACTTCCTCTGAGGCCTTTACAGACTGCGGGCACTTAAAATAATCGATTACATAATGATAACCCATCTTACTGTTCCAGTATTTTACTTTATCCGCCCATTCATACGGTATCGGAAGGGATTTTGCATTAAACGTGCTGACATGCCACTCCAGGCAAGACTCAATAATCTGGTCTAAATCCCAGCCCTGTCTAAACCATTCACCCATCCACCAATAGGCTTCAAAGGAAACAGGAGACTTTTCCCAAAGGTCCGGCAAAATACTAACCGCATACGGAAACTTTTCTCTCATCAGCTTTTCCTGACCGATGCCATCCCCTCTCCAACCTACCGGTCTGGCTTCATTGGCATACTTCGCAAGGTGTGGCTCCAGTACCTGACCCAGTAAATGAGTCTTCTTAAAGGCACGAGTATACACGTCCATATGTGCCTTTAGTACATCTATCGGATATTGATCAATTTTGTGTCCCTCTCCCCATGCTCCCGGCAAACATATATCTACAATGTCCAATCGTGGGTCATCATCAAAGCGCTCCGCAATCTTTTCCATAGCTTTGCCAAAAAGTTCCAAATACAAAGGATCCGTTGGAGAATCCTTCATACGTGCTCCTTCCGGACGCTCCGGACAATCCACAATCTCCTTTAACCATTCCGGTACATCATCTTCTGCTCTGGTACTGTGCGGCATCAGACGAAACATTACTGTTTGACCACATTCATCTGCTTTTTTCAAAACATCTTCAATTACTTCATAGTGATACTCTCCCTGCACCGGTTCGAACTCCTTCCATAAAATTCGAATATACGCAACGGTAGTATCCGGATAGTAACCTTCTTCTCTTCCATTTTGAGGCACATAGTCCGGAACCGGATAAGGCTCTACATTTTCGGTTTCTCTCATATTGTTTTCCGGCTTTACTACGATGTCAGAGTACAGTGCTTCTTCTCTGAAATGCTGAAAACTGGTAAAGCCAATATATGGATTCTGTGCTTTTTCTTCTTGATATTTAAAATAATTGGTCTGCATTATTTCTCCTCCTTATATATATATACGCCATAGCCCCAGCCCATTTTTTCACCATTTCTAATCCATTCTGCATAGGCACGACGTAAAGAAGTATTCTGCGGCAAATGGTCCACATTGCCATCATACGGTACAGTAAAAAGTCTCCATGCCTGACTGTAATCTTCATATTCTTCCTGCCATATTACATCATAGTCAGATATAAAAGCATACAAATTAGATTTTTCCGAGAGAACCTCTTTATTGCGAGAATATAAAAGCCAAGACTTGCACACAAACACGATAGGATTTGCTCCAAACTTATCTTTAAAAAATTTACTTGCCTGATCATAAGCACTCAACATACTTTCTCTATCAAGCTTACCTCCTGTTCGTGGTATATGTACATTTAATACCGGGCTATCCGGTTTTAATAAAACACCATTTTTTTCGTACACTTTATTAAAGTTATTTAAATCAAATTGTAATTTACCAAAGCCAAACCGCTCCAACTTAAAAAAACGGTCATACCATTCCGGTGCAAAAACTCCCCAAACATTGTACATTTCTTTACATTCTTCGATTTTCCACTTCAAATCATACATAGTGGTATACCAGAATTCTTCATTATAACCAGCCTCCAAATAATACTTCAGCAAAGTTTTTGATAAACAAATGATAAGTACTGTATTTCCCACGTATTCTTGAACACCTGCTTCAGAAGACACCTCTTTGATACGTAATCGTATGGATTTAAAATCACACTTCATGTCATTCTTATAGCATTGAATAAGTTCTAAAAAACTCTGATATACACTTTCATTATGCATGATTTTCCCAAGTGCATCCTCTAATATGGAGCACACTTCTTCCGGATAAGAAAATCTTTCAAAAAAATCTTTAAAATAAGCCTGATACATAATAATTTCCTTTTTAGACTAAAAACCACTCAAATTACACCTTTTTACGACGTAATCCAAGTGGTTCTGAACGTTAAATTAAATTATAAGAAACTTCTTATAAGCCAGCCTGAGCTGCAACTTCTGCTGCAAAGTCGTCAACCTTCTTTTCAAGGCCTTCGCCTGTTTCAAAACGAACAAACTTCTTAATTGCAAGTTTTGCACCGTTTTCTTTTGCAACTACTGCTAAATACTGTGCAACTGTCTGCTTGCCATCTTCAGCTTTTACGTATACTTGGTCAAGTAAGCAGATTTCTTTAAGCTGTTTAGCAACTCGTCCGTCAACAAGACCAGCAAAAATCTTGTTCTGTGCAATTTCTTCCTTATCAGCCAAAGCCAAACCTGCTAACGCTGCTTTTGCTTCTTTAGAAAGGAAGTTAGGTAAGTAATTCATATTGCTCTTCTTTTCTGCATAAACAGCAATATCTTCATCACTCCATACCTTACCGCTAACAGCCTTCTCAAGTAATCCCATTAAGATTGGCTTAGGAAGTGTAAATGTATCATTTAATGCACTGTCAACTGTGATTTCTCTCATTTTAGCAAGCTTATCTGCTGAAATTTCGTCTCTGCTTGTATACTCAGGATTTAAAGCTGCAATCTGCATAGCGATGTTTGTCATAGCTTCCTTAACTGCGTCGTTTACAACGTCTGTTACAGCTTCTACGATAACACCAATTCTTCCGCCGCCGTGTACGTAAGATACTACGCAACCATTTTCAGCAACAATTTTTTCAAATCTTCTGATAGATAACTTTTCACCGATACGAGCAACCTTAGCAATTAAAGCTTCGTTTACTGTGATAGCTGTATCTTCATTCCAAGCTTCTGCCATGAAAGCATCCATATCAGCTGCATCAGAAGCTACTGCCTGATTTGCTACTGCTGCAACAAAGCTTCTGAACTCTTCATTCTTTGCTACGAAGTCTGTTTCAGAGTTTACTTCTACAACTGCTGCTGTCTTGTCATCAGCAACAACAACTGCACATAAACCTTCTGCTGCAATACGGCTAGCCTTCTTCTCAGCTTTAGCCTGACCATTCTTCTTTAAGAATCCAACTGCAGCTTCCATATCGCCGTTTGTTTCAGCTAATGCTTTCTTGCAGTCCATCATACCTGCGCCTGTAAGTTCACGCAATTCTTTTACCATACCTGCTGTAATAGCCATGATTCAACCCTCCGAATTTCTTGATAATAATATTTTAAACAATACTCTTATTCTTCTACTGCTACTTCTTCGATATCAGTTGCTTCTGCTTCTACATCAGCTTCTGTGTAAACAGCTTCGCCCTGGTTAGCTTCGATAACAGCATCTGCCATCTTGGAAACGATTAACTTAACAGCTCTGATAGCATCATCGTTACCTGGGATGATGTGATCTAACTCTTCCGGATCACAGTTAGTATCGCCGATACCGATTAACTTGATACCTAAAGAATGAGCTTCCTGAATACAGATTCTTTCCTTCTTAGGGTCTACAACAAAGATAGCATCCGGAATTCTGTCCATGTTCTTGATACCGCCAAGGTTCTTCTCCAACTTTTCCCATTCCTTCTTTAATGCAATAACTTCCTTCTTTGGCAATACATCGAAAGTACCGTCTTCAGCCATAGTCTCGATTGCTTTTAATCTAACAATACGGCTCTGAATTGTCTTGAAGTTTGTAAGCATACCGCCTAACCATCTTTCGTTTACATAGAACATACCGCAACGCTCTGCTTCTGTCTTAACAGCGTCCTGTGCCTGCTTCTTTGTACCAACGAAAAGAATGGTGCCGCCTTCTGCAGCAATGTCAGCGATTGCCTTGTAAGCTTCGTCAACTTTACCTACAGACTTCTGTAAGTCGATGATGTGGATACCATTTCTCTCTGTGAAGATGTATGGAGCCATCTTAGGGTTCCATCTTCTTGTCTGATGTCCGAAATGAACACCTGCTTCTAATAACTGTTTCATTGAAATAACGCTCATAATTTACCTCCATTTGGTTAAACTTCCGTCATATCTTTTCCGCCACACAAGCGTCTATGTGGCTAACTCCCTCACCACCCGTGCCTTGCACATCACCAGTGAGAAATCGATATGCGTGATTTTTTTGCAACATTCGAATCATAACATAAAAACACCCATTTTGCAATAGGTGTTTTTGTATTTTCATATATTTATTTGAAAATTTGCATTACTTATAGATGGTCTGCTTTTTCAGTTCCTTCACTTCATCAAACACTACATCATTTAATACTTTGATATAGGTTCCCTTCATACCGGAGGAACGAGATTCGATTACGCCTGCACTTTCAAACTTACGAAGGGCATTTACGATAACGGAGCGGGTAATGCCTACACGGTCAGCAATCTTACTTGCAACCAAAATGCCTTCCATTCCATTTAGTTCATCAAAAATATGAACGATTGCTTCCATCTCAGAGAAGGAAAGGGTATTAATTGCAGACTTTACCACGTTTACCTTACGCTGCTCCTCTGCACTTTCTTCATTCACTGCACGAAGCATTTCAAGACCTACTACCGTAGAGCCATACTCACAAAGAATAATATCGTCGATATCATATTGTTCGCCATTCTTATATATAAAAAGTGTACCCAATCTTTCGCCTGCAATTTCAATAGGAGAAATAATTGCCTGAAACTTACGGATATCTCTGCTTTCAAATCCCAGCGTTGCAAGATTTACATTTTCTTTTGTAGACAAAACACCAAGAAAACGCTCATTTAACATATTATCAATGAAACCGCCAACACTTTCATCAATCAGTTCATGAATGCAGTCCACTTCCTCTGCATATCCAACACCCAGAACTTTGCCTTTCTTACTGATAACAAGCACGTTAGAAGCCATGATTTCTTTCATAACTTTACAAATATCATTAAATACAACTTTGCTGGAATTATTGTTGTGCAACAATTTTCCTATTTTCCTCGTTTTGTCTAATAACTGAACGCTACTCATACGCTCCTCCTATCTGAAACACAAAAAGAAACACTTTTCATCATTTATAGATAGTATAGCATGACAATTTATGAATTGCAACGCAAATTCTTTAAATTTTCCGACTTTTTGTAACAGTTTTTCATTATTTTTTTGTCGGTTTCTGCCAAACCATATAATCACATTCCGGATTATTGGCACATCCGTAATAGCGACGTCCCTTTTTCGTCTTGCGTACCAAAATATCTCCTCCGCATTTCGGACAAGCCACATCCAACTTTTCAAAATAAGGTTTGGTGTTTTTACATTCCGGAAATCCCGGACAGGCTAAAAACTTACCGTGAGGGCCATATTTGTATACCATCATACGTCCACAGTTTTCACATTCCACATCAGAAACTTCATCGCGAATTTCTATTTTTTCCAGTTCTTTTTCCGCATTCACAACTGCTTCATTTAAATCCGGATAGAAATTTCTAAGAACACTCTTCCAGTTTACATTTCCTTCTTCTACCTGGTCAAGCAGTCCTTCCATCATAGCGGTAAAATTTACATCTACAATGGATGGGAACGATTCTTTCATTAAACTGTTCACCACTTCACCCAGTTCCGTTACATACAGGTTTTTGTTTTCCTTAATCACATATCTGCGTGCCAAAATCAATGTAATGGTTGGGGCATAGGTACTAGGCCGTCCGATACCAAGTTCTTCCAAGGCATGGACCAGGCTGGCTTCCGTATAGTGTGCAGGAGGCTGTGTAAAATGCTGTTCGCCGTTTAATGCATTCACTTGAACCACACTGCCTTCTTCTACTGCACTCTTTAATATCACGCTGTCTTCCTTCATATCATCGGAGCTGTACACTGCCATAAAACCATCAAACACCTGTCTGGATGCTGAAACGGTAAATACATGTCTGCCTGCCCCCACCTGAACAGAAGTCGTTTCATATTTTGCCGCAGCCATGGTCGCCGCCACAAAACGCTTCCAGATAAGCTGATATAACCTGAATAAATCTCTGGAAATCAAATCTTTTAAACTTACAGGAATACGACTGATGTCCGTAGGACGAATAGCTTCGTGAGCATCTTGAACCTTTTTCGTATTTTTATTACCTGTATTACTCACATTTCCTACATATCCCATACCATAGGTACTGCTGATAAAGCTTCTTGCCTGTGCCAAAGCTTCGTCTGAAATACGTGTAGAATCGGTACGAAGATAAGTAATCAATGCGACCGTCCCCTGTCCTTTGATTTCCACGCCTTCATACAACTGCTGTGCCAGACGCATAGTCTTTTGAGTAGAAAAATTCAATACTTTACTGGCTTCCTGCTGCAGAGTAGATGTGGTAAACGGTAACAGTGCCTTACGAACACGCTCGCCTTTTTTTACCTGCTTTACCGTAAAATCGCAGTCTGCCAGTTCCTCTTTGATAGCCTCCACCTGCTCACCGGTTTTTAATTCTACTTTACCGTTTTCGTCACCATAGTACTTTGCCTTAACAGACTTTTTCTCACCCGCAAAAACCACATCGGCATCCATAGACCAGTATTCACTAGGAACAAAGCGTTCAATCTGCTCTTCTCTGTCACAAATAATACGCAGAGCTACAGACTGTACACGGCCTGCACTTAAGCCACGCTTTACCTTTGCCCAAAGAACCGGTGAAATACGATAACCTACCATACGGTCAAGACATCTTCTTGCTTGCTGCGCATCTACACGGTCCATATCAATTTCGCGAGCATTTTTCAAAGATTCCTTTACTGCATTCTTGGTAATTTCGTTAAAGGTAATACGATATACTTTTTTACCTTCTAACTTCAAGGCACTCATTAAATGCCAGCTGATAGCCTCTCCTTCACGGTCAGGGTCAGTAGCAAGATAAATTTTTTCTGCCTTCTTTACTTCTTTGCGAAGACCCGCCAACAAATCTCCCTTACCACGAATGGTAATATAGTGAGGCTCATAGTCGTTCTCCACTTCGATTCCCAGACTGCTCTTTGGTAAATCTCTTACGTGACCATTACTTGCCACAACTTCATAATTAGATCCCAAAAACTTCTTGATAGTATTCACTTTTGCCGGTGATTCCACAATTACTAAATACTTTGCCATTACATTTCCTCTTTTATATCAATCCTAAAATGGAAAAAACATTTTTAAAATCTACCAAACTATACAACAAAAAAAAATTTATTGCAACCAATTTTTGAGACTTCATTAAATTTTAACGAATTGCAAAAGAATTTTTATTGGATTTGCACAAATCCATAAGTTCCAAATCCAGCAAACCTTCCATGATTTCTTGAAATGAGCCCTGATTGCCTCGCTCCAGCCATTTTCGGTAAATAAGTTCTGCCCCCATAGGTTCGGAAGAGTCCTCTATAAGCACTTCCAAAATACTTTTCATATGTTTGGTAATGTCTGTCCTATTTTCTATACCATTATATTGTTTATAAATTTCTTTATTCGCAGAAGCCTGCAATTTAAAAGAATGCTGTAAAATTTCCAAAAGCTGTTCCACATCTACAATGACTGTAGCACCCTGCTTAATCAGTTCGTGCCCCCCTTGGCTTAAGCTGTCTGTAATCCGCCCCGGAATAACCCCTACTTCCCTGCCCTGCTCCAGCGCCATATCCACGGTAATAAGGGTTCCGCTTTTTTTACGTGCTTCAACCACCAAAACCATATCGGCCAATCCACTGATAATACGGTTTCTAGGTGGAAAATTTGCAGAAATCGGTGGTGTCCCCGGTGCATAAGTAGAAATCAGCCCTCCACCAACTGCAATTTGTTTATATAAACTCACCACTTCTTCCGGATAGCAAATATCCACCCCGCTGCCAAGCACCGCAAAGGTACTTCCACCAGCCTTTACACATGCTCCTTGGCTGACTGAGTCAATTCCCCTGGCCATTCCGCTGATAATCTGCACATTATATGCAGCAAGTTTCTCTGCAAATTCTTTTGCTACTTTTTTGCCATATTCAGAGCATGCTCTTGCACCAATCATTGCCACGGAAGGCTCTGCTTCGTCCGGCAATCTTCCCTTTACAAAAAGCCCATACGGGGGGTCCGGAATAAAACTCAGCTTTGTAGGATATGCTTCTTCGCCAAACATCACATAAGAAATACCAAGGGATTCCACCCATTCCAGATATTTTAAAGGCTCCATTCTATATCTGGCAGCCTTATATCCGCTGAATTGCTTGGCATTTAACACCTCACGCAAACTTTTTTCCGATGCCTCATATGCTGCTGCCATGCTCCCAAACTGCTCCTTTATCAAAAACATAGTTCTTGCTCCAATATAATTAATTTTTTGAAACCACATACTGCACGCTGCTTCTTCTTTGTTCATAGGCCCTCCTTACACAGAAAAGCGGTAACATGCCGCCTCTTTTATATGCTTGTCCAAAATCATGTCGCTTTGCTCCAAATCGGCAATCGTCCTGCTGACTTTTAGCAGTTTATGATATGCCCTCACAGACAACCTTAATTTGGCATAAATGCGCGTCAACGTATTATGCGCCTTCTCCTCTGTCACACAGTATTTGGGCACGTCCTGAGGTAAAATATCTGCATTAAAACGATAAGCAGTGCCCTCGTATCTCTGCTTCTGTAATTCCAGCGCCTTCATTACCCGACTGCGAATGCATGCACTGCTTTCTTCCTTCGTCTCGTTTTCTAATTCTTCTATATTAATTGCATTCATTTCACAGCATAAATCTATTCTGTCCAGAATAGGACCGGAAATTTTACTGATATATTTTTGAATATCCTGCTCTGTGCACTTACATCGATTTCTATCCGGAAAATATCCGCAAGGACAAGGATTGCTGGCCGCCACCAACATAAAATCCGCCGGATACGTATACACCGCCTGACTTCTTGCTATCTGTACTACTTTATCTTCCATTGGCTGTCTGAGTACTTCTACTACATTACGAGGAAACTCAGGGAACTCATCCAAAAACAACACAGCCCGATGCGCCAAGGAAATAATACCGGGTCTGGGAACCCGGCCGCCACCCACCATAGCCTGTTCCGAAATCGTATGGTGTGGGTACAAAAACGGCCTTTTGGTAATAAAAGACTGGCTGCTGTTTAACTTGCCCGCCACGCTATAGATGGAGGATATTTCCATGCACTCCTCCATTGAAAGCGGCGGCATTATACCGGGTATTCTACGGGCAATCATGGTTTTTCCGGCTCCCGGCGGTCCCATAAGCAGTAAATGATGGAATCCTGCAGCAGCTATTTCTGCAGCACGTCTTGCCATATACTGGCCGTGCACATCTTTAAAATCATATTTCCTTTCTGCAGATTGTGCTTCAAATACACTATCCAGATCCAATTGATGCGGTCTGTACTCTCCTATACCGGTCAAAATTTCAATTACCTCCAAAATATGAGACACGCCATACACCTTGATTCCCTGTACAAACGCCCCTTCCTTCACATTTTCCTCCGGAAGGATGACACATTTGATACCACAATCCATAGCATGCTTCACAATCGGCAGAACCCCTCGCACACCTTTTACTTCACCATTTAAACCCAGCTCTCCTATTAACAAAGTTTCTTCCAGCTTGTCCGTTTCTATTTTTTCCGATGCCGCCAGCACCCCTATGGCAATAGGCAGGTCAAAGGCCGTTCCTTCTTTTCTGAGCTGTGCAGGCGACAGGTTCACGGTAATGCGTAAATTAGGAATCTGCATATTGATATTTTTTAATGCAATCCGCACCCGCTCTCTTGCCTCCTTCACCTCCCCCGACATATTTCCCACCATGTCAAATACCGGAAGTCCAAAGGATGCGTCTACTTCCACCTGAATAAGTGCCGCCTCCATTCCTTTCGTAGTTCCTGAAATAATGTTTGTATACATAGAAATACCCCTTTCTGTGATATATGCCCTCATTACATATATGCACGAGAAGGGGATTTCGTCGCACTTTTTTTCAAAATTTTATAAAAAATTCATATTTTATCCTTCCAGCACTGCCCGAAGCTTCAAAAGAGCACGTTTTTCAATGCGTGAAACATAACTTCTGGATATGCCATAAATCATCCCCACTTCTTGCTGGGTCTCTTCTTTGTCACCATTTAAACCATACCGCCTGATAATTACATCACGCTCTCTATCATCCAAGACCGTATTCACCGCATCACGCAATGCATCCACCGCCTCCCGGCGCTCTAGGGTGTATAAAATATCTTCTTTTTCGGTACATAAATCATAAATCTGTATTTCGTTTCCTTCCTTATCCGTTCCCACCGGTTCATACAACGATACTTCCTTGGCGCTTTTTTTCCTGGCACGAAGCATCATTAAAAGCTCATTATCAATACACCTGCAGGCATACGTTGCAAGCCTTCCCCGTCCTGCATCAAAGGTATCTATGGCTTTCATCAGCCCTATTATCCCAATAGAAATATAATCCTCCGCATCCTCCGGCGAATTCTGATACTTTTTGGTAATGTGGGCTACTAATCGGAGGTTATGCATAATCAGTTTTTCTTTTGCATCCTTTGCCTTTTCTTTATCCTCGCCCCGTAACAAAGTCAAATAATATGCTTCTTCCTTCTCGGATAATGGCTTCAGGAATGTTTGCACATGCCCCTCCAAAGTCCCTTTATTATATTGTATGAAAAAGGGAAAGACGAAGTGCCTTTCCCAATTTTATTCTTTATGCTATTTCATGATTCCCAAGTACCCACTATTCCAAAAAACGCTCAAATACCAGGTTACTTACATCAATTCCTTTCTTTGTAAGGCGAAGCAGACCACCTTCTTGCACCAGCAGCCCATCTCTTATATTTTGGTCTATGGCTTCGTAAAACCACGCTATAGTATCCTCACCAAATTCCTCTGCAAACACAATAAGAGACACGCCCCTCATTTGCCGAAGCCCCAAAAAGAAAAATTCCTCCATCGCTTCTCTTCTGGTCAATATGAGCTCCTCTTCATAAGAGAAATCGCCTTGCAAATAGGTTTGCAGATTGCTGTTATTCCTTAGGCGGACTTCCTTTTGAAACGATGCATTCATCGCACCTCCTATAGCATCTTCCATAGAAAGCTTTATAAAAGAGGATGCTCCAAGCCCCAGCCCCAGGTATTCCCCGCGTTCCCAGTACACCTGATTGTGCTTGCATTCCAGCATCTTTAGTGCGTAATTGGATATCTCATACCGATGATACCCCTGCTCTGACAAAAGCTTCTCTGTGAGTTCATACATCATGCGCTCTGTATCCTCATCCGGCAAATCCAGCTCCATTTCATAAAATGGGGTACCTTCTTCCACAATCAGACTGTAAGCAGAAATATGCTCCGGCTTTAACGCCAGAACTTCTCGCAAAGTCTGCTCATAATCTGCTAACGTCTGCCCCGGAAGTGCACTCATCAAGTCGATATTAATATTGGTAAAGCCTGCCTCTCTTGCTCCTTGGTAAGTGTCCAGAAATTGCTCAAAGGTATGAATTCTTCCCAGTTTCTGAAGCAAATGATTTTGCGTAGACTGAAGGCCGATGCTCAAACGATTGACCCCTGCCTGCCGATATTTTTTTAGCGCAGCTTTGTTCGCTGTTCCCGGATTGCATTCCATACTGATTTCCGCATCCGTACACACTTCAAATTGAGTTTTTAGATTCTCAAGCACTTGACAAAGCAGGTCAGCATCCACGCTGGTAGGTGTGCCGCCTCCAATAAAAATGGTTTTTACCACATATTCCTTAGCATATCGTGCCGCCCTTTCGTGAATTTCACGCATCAGCATATGCAAATACTGCTCCTGTACCTCACGGGTTGCAGGAGCAGAAAGGAAATCACAATAAGCACACTTTCTAACACAAAAAGGAATGTGTATATAAATACTTAATGCTTTTTTCATAATTATTCGTCCAATTTCAATACACTCATAAAGGCTTTCTGAGGAATTTCTACGTTGCCCACCTGACGCATACGCTTTTTACCTTCCTTCTGTTTTTCCAGAAGTTTCTTTTTACGAGTAATATCACCACCATAGCACTTTGCAAGTACGTCCTTACGCATCGCACGTACCGTCTCTCTGGCAATAACTTTACCGCCTACTGCTGCCTGAATCGGAATTTCAAACAAGTGTCTTGGAATTTCTTCTTTTAATTTCTCACACATTCTGCGACCACGTTCATAAGCAGTCTCCGCATGCACAATAAAACTCAAAGCATCCACTTCTTCTTTATTTACCAGAATGTCTAATTTTACAAGCTGGCTTTCTTCATAGCCCTTCAATTCATAATCAAAAGAAGCATAGCCTCTGGAACGGCTCTTCAACGCGTCAAAGAAATCATAAATAATTTCATTTAAAGGCAAATCATAACGAAGTACCGCACGATTGGACTCAATATAATCGGTGTCAATATATCGTCCTCGTCTCTCCTGACATAACTGCATAATAGAACCAATAAACTCAGTAGTTACCATAATCTCAGCACTTACAATCGGCTCTTCCATATAGGCAATTTCGGATGGATCAGGCAAATTGGATGGATTGGTAAGCTCAATCATTTCCCCGTTGGTCTTGTGCACACGATACACTACGCCCGGTGCCGTCGTAACCAAGTCCAGATTGTACTCTCTCTCCAGTCGCTCCTGGATAATTTCCAAATGCAATAGCCCCAGGAAACCGCAACGGAAACCAAAACCCAAAGCAATGGAAGTTTCCGGCTCATAATTTAAAGACGCATCGTTTAGCTGCAATTTCTCCAACGCATCTCTTAAATCCGGATATTTGGCACCATCTGCAGGGTACATACCACAGTACACCATGGAATTTACCTTCTTGTAGCCCGGAAGCGGCTCTGCACAAGGTTCTTTGTCATTGGTCACGGTATCACCTACTGCAGTGTCTTTTACATTCTTAATAGACGCTGTAATATAACCTACCATGCCGGCAGATAGTTCCTCACACGGAATAAACTGACCTGCACCGAAATATCCCACTTCTACTACCTCTGCCTTAGCACCGGTAGCCATCATGCGAATGGTCGTGCCTTTCTTTACACGCCCTTCCTTGACACGCATAAATACAATTACACCCTTGTAAGAATCGTATACGGAGTCAAAAATCAACGCCTGCAACGGGGCATCCGGATTGCCCTTAGGTGCCGGAATCTTGGTTACAATCTGTTCTAATACTTCCTCAATATTAATACCGTTTTTAGCACTGATAAGCGGCGCATCATGAGCCTCTAAGCCGATAACGTCTTCAATTTCATCTTTTACACGGTCCGGATCTGCACTTGGCAGGTCGATTTTATTGATAACCGGAAAAACATCCAGATTATGATCTAACGCCAGATATACATTGGCAAGTGTCTGTGCTTCGATACCCTGTGCTGCATCTACGACTAAAATTGCACCATCGCACGCAGCCAAAGAAGGGCTTACCTCATAATTAAAGTCTACGTGTCCCGGAGTGTCAATCAGGTTGAAAATATACTCCTCGCCATCCTGTGCCTTATATACAATACGACAAGCCTGAGCTTTGATGGTAATACCTCTTTCACGCTCAAGTTCCATATTATCCAAGACCTGTGCCTGCATTTCGCGGCTGGTAAGCAGCCCTGTGTGCTCTATAATTCGATCGGCCAAGGTAGATTTACCATGGTCGATATGTGCTACAATACAAAAATTTCTAATTTTACTCTGATCCATGTGTGGCATTCGCATTTCTCCATTTGTTTATTTAAAAAGCAGTTTCTTTTCAAAACACAACTGCTCATAGTGAAGTATATCAAAAATTTTCCTTATTGTCTACTAAGGACTTCGTTAATTACAAAAGCTAATATTTCCGTAGTGTTCATAATCTCTTCCACCGTATTGGTCTGTGCCCCCAGTTCAATCAACATATTACGAGGCTTGAAATGCATATTATATCTCCATGCCTTTAAATATATTTTGCGGGTAATACCCGGAAAATAGCTTTCTGCAATCACCTGAGACTGAAAGGAGAATGCCAGATTTTCTTTTAAATAGGGATTATTTAAATATGTAATAGGTCCGTTGGTGCTTCTGCATATTCCGTTAAAAAACATAAATCGTGCATAATCCTTCCCATCTATGGTAGTTACCAGCTTGGTTCCTTCTGCCACCGCATCTCTGTGTAAATCAATTACCACCCGAATGGTCGGATTTTCATTTAACACCTGCTCAATTGCCGGCAACGCATTACTGTATGCATCATCTCTGCTGGGATAATCATATATCCCAGTATGATGCAAAACATCAAATCCATATTCTTCCTCCAAAAGTCTGGTCAGTTTCTCTCCTGCTCCGACAATGGTGGTACTTACATCTCCCGGAATGGAATCTGCAAACCCTTCCTGTGAATGACTGTGATAAATAAGTATTTGAGGTCCTGCCGCTTCTTTATCAATGGTACAATCATACGCATTCAATGCAGCTACATCCAGCAAATCTGCATCCGGCGACGTAGAAGCATCAATTACATAAAAATCTTTAATCAGCTGAGTCATATCAGAATATTGTGTAAAATTATAGTTTTGATGTACATCCAAATTTTCTATCTGAAGTATCTGTTCCACATCTCCATCAAGCAATTCAAAATGTGAAGTCTCTACAAATGCTTCGCTTCTCTCTATATATAAATTTTCTTGAAGAAGGGATAACTCATCCTCTCCCGATAAGACAAAACGAAACGTTGTGCTATTATTTTGCTGCACTACAGGCTCTTTTTTTACTTCAATAATGAAAAAAGCAGGCACCTCCTCCTTCCAGGTGTACGCAAAAATCTTGGGTACCAAAAGGCGGACAAGAAGAGGTGCTCCTTCCTGCTTCTTTGCTGCATTCTGAAAATTTAGTATAGCAGGCTGCATATAGTTTGTCCCTGCTTCCACAGCCTCTCTCCAAACACTGCCAGAAAACCCGGAAACTATGGAAAGAACAAGCCCCAAAGACAAACCGCCTGCCAAATATTTTATTTTCAACCTTTTTTTCCGAAGAGTAGTCTCTCTGTACATCCGTTCCATAGCACACCTCCCTGTGAAGTATATGCCTGAATACAGAAAACTATGTCTTTATGCCGTTCCGGCCAAGGCACTGTTTAATGCTTCCGATACGGTATAACTGATACATTCAATAATTTCATCAATTTCTTTGGTGGTTACATACATATTTTTTAAATCATGAAAATACTTTCTTACTTCCTCCGGAAATGGACCCGGTTCCTTCAAGGATTCATGCCACCAGGCTTCACAAGCATCCCCAACGATTGTAGCCGCATCCACAACTGTTGGAATTCCAATTGCCAGCACCGGTATTCCCATCACCTCTTCGTTAATGGCATTACGATGATTTCCAACGCCGCTCCCCGGAGAAATACCGGTATTACTAATCTGAATAGTAGTGTAAAGTCTTTTGGTACTTCTGGCTGCCAGCGCATCAATTACAATCAGACAGTCCGGATGGGTTTTCTGCACCACCCCTGCTACCATTTCAGAGGTTTCAATCCCCGTCTTTGCCATAACCCCCGGTTCCATAGCACTAATGCTGGGTACAGCAGTAGAATATGCCTCCTTCCCATAAGTGTTCAAAATATGTCTGGTCACTGCCAGATGGTCGATTACCTTAGGTCCCAATGCATCCGCTGTTACTGCCCGATTACCAAGGCCCACAATCATAATACTTTTTTCTTCCAGTTTCTCCTCTTTGCCAAGAAGCTCTCTAATCTGCTCTGCCAAAAGACTGCTTATTTCCTGATGAAATCCGGTATCATCTTCCGCAAGCCCCGGAACCTCCATGGTAATATACGTTCCAATCGGTTTACCCATTCTTTTCGCTGCATTTTTCGTTTCAATCTTTACCTTTGTAATAAGAGCATTCACTTCGGGTATTTTATTTTCCTGTACGGAAATACCGTTCAAATGCCCTTCTTTTGTCTTTAGACTCTCACTGGCTTCCAACGCCAAGTCTGTACGTACTTCATATTGCTCTCCCACAACATATCCCCCTGCTACATAAAAGTCTGTTTTTGTTATTTTTCTCAAAAATATGCAAATTATGTATTGACAAATCAAGATATAAATTTTACAATATACAAGTGTGTTTAGCCATCGCCCGTGTCTGATGGATATAAACATGAGACAATAATTTTATTTAAGAAAATATTTAGGGAGGTGTTCGTCTTGGCTAACATTAAATCTGCAAAGAAGCGTATTTTAGTAACAAAAACTAAAAATGAAAGAAACAAAGCAATCAAGTCTAGCGTAAAGACAGCTATTAAGAAAGTATACGCTGCTGTAGAAGCTGGTGATAAAGCTGCTGCAAATGCTGCATTAGTTGAAGCTACTTCTGTTATCGAGAAGGCAGCTACTAAGGGTGTTTACCACAAAAACAATGCTGCTCGTAAAGTAAGCGCAATCGCTAAAGCTGTAAACACAATGGCTTAATTAATAAGAATAAACAAAAGACCTGTATCCGTCTTAACAGGTCTTTTTTTATTGCACATCGGCGCACAAAGCGGACTTGCTCCGCTTTGAACCTTACATCAAATGTTTTACAACCTCACTTCCAATTAACAGGCCTGCTGTGGCCGGTACAAAGGCATTGCTGCCCGGTGTGGCTCTGCGGGTACTCTGCTCTCCTTCCGGTATCACATCCTCTGCCACCAGTCCCGCAATCGGCGTCAGAGCCTCTTCCGTTGAATATACTACCTTTAACTTCTGAATACCGCGTTTTTTCAGTTCCCTACGCATTACTTTGGCAAGAGGGCAGACGCTGGTCTTATAGATATCTGTTACCATAAGCTTCGTAGGGTCCAGCTTATTACCGGTCCCCATGCTGCTGATAATCGGTACCTTGGCCCGCTCTGCCTGTAAAACCAAATCAATTTTGGCTGTAACAGTATCAATGGCATCCACAATATAGTCATATGCCCCGAAAGAAAACTTTTCGCTTTCCTCCGGCAGATAAAAGGTATCCCACAAGGTCACCTTACAATCCGGCTGAATACTTAGGATACGTTCCTTCATTACCTCTATTTTCTTGCGCCCCAAGGTATCATAGGTGGCAATCAACTGCCGATTGATATTGGACATGGCAACGATGTCATGATCCACCAAATCAATGGCACCCACACCGCTTCTGGCAAGTACCTCTACCACGTGACCACCCACACCTCCGATTCCAAAAACAATTACTCTTTTATTCTTTAATTTATTTACTGCATCCACGCCAAATAACATGGCGGTTCTAATATACTGTTCTTTCATAAACTCTCCATGACTTTCTTTTCTTCGCAATTATTTTACCACACCTTTTCTCCGGACTCAATATACGATTTCATCCTTCGTCGCATCCGAAAAAGCCGGCTCCTTAAACTATTCACCGAAACGCCCAATTCCAGAGACAGTTCTTCCAGGCTATCCTCTTCCAAGAAATATTTTCTGGCAATAGGCAGCTCCTTCTTATTATACACTCTTTCCAGAATATCTTCCATTAAACACAATTCATATGCCGGTTCTTCATAGGGTACATCCTCATGATGATGCTCTTCTATGCTTTCCGTTCGATAAAACACATGTCTATGATACCCGGTGCATAGGTTTTTTGCAGTCTGCAGCAGCCATCCCATAGGGTTTGGGTGCTTCTGTAGCTCCTCCCATTCTTCTAAGGCCGTCAAATATGCTTCCTGCGCAATATCCTCTGTTTCAAAAAAATCACAAACATGCTGATACAAATACTGATACAAAAAATTTTTGGTATTTAAATAAAATCGTTCAAAATCTAACATAGCATTACCATTCCATGAACAGCCTGCTATGAAAAAACTCTTCCAGACTGATTCCCAAACCATCACATATATGTCTTATTGTAGCAATCCCCGGATTACGGCTTGTTCCATACAAAATACTTTTTAGTGTAGAAGGTGTAATCCCGGAACGTAAAGCAAGCGTATTGAGTGTGATTTTTTTTAATCTGCACAAATATAAAATACGCTTTGCAATACGCTCCCACGTTTCATCCACGTAAGGTTCTTCTTTTCGTACTTTATTTGTAGGTTTGATTTTTATCTTTGGAGCTTCTTCCATATAAAAAAAGCTATTCATAGTCATCCTCCATCTATTTGATGGATTCATTCTACAAAATAGCTTTTAAAAAGTAAGACGATATATCGTCATTTTAGTTTTACTGTAATTTTTGTTATAAATTGTCAAAAAAGGAATATCCAATTCAGTTACCCTAAATCTCTTCCCGGTCATTTTTCTTAAAAGTAACCGTAATAGTAGAACCTATATGTTCTTCACTCTGTAATTCCAGCTCTGCACCATGAATTGCCACAATATGCTTTACAATAGCCAGACCCAGACCGGTACCGCCTGTATACTTGGAGCGACTCTTATCCACGCGATAGAAACGTTCAAATACCCGTTCCTGATGCTCCTTTGGAATGCCGATTCCGGTATCAATCACACGAAATACTACGGTATCCATTCTATTTTCCACACATACCGTTACATATCCGTTTTCCTTATTGTAACGAATGGCATTATCACACAAATTATATATTACTTCCTCTAACATCTGCCTGCTGCCATTAACATATGCCTTGGTTCCTTCTACCAATATGGTAACTCCGCGTTTCTTGGCATTTAACTCCAACATTCCCACACAGGTTTTGGCAAGCTCACATAAATCCACCGGCTCCATCTGCATTTCACCGCTGAGCGTGTCCAGTTTGGAAAGTTCCAAGGTATCATTTATTAAAGAAAGTAATCGATTTGCATTTTTGTGAATTTCCCCTGCAAAACGTCTGGTATCTTCGTCCTTTGTCATACCGGCTTCGATAAGCTCCGAATATCCGGAAATGGATGTCAGAGGTGTTTTCAATTCATGGCTTACATTGGCTGTAAATTCCTGACGAATCTGAGCGGAATATAAAATATCTTCATGTTGCTTTCGGATAGTTTCCATAATAGGCTGTAACTCTTCATAAGACCAACCCGCATCTTTCTTTCCGATATCCTCTGCCATTTCCTCAATAGGCTTAATAATATTAGTGGTAAGGACATTGGCAAGCAGCATACAGGCAATCCACAAAGCTATCACTACAATCCATATTAACAGTACTGCCTTTAAGCACACACGATACAAATTGGTGCTGTTTGTGCTGACACGTAACAGGGTGTTTTCATCTATTTGGACTGTTACGCAATAAGATTTTTCTATTACAGTAATATCAGACTTACTGTCTTGCAAAACATTATCGTCTCTGTCAATAAGCGTAATATGAATATCATCCCTTCCGCTTTGAGAGTACTCTTCTACAAACTCGGAAATAGCTTCTACGTCATTACCGTTGGTATACAGCACAACGTGCGCAATGGTTTTGAGTTCCTCAAAAACCTGCGCACGAAACAAATCATAACATAAGATGCTGATTATAAAAAGAGTCGCTGCAATTGCCAGTGTGGTAACAACCATAAATTGTCTTCGAATCTTCTTTTTCATAAAAATCAATCCTCATTCATAAAGTAGCCCACATTACGAACCGTTTTTATCATGCTGCCGGCATCACCAAGCTTTTGTCTGAGTGTCTTGATGTGCATATCAAGTGTTCTGCTTTCGCCTTCAAAGTCCGTTCCCCATACCTTTGTCAAAATAACGTCTCGCGTCGTCACAATACCGGCATTAACCAAAAGTAACTGCAAAAGCTCGAATTCCTTGTATGTAAGCTCCACTAAATTTCCGGAAACATAAACAGAATGCTTTTCTTTATCCAATGTCACGTTTCCCAAAGTAAGTACCTTGTCCCATTTTTTATCGCTGCCTACTCTTCGCAAAAGTGCCTTTACGCGGGAAATCAATTCCATTACCCCAAAGGGCTTGGTGACATAATCATCTGCGCCGGCATCCAGTCCTTTTACTTTGTCAATTTCACTACTTTTTGCAGTAATCATAATGACCGGAACATCTTTCACAGACGCATTTTTACGAATATTGGTAAGAATACTTAATCCGTCTTCATCCGGAAGCATAATATCCAATAAAATCAAATCCGGCCGCCTATTCTTTAATGCTTTGTAGAAAGCCCCGGCAGTATCGAAGCTTTCTACTTCATATCCAACATTTTTTAATGCAAAGGATTCAATTTCAGAAATATTGGTATCATCCTCTACTACATAAATAAGGGACATAACCGTTCTACCTTTCTACTAATTTTGTACATTTGTTTGCGGAAGTTTGTACCTATTACGATAATACATCTTTTGTCTCTCAAATGCAATATCACCGGATTTTTTAATATTCTCCATAAATTCATGTGCATCGATATGATCTTCATTTTCCTGTAATACATAAAGAGCAATATTAGAACAGTGGTCTGCAACTCGTTCAAAATTTGTTGTTAAATCCTGCAGCACAAATCCCATCTCAATAGTACATGCACCTTTACGCAATCTGGTAACATGACGAGTTTTCATATCTACACTTAAATCATCAATGATTTCTTCTAACGGCTCAACACGGCTGGCCATATTAAGATCATCATTTTTGAACATACTTACCGTAATATCCACAATTTCCTGAATGGCAGACCCAAAAATTTCCAATTCCATTGCAGCCTTTTCTGAAAATTCCAAGCCTTTGGTAAACTTCTCTTCTGCAGATTCTTTAATATTAATAGCATGGTCTGCGATACGTTCAAAGTCATTAATGCAGTGAAGCATAACCGTAAGCTGGTGGCTCTCCTTCTCAGATAAATCCTTGGAAGAAATTTTCAACAAATATGCACCAAGCAAATCCTCGTACCTATCCACTTCCTCTTCCAATTCCAGCACACGCATACCTGCCTCTTCATTATATTCCTTAATAAGATTCATTGCAAGCATCATGGATTCATATACTGCTTCTGCCATCTTAATAGTAACAGACTTTGCCATGGAAATCGCATACCCCGGTGTATCCAAGAATCGTGCATCCAATACACGAATATTATTTTCAAAATCAGAACGTTCTGTCTTAACAGCATCATCCGGAACGGATATAGTAGCAAGCTTTTCTAATACTCTGCCAAACGGTAATAAAATACAAGTTGCAAATACGTTAAATATTGTATGAATTGTCGCAATGCCTGCTGCATCAATAGCCTGATTCATAAACGGAAATGCAACAACTGCATTTAAGGCATAGAAACTTATCATAAAAATAATGGTACCGATTAAGTTAAAATACAAATGCACTAACGCGGTTCTACGCGCATTCTTACTACCACCGATAGAAGAAATCATAGCCGTTACACAAGTACCGATATTTTGTCCCATAATAATCGGAAGTGCTGTGGAAAATCCAATAGCACCGGTCACACAAAGTGCCTGTAAAATACCTACGGATGCGGAGGAAGACTGAATAATTGCAGTCAAAATTGCACCGGCAAGCAAGCCCAAAATAGGATTGGAAAACATGGTAAGAATATTGGTAAATTCCGGAACATCCTTTAATGGTTCTACTGCCGCGGACATAGTATCCATACCGGTCATTAATATTGCAAATCCAATTAAAATTAATGCAACGTCCTTTTTCTTTTCACTCTTGCAGAACATAATAAAAATCACACCAATCACTGCAAGAATCGGTGAAAAGTTTGCAGGCTTTAACAGCTGTACTAAGAAGCTGCTGCCGTCAATGCTGGACAAGGACAGTAACCATGAGGTTGCTGTGGTACCGATATTGGCACCCATAATAATACCAACCGCCTGGCTCAACTTCATAATGCCGGAGTTTACAAAACCTACTACCATAACCGTAGTTGCACTGGAAGACTGAATTACCGCAGTAACACCGGCACCCACCAAAACAGCCTTTAACCGGTTGCTTGTAAGCTTTTCAAGCAAAGCCTCCAATTTACCGCCACTGGCTTTGGATAATCCCTCTCCCATAATATGCATACCATACAGGAAAAGCGCCAATCCGCCTACCATAGATAAAGCATCAAAAATAGTCATAATGTCTCCTCTTCTTTTATCATTGTCAGTGTAAGGACTAAACCCTACGAAAATATCATATCCTACCAATGTAAATTTTGAAACCTTGTAATGTAAAATCCAAGTAAAAAATGCTTACATAATTTTACTTTCATGGTCATACAATTTAGTAATATTATGATATTCCATCAGGAGAATTATATGCCAACTGTAATATTAGATGCAGGACATGGCGGCTCCGATTTTGGTGCCACCTTTGAAGGAAGACGTGAAAAAGATGATAATTTGGCATTAACCCTTGCTGTAGGAGATATTTTAGCAGAAAATGGTGTAAACGTATTATTCACCAGAACCACGGATATATACGAAACTCCAACTGCCAAAGCTCAGGAAGGAAATGCCAGTGGTGCAGACTACTTTATTTCTATACATAGAAATTCCAGCCCTATCCCAAACCAATATACCGGCATCGAAAGTCTGGTTTACAACCGCAACAGTACCGCTGGAAATATTGCCGAGAATATCAACCGTAACTTAGAAGCCGTAGGCTTTGCAAATCAAGGCATAAACGAACGACCTAACCTGGCCGTACTCCGGCGTACCACCATGCCCGCTGTACTTGTAGAAGCCGGCTTTATCAATAACGAACAGGATAATGCACTTTTTGATGAACGCTTTGATGAAATTGCCCAGGCTATCGCAGATGGGATTTTGGAAAGCATCCAGTAACAGTCAAAAAAGGCACCTGCAAAAGGTTACTTTAAACTCTCTGCAAGTGCCTTAAATCATTTTATTTATCGTCCGATAATCCCTTCGCAAAACTCTACTACATCCTTATACACAATAGCTTTATTTTTCTCATTTAAAACCTCGTGACGCATACCTTCATAGAGTTTGGATGTGGCGTTTTTATAGCCCCTATCCCTTAAAAACTGCACCGCACTTTCAAATTTGCCGGCATTGGTAATATACGGGTCATCTGCACCTGCAATAAAATGAATCGGAAGCTCCCGCTTTGACATCTCCCATCCCTTTTTAGAGTATGTGTTTTTCATAAGGAGTAAAAGTGCTTCGTATCCATTTAAGGTAAACTTATAATTGCAGTAAGGATCCGCATTATACGCTTCTACTACTTTTCTATCGCTTGTAATCCAGGAACTCTTTAAACGTTCCTTCGCAAACACTTTGTCACAATTTCCTGTCACTATATAGTCCATCAGCCCGGATTTTCCATAACCGCCTTTACATTTCTTTAACAAGAAAACCAGTCCGATTCCAAAGTCTACCATGTCATTGGCACTTGGGCTTCCACAGACAATCAATGCATCTATTTCACTGTCATACTTCTTAATGAAACAACGTACTACCATAGAACCCATACTATGCCCCATAAGAATATATGGAAGTCCCTTGTACCGTTCTTTGGTTTCTTTTAACACCTGATATGTATCCTCTACGATTGCCTCCGCGCCATTTTCATAAAAATATCCTAAATCGGAAATAGCCTTTACACTCCTGCCGTGCCCTCTGTGGTCATGAACCACACAGGCAAATCCTTGCTCTGCCATATATTCCATAAACGGTATGTAACGCTCCTTGTGCTCACACATGCCATGGGCAAGCTGTAGCACTGCTTTCGGTGAATCGGGTGCAATGAAAAGTCCGTCCAATATCAGTCCATCCTGCTTGGAAACAAACGAAATATGTTCTGTCTTCATATGCTTCTTATAACAAGCTCATGTATAATTCTGTGATTTCTTCTACACTTGTAGCTCTTGGGTTACCAGGTCTGCAAGCATCATCAAAAGCAGACTGTGCAAGGAAAGGAACATCTTCTGCCTTAACGATGTCCTTTAAGTCTGCCGGGATACCAACGTCTGTGGATAACTGCTTCACTGCATCAATTGCTGCTTTTCTGTACTCTTCCTGAGTCATATTGTCCACGCCCTGAACGCCCATTGCTCTTGCGATTTCACGATACTTTTCACCCGTTGCAGGTGCATTGTATTCCATAACAGTCGGAAGAATAATTGCATTTGCAACACCATGTGGTGTATCGTATAAAGCACCAAGTGGATGAGCCATAGAGTGAACAATACCTAAACCTACGTTAGAGAAGCCCATACCTGCAACATACTGACCAAGTGCCATACAAGTCGGATCGTAGCCATGTCGTTCTGTGAGCCAAGGAGTTGTAGCTAAGTGTTGTCTTCCTAAGCCCGCTTGGCCTC
>JAZQUB010000035.1:0-2085 GCA_045631045.1 Lachnospiraceae bacterium
AGTTTAATATCTAATTCATGTGGATCTTTATGAGAAAGATCTAGGTATACCATGTTTTCGCCGTTAATACCAAGTTTTTGGTTAACACATACGTCGAAGATTTCGCGTGTTGCGATATCACGTGGTACTAAGTTACCGTAAGCAGGGTATTTTTCTTCTAAGAAGTACCATGGCTTACCGTCTTTATAAGTCCATACACGTCCACCTTCACCACGAGCAGATTCTGACATTAGACGGTTTTTGTCGTCTCCAGGAATCGCTGTTGGGTGAATTTGAATCATTTCACCATTTGCATATGAAGCACCTTGTTGATAAACGATAGATGCTGCTGAACCAGTGTTAATAACTGAGTTCGTTGTTTTACCGAAGATAATACCAGGACCACCTGTAGCCATGATTGTTGCATCGCCACGGAACGCACGGATTTCTTCAGTTTTTAAGTCTTGTGCTACGATACCGCGGCAAACGCCTTCGTCATCAAGCACAGCACCAAGGAATTCCCAGTGCTCATATTTTGTTACTAAACCAGCTACCTCGTGTGCACGAACTTGCTCATCTAGTGCGTATAATAATTGTTGACCAGTTGTTGCACCAGCAAATGCTGTACGGTGCATTAACGTACCACCGAAACGACGGAAGTCAATTAAACCTTCTGGCGTACGGTTGAACATTACACCCATACGGTCCATTAAGTGAATAATACCAGGGGCTGCATCACACATACCCTTAACTGGTGGTTGGTTCGCTAAGAAGTCCCCACCGTATACTGTATCGTCAAAGTGAATCCACGGAGAATCCCCTTCACCTTTTGTGTTAACGGCTCCATTAATTCCGCCTTGCGCACATACAGAGTGTGAACGCTTTACCGGAACTAACGAGAATAATTCAACTTCAGTGCCAACTTCAGCAGCTTTAATCGCTGCCATTAAGCCTGCAAGACCGCCGCCGACAACAATTACTTTGCTTTTTGCCATGATTGATTCTCACTCCTCTTACATTGCTTTTATCATTATTTCCTTAAAAGGTATGTAGCAAAATCTTTCTATGCTGCAATGTTACTAATCTTATAAAGCGAATGCTAAGATTGCAGCTACACCCATGATCGATAGGATTACGAAGAAAATCATTGTAATATAAGTCACAACTTTTTGTGATGATTTAGACTGCGTAATACCCCAGCTTACTAAGAATGACCAGATACCGTTTGCTAAGTGGAATGTAGCAGATAAAATACCAACGATGTAGAATGCTAACATCAACGGATTATCTACAATTTCAGCTACCATGTTCCAGTCTACTTCTGCTCCTAGAGCTTTCTGAACACGAGTTTGGAATATGTGCCAAGCAACGAAGATTACTAGGAAAATACCTGTCATACGTTGAATGCGGAACATCCAGTTACGGAATGTGCCAAAGCGCTTCGTGTTATGCGTTGCAGTAAATGCAATGTAAATTCCGTAAAACGCGTGGAACATTAATGGGATATAAATAATTACCCATTCCATTATTAACAATAACCAATGAGGAACTAATTCCATAATTCCTATTGAATTATTGTACAGCTCTTCACCACCTACAGCAGTGAAGTTGAGTGATAAGTGGAACACCAAGAACAAACCTACCGGAATTACACCTAGTAAGGAATGCAAGCGGCGCCATAAAAACTCACGATCTTTCGACAAGATTGTTACCCCCCTTAGTACTTAAAATACACAACCATTTAACAATACATTTACAAGATTTGTAGAGCATTGACTGCGTATTTCATCATGGTACAATATTTATGACATGTCCATTGTACTCTCAACGGGTACAAGCGTCAAGGCACTCTCGATTATTTCATGAATATTAAAAAAGTAACTTTTCGCTGTCTTGGACATTTTTTTTCTACAAAAATATATTCAATTTAATAATTAGTCTAAAGAATCAGAAAGTTTTAGGGAGGTTTTGGCATGGTTTACAATGATATGAAAACTATTCCGACATTTGGGTACGAATTAATTCGAGACAATATTTTACGCTCTGTTCTAGGCAAGCATGAGGAAGAAGTTCTATATTGGGCAGGAAAAGAACTTGCTCGTAAGT
>JAZQUB010000036.1:0-2410 GCA_045631045.1 Lachnospiraceae bacterium
CTCTATGCAGATTTCCTTTATCTTCGATGATGGGAAAGAGTACCGGGTCAGATTGCATAATACTGACACAGATAAGCCGAATTACAAGCTCCAAAATATGGGCGGAGACAATAGCCTTACCGGTTGGAAATGGCAGGCTGACTTGACCGCTGCTCAGAAGGAGAAGCTGATCAATGGCGACGGCGTGGAATTCCATGTTAAGCTTGTAGGGGCCAATGCGGAGCTGTGGGTGGATGGTCAACTGATGAAAACCGTTGCCCTCGGCGAAGCTTATAACGGCAAAACGGCACAAATCAGGCTGTGTATGAATGGCAATAGAGGCATACAGAATGTAGAGATTCCATTTACGCTTGTGAAAGCTCCGGAAACGGCAACGGTTGCCATTCCGTCTTTTGAATGCGGCACGGTAACCGCTGACAAGGCCGTGTATAGGATTGGTGATACTGTTGTTCTGACAGTAGCGCCCGATGAAGGCTACAGTCAGAAGCTGTACATCAACGGAAAACCTCTGCTGCTGGATTGGAAGACCAATACCTACAGCTTTGTTGCGACTGAAACGACTTACAACATTACCGGTAGCTTTGAGCCCAGTTTGCATGCAGCTGCCAAGGATGCCAACAGATGGGATACTGCCAATCAGGCACACGGCATTATGAATGCCTATTATCCCAATAACGCAGATGCCTGGCTAATGGAGATTCAGGATGAATATCAGGCAATTTCTGTGAAAGCCAAGAACTATTTGGCCGGTGCGGATGGTACTGGAGGAGAAGGCTTTGCTGTCAATATTGGCTTTAAGCTGAGTAACGGTAAAGAGTATATTTTCCGTGTGATCCGGGAAAACGGCAAGTATTATCATCAGCGCTTTGGTATCAATGGTAGTGACTGGACTAAGAAGGTGCTGGATTCGGCTGCGATCGCTGCAATTTGTGCAGAAGGTGCGGATTTCAAGCTGGAGCGCACCGCAGCTGACACGCTGACCTTATCTGTGAACGGTGTTGTGTACGACACCTATAAGATGGACGGTGTAACACAGGAGCACTGGGTGACCACGGCAATTATGGGACACTATGGCAATAAGGGTCAAAAGGTTGCAATTCCCTTTGTTCTTACCAATACCGCTGTTTCTGGTGAAATCCAATTTAAATCCAGTGAGCTTTCCAAATATGTGATCGTCTACGACAACAGTAATTCGGATTACCAGCAGTATGCAAATCAGTTAAAGAACAAAATCTCTGAAAAATACGGTGTAAGTCTGCGTGTTGTTTCGGACAGATCTTCCAGCAAGGCTTCCCACGAAATTTTGCTCGGAGATACCAACCGTTATGACCACATAAGCAGGGTTATGGAATATTCGGTTACGGTAAATCAGGGAGTTTTCCGAATCAACGTAGGTGGTTCCTGTTCTGCAGAAAATGCAATTACTTATCTTTGTGAAAATGTTTTTAACGGACGAGAAGTATTGCTGGGTGATGGTGAACATTATCGAACCTCCTTGCTGACAGGCTCCCGTGAACTTACAAACGGCACAACAGCACGAGTAATGAGTGCCAATGTATTAGCCGATGCATTTTCAGATGACAGTTACAAGAATGCTAATTACCGGGCAGAAATTTTTGCAGGCATGCTTGTGTCTTATACGCCGGATGTAATTGGTATGCAAGAAGTTGACAGAAGCTGGAGCAATGTTCTCAATACCTACTTGTCGAAAATTGAAAAAACCCATGGAATCAAGTATTCCAGATATTGGGCTACCTATGAGGGCAAAACAAACTATACTTCGCTGCTCTATCGTTCTGATAAGTTTAAGGTAGACAACAGCGGTGTTGAAGTGTTTAGTTGGTGGAAGGATATGGGCGCCAACTACAACTACCATATGCGTAATATTAGCTGGGCCCAATTCTCGTCTTTGGAAAACAGCAGCAAGAAGTTTATTGTTGCCAATACCCACTGGTCCTATCGTACAGAGCATGCTGACGGCAACACCTATCTGACAGGCGCTTCAAAGCCGATCGCCACAGATGAATTGCGGACACAATGCAAAGATGAAACCAACCGGTTTATGACTTCACTGAAAAATATGTATCCGAATTATCCTGTTTTCCTGGTGGGTGACTTTAATACATCACTTCCGTATTTTACGCAATGGGGGTGGAAGCCAGCATCGTTTAATGTAATCAGTGAACAGGCCAAGAATAACGGTACTGCGCTGTCAACAGTACCCACATCAGCATTCTTTGACCACATTTTGGGTACTGGGACCTATACAATTCGTTGCTACGAGTATTTTACAGATGTCAATCAACACAGTAAATTGACAGACCATCCATTTGCCTATGTTGACTTAGCTTTCTAAGCAAAGGGGATGGATTTGTTAATATGAATACTGAAATGATTACGGTTGCTATTA
>JAZQUB010000037.1:0-19175 GCA_045631045.1 Lachnospiraceae bacterium
GCATGTGGAGGAAGAAGCGGATGGAGTAGTGATATATCCACAGGTGTCAGAACGTTCCGCAACAGGCAAGTTATCTTTGCACAGCTTACAGCCGGCCGTTATCAGGACCCATGACGACCATAGACTGGCTATGGGATTTTCCATTACCGGACTTCGTAGTCCGGGTGTGACGATTTTGGACCCACTGTGTTGCAGAAAAACATTTGAAACTTATTTTGATGTACTGGAAGAGACTATACGTGAAATTCAGGGAGAGTAATACACCATGGCACAGACTGTCATGATTTGGAGGAAATATGGCGACAGACTTATTGATTTTAAGAGACCAGATTGATACAATTGACAAGCAGATTGTGGAGCTTTATGAAAGGCGCGTAGATGTTTGCAAGGAGGTTGCAGAGTACAAAATTGAGACCGGTAAAAAGGTGTTTGATAAAGTACGTGAAGCGGAAAAAATAGAAAAAGTGAAGGGCATGGCAAGTACAGAATTCAATAAACATGCAGTTCAGGAATTATTTGAGCAGATTATGTCCATCAGTCGAAAGCTTCAATATCAGCTTTTGGCGGAGCATGGTTGCGCCAGCAAGCTTCCTTTTATTGAAACAAAGGATTTAGGTATCAGACAGGCCAGGGTGGTGTTTCAAGGTGCAGAAGGGGCGTATTCACAGGCTGCCATGAATCAGTTCTTCGGTAAGGAAATTAAGAGCTTTCATGTAGATACCTTTCGGGATGCCATGAGTGCCATTGAGGAAGGCAGCGCAGATTTTGCAGTGCTTCCTATTGAAAATTCTACAGCAGGCATCGTAAATGAAATTTACGACCTTCTCACGGAATTTGAAAATTATATTGTGGGAGAGCAGATTATTAAGATTGAGCACTGTTTGATGGCAGTTCCGGGTACCAAGAAAGAGGACATTAAGACGGTATATTCTCATCCACAGTCTTTAATGCAGTCTTCCAATTATCTTAGTAAGACCGGTTGGCAGCAAATCAGTATGAAAAACAATGCTTTTGCAGCACAAAAGGTAAAAGAAGACGGACTTACAGGTCAGGCAGCCATTGCCAGCGAGACTGCTGCCGAAATTTACGGCCTTGAAATTTTAGAAAAAGGGGTAAATAATTTAAAGGACAACAGTACCAGGTTTATTATTGTTACAAACCAAAAGGTTTTTAGGCCGGATGCCAATAAAATCAGTGTTTGTTTTGAGGTACCAAATGAAAGCGGTTCTTTGTACCATATGCTTTCTCATTTTATTTACAATAATTTAAATATGACTAAGATTGAGTCAAGACCTTTAGAGGGACGTAACTGGGAATATCGTTTCTTTATTGATTTTGAAGGGAATTTGGCGGATAGTGCTGTAAAAAATGCACTTAGAGGCTTAAGGGAAGAAGCACGAAATATGAAAATTTTGGGCAATTATTAAGCTTGAAAATATAGTCAGTTTGCGGGACGGAGAGTAAAATGAAGTGTACAAAGAACATAGTTTTAGGGAGTGCATCACCCAGAAGGCGGGAGCTTTTACAACAAATAGGGATGGAATTCTCTATTATAACAAGTGACTGCGAGGAGAACATCACCAAAACCGTGCCGGAAGAAGTGGTGCAGGAACTGTCCCTTATGAAAGCACAGGATGTTTTTTCGAAGATAAAATGTGAGGCTGGAGTGCCGGATGCATCAGAGGTACTGGTGATTGGGGCAGACACTATCGTTGTCCTGGAAGGTGAGATTCTCGGAAAGCCTCATTCCAAAGAAAATGCAATTTCCATGCTTAACCACTTGCAAGGTAAGACACATCAGGTATATACTAGTGTTAGCTTTGTATGGGAAGAAAATGATGAGCCTTTGACGCACACGTTTTTCGAATGCACGGAGGTAGAAGTGCTTCCTATGACAAAGAAAGAGATTGCTCATTACGTGAGTCTGGATACCTGCATGGACAAGGCAGGGGCTTATGGCATCCAAAATGAATTTGCCTGTTACGTGAAAGGCATTAAAGGCGATTATAATAATGTGGTAGGCCTTCCTATTGGAAGAGTATACCAGGAATTAAAGCAATTATCTTTACTTATACTTTAGACAAGCGAGGAAATGACATGAAGAAAGCAGTCATCTTTGATTTGGATGGCACACTTGCAGACTCATTAGAGTCTATTTGGTATTGTGCGAATTATGCCATTGGCACATGCGGATTTGACCCCATACCATTAGAAAAATACAACGTTTTCGTAGGCGATGGGGCAGACACTTTGATGAAACGTTGCCTGGCATATTCAGGCGACACAGAAGGGGAATATTTTGAGAAAGCCTTTTTGCGGTATCAGTTGTTTTTTAAGGAGCATTGCATGTATCATGTAAAGCCGTATGAAGGAATACCGGAGACTCTGGAGGCATTAAAAAAGGCCGGTATTAAAATCGCCGTATTTTCCAACAAACCACATGAGCGCACAGTAGATGTGGTAGAGACTCTGTTTGGAAAGGATTATTTTGATGGAATTTTGGGGCAGGCAGATGAACGCCCAAAGAAGCCAAGTCCAAATGGTGTGTTTGAACTGGCGAAGAAGCTGGATGTAGAAGTGCAGGATATTGCATATGTAGGTGACACCAGTACAGATATGATGACCGGAAAAAGTGCCGGCGCATGGACGATTGGTGTGCTATGGGGCTTCCGTGGCAGAGACGAATTAGAAAAGTATAAAGCAGACGTGATTATTGACAAACCGTCAGACATATTATCGCAGGTGCTTTAATATTTTGTATCAGTAATTAAAAGGAGAATATTAATTATGCATGAATTTGACGAAGCTGTATTACAGTGTTTTTTGGACAATCAGGAACAGTTGTTTTCCAAAACAGTAATGAATACTTATGAGGAGGCCGAAGAATTTTTGCTTGATAGTATGGCAGTGATTGTAAATTCTGTAAAGGAAGTATGGGAGTTTTTTGAAGAAGAAGGCATTGACACGGATGGAATGACAGAAGATGACATTTTGGAAGCTGCCGAGGTATTTGTAATCGGAGATGGACGATACTTAATTGTAGAAGCATAAATAATCGAATAAAAAAAGGAAAGCCTTTGCCGGTCTTGTAGATGATGGCAAAGGCTTTTTTAACTGTGTTTCAAGTCTTTCAGAATAATTTAAAAGAATTATATTCTTACAGTAAAACTTCCGCATTCGTTCCGTAAAGTATATCGTCTCGTTTACTAATTAGCTCGAAAAACTCTTCTAATTTTATCCAGTAATCCGGTGTATAGTCCATTTCGTAAGCATGGCCCCATATGTAGAAAATCTGAGGTTTATCCGGTGTAAGTTCCGTAAAATCACGTGCCATTTTCATAAGTCTGTCAAATTCGAGTATGTGATAAACGTTTGGATTAAAGCGGTACAGATTGTCTTGTAAATCAAAACTGTCGGTATTCGTGATGGTACGGCAATATTTGATATTGGTATTGTTTTTTATAATTTCTGCCACGCGGTCGTCGTTGTTGATGCCACCACAAGGGTATGCCATACCTACTACATCATAGCCGGCCAGCACTGACAGATTTAAGCGGTCTTGTTCTACCTGATGTATAATCTCACTTTCGGTAAGCTTCGTCAGACTAGGGTGGGTCAGGGTGTGAGCGGCAACTTCATGCCCTTCATAAACGTATTTCACGTCTTCCGGGGCAATTTTATAGTGAGCAATACGTTGATTTTGACGTATTAAAATGTTATTTCTGCCCAGCAACTCGGAGTTTAGATTAAATGTACATTTAAGATCGTATTTGTTCAGTAGTTCGATTAATCGAATATCCTGTGTTACACCATCGTCGTAGCTGAAGGTGACAGCTTTTAATTTGGATTGATTTTTAAATTGCATAATCGTTATCCTTTTTGTTTTTTAACTTCCATAATACATCTTCCGGCACGAACAACTTTCCATACCCAGTTCCCAGTTCTAAACCGGCTTTGGCTTCGCCGTGATAGTCGCTGCCACCGGAAATGCAAAGGTCATATTTGTCTGCTAATTTACGAATCTGTCGTTCCTCGGCATGATTGTAGGTTGCGTATATTGCCTCAATACCCACAAGGCCTGCTGTTTTCAGGCGAGCAACCAGCTCTTCAAGTCTGGCATCAGACATTCGGTAGAGAATAGGATGAGCCAGAATAGGAATGCCACCGGCGTCTGAAATCAGTTTCACACCCATTTCCGGTGTTATTTTTTCTCGTGATACAAAGTATTTGGTGTGGTCACCCAGGTATTGGCTAAAGGCGTCTTCTTTGCTGAGAGAGTAGCCTTTGTTTACCAGATAAACTGCATAATGAGCACGGGTCAGTACGCTATCCGGAAATTCTTCTACAAGCTTTTCATAGGAAATATCAACACCGGCTTCTGTCAGGCGGGCGCACATTTTGCGGTTGCGCTCCACGCGGGAATCTACAAAGTGATTAAGATGTGCTTGAAAAGCAGGAGAGTTGTGGTCGATATATAAACCGATCAAGTGAATGTCCTTGCCTTGATACTCCGTGGAAAGTTCAATACCCGGAATCACTTCTGGAACATCACACAATGTAATGCCGGAGGTGGTGTCCATGCTTTGCGCAAGAAGCTGTTCTGCACATGCCAATGCCTCATCAATACCATCTACGGTATCATGGTCTGTCAGTGCAAAGGCGGCAAGCCCCTTTTTCATAGCCATGTATACTAATTCATAAGGTGTATTGCTGCCATCAGATTTGTTGGAATGAACATGTAAGTCGATAGGTTTTATAATAACATACCCCTTTCTGATAAAATACAGGTGCATATACAAAAGCATATGCACCTGAAATATTTACTATAAATTAATCCTCAGATACAACATCCATAGCCTTAGCATCATCTGCATTGTAAACAGTACGCTTACGCGCCATTTCATCACTTGCAAGGTAATCGTCGTAAGTAGTAATCTTGTCGATTAAAGAACCGTTTGGAAGGATTTCCATAATACGATTTGCAGTAGTCTGAACAAACTGGTGATCGTGGCAGGAGAACAGTACCACACCAGAGAACTTGATTACGCCATTGTTTAATGCTGTAATAGATTCCATGTCAAGGTGGTTGGTTGGCTCGTCAAATATGAGACAGTTTGCACCACTGATCATCATCTTGGATAACAAGCAACGTACTTTTTCACCACCGGAAAGAATGTTAACTTTCTTTACACCGTCTTCGCCTGCAAAGAGCATACGTCCAAGGAACCCGCGAACATAAGTTACATCTTTAACAGGAGAGTAGCCGGTAAGCCAGTCTACGATAGTGTAATTGTTGTCAAATTCTTCAGTATTATCCTTAGGGAAGTAAGCCTGTGAAGTAGTAACGCCCCACTTGTAGGTACCTTCGTCCGGCTCCATTTCGCCCATTAAAATCTTGAAGAGAGTGGTTTTGGCAATTTCGTTGCTGCCTACAAAAGCAATTTTGTCATCATGCCCAACAATAAAAGAAATATTATCCAAAATTTTTTCACCATTAATTGTCTTGGAGATACCCTCTACCATAAGAACTTCGTTACCGATTTCTCTGTCCGGACGGAAGTCGATATAAGGATATTTTCGGCTGGAAGGCTTGATTTCATCAAGCTCAATTTTTTCCAAAGCACGCTTACGGCTGGTAGCCTGCTTGGACTTGGAAGCATTTGCAGAGAAACGGGAAATGAATTCCTGCAATTCTTTGATTTTTTCTTCTTTTTTCTTATTGGCTTCCTTCATCTGCTTGATCAGAAGCTGGCTGGATTCATACCAGAAGTCGTAGTTTCCGGCGTAAAGCTGAATCTTGCCATAGTCAATATCAGCAGTATGGGTACAAACTTTATTGAGGAAATAACGGTCGTGAGATACTACGATAACCGTATTTTCAAAGTTAATTAAAAATTCTTCTAACCATGCAATTGCATCTAAATCCAAATGGTTGGTAGGTTCGTCCAGAAGTAAGATGTCCGGATTACCAAACAATGCTTTTGCAAGTAAAACTTTCACCTTGTCATTACCGGTTAAGTCACTCATCATAGCGTAGTGAATAGAAGTATCAATACCAAGACCATTTAAAAGCATAGCGGCATTGGACTCTGCTTCCCAGCCGTCTAATTCAGCAAATTCACCCTCTAATTCAGAAGCTCTGATACCGTCTTCATCGGTGAAGTCTTCCTTTGCATAAATTTCTTCCTTTTCTTTCATAATCTGGAAAAGACGCTCATTACCCATGATTACTACGTCCATAACTACGCAGTCTTCATATTTAAAGTGGTCCTGCTCCAAAACAGAAAGTCTTTGGCCAGGTGTGATAGTAATCTCTCCTTTTGTGGTTTCTAATTTACCGGATAAAATCTTTAAAAAAGTAGATTTGCCTGCACCATTGGCACCGATAAGACCATAGCAGTTACCTTCGGTAAATTTGATGTTTACATCTTCAAATAAGGCTTTTTTGCCTACACGATACGTTACATTATTTGCACTAATCATTTACAAACTCCTTTTTCTAAATAGAAAACTTAATTTTACGCACTATTTCTATTTTGGCAGATTGTGCCTTAAAATGCAAGGGTTTCCGTTGAAAAAGAATAAAAAATATTTTTAAGAAAAAAATAATAGATTGTTGAAGGAAAATATTGTATTATGTATATAATTTACTTTACAAAAATTCCATGGAGATTTCATTATGAATTCACAAAAGTTATTAAGTATAGCAATTCCTTCTTATAATTCAGAAGCTTATATGGAGCATTGTATTAATACATTGCTTACCGGTGGTGAACGTGTAGAGATTTTAATAGTAAATGATGGTTCCAAGGATAGTACCGCTGAAATTGCAGACCGATATGCTGCAGAATATCCTTCAATCGTAAAAGCGATTCATCAGGAAAACGGCGGTCATGGCGAGGCGGTAAATGCAGGACTTCGCAATGCTACCGGCAAGTTTTTTAAGGTAGTGGACAGTGATGACTGGGTGGATGAAAAAGCACTTCAGGCTATTTTGGATACGCTGGAAGTGTATCAGGATGATATTGAACTTTTAATCAGCAATTATGTATATGAAAAGCAAGGTGCAAAGCACAAAAAGGTTATGGAGTATTCCAAATATCTTCCAATTAACAGAGTGTTTACTTGGAATGATATGAAGCCTTTTCCAATTGGTAAGTATTTATTAATGCATTCTGTTATTTACAAAACTAAGATGCTAAGAGCATGTGATCTGGAGCTTCCAAAGCATACTTTTTATGTGGATAATATTTTTGTGTTTGACCCGTTGCCGAGTGTAAAGCATATGTACTATTTGAACGTAGATTTTTACAGATATTTTATCGGGCGTGATGATCAGTCGGTAAATGAAAAGGTAATGATTCGTCGTTTGGATCAGCAGATGCGTGTAAATCGTATTATGGCAGAGTCCTTCTTAAAGCGAGAAGTGACCAATGCATATTTGGAAAAATACATGTTTAATTATTTGTCCATTATTACAACGGTTTCTTCTATTTTGGCAATTAAAAGCGGAACAGATGAGCACCTTGCCATGAAAAAGCAGTTATGGACAGATTTGAAGGGAATGGATAAGTCTCTTTACAGAAGACTTCGTTTTACGGTGCTTGGTATTGGAGTAAATTTGCCGGGCAGTGTAGGGCGTAAATTAGCAGTAGTTGTGTATAAAATAGTACAAAAAATTTATGGATTTAATTAATATGAAAAAATATGATTATTTAATTGTAGGTACCGGTTTATTTGGGGCAGTATTTGCACAGGAAATGACAAAGCAGGGAAAGACCTGCCTTGCAATTGACAAAAGGAGCCATATTGGTGGTAATATTTATACAAAGGAAATGGAAAATATTCATGTGCATGTATACGGTGCGCATATTTTCCACACATCCAATAAGGCAACCTGGGAGTATATCAATCAGTTTGCGGAATTTAATCATTATGTAAATTCTCCGATTGCAGTGTATAAGGATGAATTGTATAATATGCCTTTTAATATGAATACCTTCAGTAAGCTTTGGGGGATTCGTACACCGGCCGAGGCACAGGCAAAGATTAAAGAGCAGATTGCAGAGCTGGGTATTATAGAGCCACAGAATTTGGAAGAACAGGCGTTATCCCTGGTTGGCGTGGATGTATATGAGAAGCTTGTAAAGGGTTACACCGAGAAGCAGTGGGGCAGAGACTGCAAGGAGTTACCGGCATTTATTATTAAGCGCCTGCCCCTTCGTTTTACATATGATACCAATTACTTCAATGACCGTTACCAGGGCATTCCAATGGGTGGCTACACTGCTATCATTGAAAAGATGTTTGAAGGCACAGACATTTTGTTAAATACGGAATTTAAGCATTTTATTACTGAAAATCCAGATGTGGCAGATAAGGTGATTTACACCGGTATGATTGACGAATATTATGATTTTTGCTATGGTCCGCTTCAGTATCGAACTGTTTCTTTTGAGACGGAAGTGCTGGATATTCCAAATTATCAGGGCAATGCAGTAGTAAATTATACCGAGCGAGAAGTGCCATACACTCGTATTATTGAACACAAGCATTTTGAGTTTGGCAAACAGGACAAGACCGTTATCAGCCGTGAATATCCAACAGAGTGGAAGGCGGGTATGGAGCCATATTACCCAATTAATGATACCCTGAACGGTGAATTGTTTGCCAAGTATCGTGCCCTTGCAGACCAAGAAACCAAGGTGTTTTTTGGCGGTAGACTGGGTAATTACAAATATTATGATATGGATAAGACTATTGAGGCAGCTTTGGAGTTAGCGGCACAGATGTGAGTCTTACTTAAAATCCCACGAATTGCCTGATTCTGAGGCGTTAGTGGGATTTGTTTTCTTTGTCAGATTTTTGGGTTAAAGGGTAGATATATGGTAGAAGGAGGTGTATGTGTATGAAAAGAAAATGGTTATGGATTTTGGGAGGAATATGTGCGGCAGTGGCGTTGAGCTTTCTGGTTACCGTATGGTGTCTAAGCCACAAAAGTCTGAGTATGACAGTTGGAAACGTGCTGATTACTCAAAACGGTACATATATGCTGATAGATGGTAATAGCCCAATTGCAATGTCAAATCCACTGAAAAATGACAAGCTGTTTGAAAAGTTGGAAAGTGGTGATAAAGTATGGGTACTGCACGATGGAATTGAGGAGACTTACCCTGCACGAACCGGTGCGTATGCGGTCCGGAAGCTGGAGGACGGAAGTTTGGATGATATTCCAAAAGCGGTATTGGATGCACTGCGCGAACTTGGCTGGGTGGCGCAGGTAGATTCTAATGAGACGGTTTCCTTTGATGATGCTGCGACAGAGAATCCCGAGGAGGATGATGTTGTAGAAGAGACTTCAGACACAACAAGGGTATCTGCCAGCTATGGTGAGCATACTTTGTCTATAAGCATCCCTGAGGGGTGGGAGTATGAGATAAAAGAATACTCTGAGGAAAGCAGTAGCTTTGGAATATACTTTTGGCCAGAGTGGGAAAACGAAGGCAAATTAAGCTTTCTGTACTATGATGCATGGGGAGTATGCGGAACCGGACTGGAAAGTGAGACGATTGAAATTGGCGGTTATGAGGCATCCCAGGGTAATTATAACGGCGGAATATGGGAATTTATATGCTTCCAGAAAGAATCAGGCTGGTGTGTGATTAAAAATGATACAGCTCGTGCATGGCTTGAAAAATACATGGATGAAGCCATGGAGATTATTGATACGGTTCAAGTGAAGTGAAAAATAGTTCTCGTACCGAGTTTATCCCGACTGATTCGTCAAAATTTGTGACTGGTCGGGGAAATTTGACGTACTAGTCCGACCGTGATAGCAAAAGTATTCGCTTAGTCGGATAGATAGCAATATCTGATGATACTATTACAGTATTCCTACAATATTTTGCCAAAGTCATTCACGAGAAATCCTGAAAGTAATATATTATATATATTATGAAGTAGTGGGTTCACGGAAGAGGGAAACATGGCAGATAAAAAAATCGTAATTACAATTGCACGAGAATTTGGTACAAATGGGCATGAGATGGGCTTGATTTTGGCAGATCGATTAGGACTTCTGTTTTATGATAAGGATATTCTTACAAAGGCAGCACATGAGATTGGCATTGATATTGATACGGATGAAAGCGTCAATTCACGTATCCTAAAGCCGATTTTGGGATTTAGCGTAGGCTTTGGCGAAGAAGAAGACAGACTGTTCCGGGCAGAGGAAAAGGTAATTCGGCAGGTCGCACAGGAATTCTGCATTATTATCGGACGCTTATCTGATTACATATTTAAAAGATGATCCGGACTGTATTAACGTATATATTTATGGTCCGTTTGAAGAACGTGTAAAAATGATTTCCAAGAAGTACAAAATGAGTGATGAGGAATCCTGCAAACTGGTTTGTCGAATGGACCAGACCTGAAATAATTTTTATTCTTACTATTCTAATGGCAAGTGGGAGCATAGCAGCGGTAAGGATTTAATCTCAAATCGCAGCACCATCAGTCTGGAAGAATGTGTGGATATGATTGCACATTTGGTGGAATTAAAGTTGAAAAACAAATAAAAAGAAAGATTTAAAACACCATGGCATGTGCTGTGGTGTTTTATATTGCTATCGCAGAAATTGTTAAAAATTTTACAAAAAAACTTCACATTACAAACATAATGTGGTAAAATGAAAAAAATTTGTGAATTTTAGTTTTGTATTATATATAAGTGACTCTGTAGGAGGCTTTATGCGTTATTATTTTGAAAGCAAAATGGAATTAAAAGAAAAAGGCGGCTTTATTCATATTCCTTTTAATATTTGGGAAGTGTGCAAGCAGCGTGAAGTTATTAAAGCGGATGTTGTTTTGAATAATGAAATTGTGGAATGTGAGCTTTTGCCAATTGACAAAGGCGAATATATGATTCGTATCAAACATGCAGATTTAGAAGGCATTGATGTAGAACAGGTACATAGAATATTGCTTCATGTAAATGGTTCTTTGATTAAGGTAAATCATCGTAGTCCATATTCTGTAGATCATCCAATCCGTAAAATGGATAGTATTGATTTGATTAAGCAGCCAAATGATGGTTTGTGCGGTCAGACGGTAGTGGCGATGCTTGCAGGTGTTACCATTGCAGATGTTATTGAGGTGATGGATTGCAGAGAATGGCAGGGAACTATGGGCAGAGTGATTTCTGCGATTAATTACTATGGTATTGACCATAGCGATATCATTTATTATACTCAGGGGGCTTTGGATGTGAAACTTCCGAAGTGTTGTATTATGATGGAAAAGATGGGAAGATTCAGTCATTATTTACTGCATTTTGATGGAAAGTTCTATGACCCTACCTTGGGTATGTTAGAAAACTATGACTTGAGCAAATTGGTTGGTTATTTGGAAATTAAATGTTAAGTACAAAAGAGTTTGCGCCTGATTTTAAGGTGGAAGCTCTTTTTAGTGGGAAAAATATAAAAGGATCCTAAAATAATTATTAAATATAGAAATACCTCTTGCATTTTTCCCAAAATGTACTAATATAGTATTAGCACTCAAATAAGAAGAGTGCTAATAAAAGGTTAAAGCCTATAAAGGTTTTTATAAGGAGGTTCTATTATGAAATTAGTACCATTAGGTGACAGAGTTGTATTAAAGCAGCTGGTTGCAGAAGAAACTACAAAGTCCGGCATTGTTTTACCTGGCCAGACAAAGGAAAAGCCGCAGCAGGCAGAAGTTATTGCTGTTGGTCCGGGCACAGAAGAAGTGAAGATGGAAGTTGCAGTTGGTGATCAGGTTATCTATTCCAAGTACGCAGGTACAGAAGTGAAAGTGGAAGATGTGGAATACATCATTGTAAAGCAGAGCGATATTTTAGCAGTTCTTAAATAATCGGACGGGAGGTTTTTGACATGGCAAAGGAAATTAAATACGGCGCAGAAGCCAGAGCAGCCTTAGAGGAAGGCGTAAATAAATTAGCAAATACAGTACGTGTTACCATTGGTCCTAAGGGTCGTAACGTGGCACTTGACAAAGCATTCGGTGCACCGCTTATTACCAACGATGGTGTTACTATTGCAAAGGAAATTGAATTAGCAGATGCTTTCGAAAATATGGGTGCACAGCTTGTAAAGGAAGTTGCCAATAAGACTAATGACGTAGCAGGTGACGGTACTACTACAGCAACCGTTCTTGCACAGGCTATGATTAATGCAGGAATGAAGAACCTGGCAGCAGGTGCAAACCCAATCATTCTCAGAAAGGGTATGAAGAAGGCTACCGATTGTGCAGTAGAAGCAATCAAGGAAATGAGCACTCGTGTAAATGGTAAGGAGCACATTGCCAGAGTTGCAGCAATTTCTGCAGGCGATGATTCTGTTGGTCAGTTAGTTGCTGACGCTATGGAAAAGGTTAGCGGAGACGGTGTTATTACTATCGAAGAATCCAAGACAATGCTTACCGAACTTGATTTAGTAGAAGGTATGCAGTTTGACAGGGGCTATATCTCTGCATATATGGCAACAGATATGGACAAAATGGAAGCAGTTTTGGAAAATCCATATATTTTAATTACGGACAAAAAGATTTCTAATATCCAGGAAATTTTGCCTGTATTAGAGCAGATTGTTCAGAGCGGTGCAAAGTTACTTATTATTGCAGAAGATGTAGAAGGCGAAGCACTTACTACATTAATCGTAAATAAATTACGTGGTACTTTCAGCGTAGTGGCTGTTAAGGCTCCGGGCTTTGGTGACAGGCGTAAGGCTATGCTCCAGGATATCGCCATTTTAACAGGCGGTACCGTAATCAGCGAAGAGCTTGGTCTTGATTTAAAGGAAGCTAATCTTGGTATGCTCGGCCGTGCTAAGAGCGTAAAGGTTCAGAAGGAAGCTACCGTTATCGTTGACGGTGCAGGCGACCAGAATGCAATCGCAAGCAGAATTGGTCAGATTAAGAATCAGATTGAAGAAACCACTTCTGAATTTGACAGAGAGAAATTACAGGAGCGTCTTGCGAAGCTTTCCGGTGGTGTTGCAGTAATTCGTGTTGGTGCAGCTACAGAACCTGAAATGAAGGAAGCAAAGCTTCGTATGGAAGATGCTTTGGCAGCTACCAGAGCAGCCGTAGAAGAAGGTGTTGTAAGCGGCGGCGGCAGTGCTTACATCCACGCTTCCAAGAAGGTTGCAGAACTTGCAGACACCTTAGAAGGCGATGAAAAGACCGGTGCTCAGATTGTATTAAAGGCTTTGGAAGCTCCGTTATTCCATATTGCATACAACGCAGGATTAGAAGGCAGCGTTATTATCAATAAGGTTCGTGAATCTGAAATCGGTGTAGGCTTCGATGCATTGAAGGAAGAATATGTAGATATGATTTCTGCAGGTATCTTAGACCCTGCTAAGGTTACCAGAAGCGCATTACAGAACGCTACCAGCGTAGCAAGCACATTACTTACTACAGAAAGCGTTGTGGCTACTATTAAGGAAGACATTCCACAGATGCCACAGCAGCCGATGATGTAACGGAAACGCAGAGGAAAATAGAAATAGAGACGGTCAGTCCATGCTCGCATGTGACTGACCGTCTCTATTTCTATTTGACGAGCGTAGCGATAGCGATACAGCTTTGCTGTAGAGCTAATGCAGTTTTTATTATGCAATAGATGCAGATATTCTAAAAACAGTTGGTATAAATTGCTATGTTATGATATAATAAGCATACAGAGATACATGGTATAAATCCTCACAACAATATACGGGAGTATATGAAAGAGAGGATACAAGATGTAGCGCTTGTCTGATGCTCCAAAAATGGTGTATCGTTCAACTTACTTGAACTAAGGCTCAAAAATACTAATATTATTATTGATACTAATTAAAGAAAAGAGGAATTTACTAATGAGTAAGAAATCAACAACAAAAACAAATGGTAGTTGTTTAACAACATGCTTCAAGGGGATAGGAATGCTTTGTATCTTGAGTATACTTCTTGCATTTGGATGGATTGCCGGTGTAATATGGCTACTATTTTTCAGGAAGAAATTGAAAGATGACCCAGGAAAGCAAAAGAAACAGACTATTATAGTTTCTTCTTTGTCTGTGCTCTCTTTAATCTTCTTTATTTTCGGAATGGGGTCTGATGCAACAAGCGAAGAGACTTCAAATACACTACCAACTCAGATAGTAACAGAAACTACTGAAGGGACTATGGACACAGAATCAATTGAAACTCCTCTGGCAATTACGTCACCAACGCCAACTCCTACTGTTAAGACAACAGCAGAGCCAACGGCGGTACCGACTCCAGAACCTACAGCAACACCGACTCCTACACCAGAGCCTACTATTCAACCAACGGCCAAGCCTACATCTTCCACGCAATCCTCATCAAGCGGAAGTTCAGCTAAAGTATGGGTCGATGATACAGCGAAAAGATATCACAAATCAAGCACTAGCTGTGGTATGAACAACCCGTACCAAGTTACTGTTGAGGAAGCTGAGAGAATGGGCAAAACACCTTGCGGTCGTTGCTATTAAAACTATAATTACAAGAGGGGACATGATTTATGAAATTAGGGATGCGTGAGCCGAGTTTTAAACGTTCCATAAAGGCACGTACTACTGGCAAGGCAAAAAGAGCAATAAAGAAAGCCGTTCTGCCTGGTTATGGAAAAAGAGGAATAGGCTTGTCTGATGCTCCAAAAATGGTGTATCGTTCAACTATAGGCAAATATATATTACTGTAAATAGAATGCAAATTTCTGCTGGAAAGAAATGATTTATTTGGTATAATAAAAATATCAAAAAAGGAAATGATATATTTGAGTAAAGGTTAGAATAAATTAATTTTACAAATACGTAAAGGGAAGGTGATACTAAAATGAAATATATGGAAAGAATTGCATTCTTATTTTGCTTAATTGCATTTCTATTAAGTGGTTGTGGAAAGAGTGAAGAGGATTATAAGATTGGCATTGCAAAATATGCCGAAGAACAAGGTCTTGAAAATGTAATAGTTTCATTAGAGTGGGTAAACGAAACAAATACATATAAAACGATAATAGATAGTTCTAATTTTTCAGAATTTTCGTATACAGAAATGGCAGACAGTAGAACCAATATGGAAAAATGGGCAAAAGATGAATATAACAAAAATTTTGCGATGCAATTTACAAGTAGTGGGGACAAATATAATGTATTAGTTGGATATAATGGGATTGGCACTTTAGTAGTAAAAAAGAATGGTGAGGTTGTGTATGATAGTAGCGAAATTGTTCAAAATACAGAAAATGAAAATGAGATAGTTGCGATATCAGAAAAACCTCGAGTTGGCATGAGCGCAAAAGAGGTAATATATAACACTCAGTGGGGAGAACCAGAAAAAAAGAATATTAGTGAATACTCATGGGGAATAAGTGAACAATGGTGCTATTCTGATAATAGATATGTTTATATTGAAAATGGCATTGTGACATCGGTTGATTATCAAGAAAAATAGCAATGCATTTTGTGGATGGAAATGCGTATACTTAAATATGTATTATATTAATAAAGAAAGACTTGATTTTTGCTTTTTTTGATATAATTAAGATAAATTAAATTCATGGGAAACCATGAAAATAACACCACCCATCGTTTTTAACGGTGGGTTAAATTTTGGAGGGTTACAGATGAAAAAGGGCATGATTCTTGACTGATATGCCAAAAATGTTGCATCGTTCAACCACATTATCAATCAGAATATTATAATAAAATGCCAAAAAAACCTCTTGCATTTTCCAAGAATTAGTGCTAAACTGTAAGAGAATTAAATAAGATGTTACTATAAGAGTTTGCTTCGGCAAACTCTTATTTGTTACAACAGTTTAGCCATGCACGAAAAAGTAAGATATTTTGTGCTGCTTGCATGCATAAAAAATATCTTACTTTTTCGTATATGGCGTTCTGCCATAGCGAGATTTTTAGCTGCGTTAGCAGCGAGAAAGACTGCGTAGCAGTCAAATCGAGCTGTATGGCTAAACTGTTGTAATAAAACCATTAGCAAACGAAGGGAGAACACATGTCAAAAAGAGAAAACTACGAAGCAAAAACAGAAAGCTTACTGGGACCAATCGTAGAGAAGGTAGGAGTAAGTGTGTATGACGTAGAGTATGTCAAGGAAGGCAATGACTGGTACTTACGTGTGTACATTGACAAGCCGGAAGGGGTCAATATTAATGACTGCGTAGAGGTGAATCGGGCATTTTCCGATGTACTGGATGAAGAGGATTTTATTGATGAATCCTACACATTGGAAGTCAGCAGTCCGGGACTGGGACGTACTTTGAAAAAAGACCGTCATTTGCAGCATAGTATCGGTGAGGAAGTAGAAATTAAAACCTTTAAGCCGATAGACAAAGTAAAGGAATTTACAGGTATTTTAAAAAGTTTTGACAGCGAAAGCCTGACTATAGAAGAAGAACAGGGTGAACGCACCTTTAAGCGTAGTGAAATTGCAATTATCCGTTTGACATTAGATTTTTAGTTGATATATTTTAAAAAGTCTTTAGGAGGAAAAAGGAAAAATGAACAAAGAATTATTAGAGGCACTTGATATTTTGGAAAAAGAGAAAGAAATCAGCAAAGAGGTTATGTTTGAGACCATTGAAAACTCTTTATTAGCAGCATGTAAGAACCATTTTGGTAAGGCTGACAATGTTAAGGTGGAAGTAAATCGTGAAACCGGTGATTTCTTAGTATACGCTGTCAGAGAAGTGGTTGAGACTGCGGATGATGTAGAAGATAGTGTTCTTCAAATTACATTGGATGATGCATTGGAGGTTTCCAAAAAAGCACAGGTGGGTGATATGCTTCATGTAGAAATCAAGTCCAAAGAATTTGGCCGTATTGCTACACAGCATGCAAAGAATGTGATTTTACAGAAAATCCGTGAAGAGGAAAGAAGCGTTGTTTACAATCAGTATTCTGAACTGGAAAAGGAAATTGTTACCGGTATTGTTCAGCGTGTTGTTGACAAAAACGTAAGCATCAATTTAGGTAAGGCAGATGCTCTTTTATTAGAGAGCGAGCAGGTTAAGGGCGAAGTATTGGTACCAACTCAGAGAGTTAAGGTGTACATTGTAGAAGTAAAAAATACTACAAAGGGACCACGTATTACCGTAAGCCGTACCCATCCGGAATTAGTAAAGAGATTGTTTGAGTCAGAAGTTACGGAAATCAGTGATGGCACAGTAGAAATCATGAGTATCGCTCGTGAAGCAGGCAGTCGTACCAAGATGGCGGTTCGTTCCAATAATCCAAACGTGGATGCTGTTGGTGCATGTGTAGGTATGAACGGTGCCAGAGTAAATGCAATTGTAGACGAGCTTCGTGGTGAAAAAATCGATATTGTTCCTTGGGACGAAAATCCGGGTAACTTTATCCAAAATGCACTTGCACCATCCAAAGTTGTTGCAGTATTTGCTGACCCGGATGATAAAACAGCGAAGGTTGTTGTTCCGGATTATCAATTAAGCCTTGCAATTGGTAAGGAAGGTCAGAATGCCCGCCTTGCAGCAAGACTTACAGGCTACAAGATTGATATTAAGAGTGAGACTCAGGCAAAGGACGCATACGGATTCCGTTATGAAGACTATCTGGATGAGGATAGCGAATACGAGGAGTATGATGAGTACGATGAATAAAAAAATTCCAATGAGATTATGTATCGGCTGCGGTGAAATGAAGAGTAAAAAAGAATTAATGCGAATTTTACACACACCGGAAGATACATTTGTTTTGGATGTAACAGGCAAAAAGAACGGACGCGGTGCGTATTTGTGTAAGAGCGAGGAGTGCCTCAAAAAGGCAATTAAATCCAAGGGTCTTGAACGCTCTTTTAAAATGAGTATTCCAAAGGAAGTATACGCGGCGCTGGAAGAGGAGTTTATTAATATTGAAGCAGAATAAGGTGGAGTCTTTGCTGGGACTTTGTACTCGCTCCAGGAATCTGGTAAGCGGTGAGTTCGCAGCGGAAGGCGCAGTGAAAGATGGCAGTGCATGTCTGGTGATTGTTGCAACAGATGCATCCGACAATACAAAAAAGTTATTTAAAGACAAATGCAGCTTTTATGAGGTCTCATGTTTTGAATATGGAACCAAGGAATCTCTGGGCCATGCAATCGGCAAAGAGATACGTGCTTCCATAGCAGTGTTGGATGAGGGCTTTGCAAAGTCCATTATAAATCACCTTGAAAGTCTTGATAAATAAACGGAGGTAGTGAGCATGGGTAAAATGAAAGTATATGAACTCGCAAAAGAGTTAAACATACAAAGTAAAGAAATTGTAAGTTATTTACAGGTAAACGGCATCGAGGGAAAAGTAGCGCAGAGTGCTTTGGAAGACAGTGCCGTAGAAATGGTAAAAAAGAAATTTGGTGCAGCACAGGAAGCACCGAAGGTTTCTGCACCTGCAGAACAGCCAAAGCAGGTTGCACCGGTGGAACAGCCGAAGGTGACAGAAACTGCAGAGCAGTCAAAGGAAGCGGCACAGGAAGCACCAAAAAAGAAAAAACGTATTGTAATTGTTGGTAATCCACAGCACAGTAAGACGGGGATGGGTGGTCCAAGAAACAAACCACAGGAAAAACCACAGCAGAAACCTCAACAAAAGCCACAGCAGCAGGCTAATACCAAAAGCGAAATCAGTGCAGAGCAGGTGGCGGCGAAGTTTAAGGCTATTTTGGGTGAAGGCAAATCAAATAAGCAACAGGCGCAGCAGACCACACCGGTAAAACCGGCACCGGAACAGAATCAGGTGGCAACACAGACAGAAGCACCTGCGAAGGCAGTGCAGCAGGTAACACCTGCACAGACTGTGGTATCCGCACCTGCACAGGATGTGGCACCGACACCGGTACAGACAGTGCAACCAAAAGCACCTGTTGTAACAAATAAGGAAAATGCACAGAAACCGGTTAGAAACGACAATCGTGTTGACAATCGTCAGGGCGGTTATAACAGCGAAAATCGTCAGACAAGCGGCGAGCGCAGAGACAACCGAGGTGAAAATCGAGGCGATAATCGCCAGGGTGGCTATAATCGCGATAATCGTCAGAACAATGGCGAACGCAGAGATGGTCGTGGTGAAAACAGACAAGGTGGCTTTAGCGGTGAACGCAGAGACAACCGAGG
>JAZQUB010000038.1:0-32646 GCA_045631045.1 Lachnospiraceae bacterium
GTTCGATCAAAATTATCGATGGCCTTAATGAGGCCGACACATCCAATCTGAAATAAATCGTCCACATTTTCGTCGCTTGCACCAAAGCGTTTGATGACACTTAATACAAGTCGCAGGTTTCCTTCTATATATTGTTCTCTTGCTGCCATATCGCCCTCTGCAATACGTTCAAAAAGCACTGTTTTTTCGGCTTCTTTTAAAAGCGGAAGCTTGGCTGTATTTACACCGCATATTTCTACTTTTCCCATAAAACCTCCAAAGGTTAATAATGCTAAAGTATAGTATGGACCCGGTTGTGGAATTTTATGCCGTATTCACATATAATAAAATAAAAAGGTGTGTTATGTTATTTTCAGAGTTAAAGTGTAAGGAAGTTATCAATATAAGGGATTGCAGAAAATTGGGGAGAGTGCAGGATATCGAATTTAATCCTTGTAATGGTTGTATTGAAAAAATTTTTATTCCGGCATGCGGGGGCAAGTGGAATTATCTTTTTCCTACGGAACCGGATTATGTGATTTGTTTTAATGAAATAAAGCAGATAGGTCCTGATATTATTCTGGTTGACGTGAAATGAGTATTTTGATAGAATAAGATAATACGTAAATAGGGAAGGTATTTATAAGATGAGATGTCCATTTTGTAATTATGTAAATACGAAAGTAATTGATTCCAGACCGGCAGAGGAGTTTAACTCTATCCGTAGACGTCGTGTCTGTGAGGAGTGTGGTAAGCGTTTTACTACATATGAGAAAATTGAAACGTTACCGGTTATGATTATCAAAAAAGACCTTACGAGGGAAGCGTACAATCGTGCTAAGGTTGAAATGGGAATTATGAAAGCATGTCATAAGCGCCCAATCAGTTCCGAACAGATGGCTGAGGCGATTGACTCCGTGGAAAATAGTATTTTTTCCTTGGAGAGAAGTGAGGTAGAGTCCTCTTATGTGGGTGAGCTTATTATGGAGAAGCTAAAGTCATTGGATGCAGTAGCGTATGTACGTTTTGCATCTGTTTATCGTGAATTTAAAGATGCAGATACTTTTATGGAAGAGTTAAAGAGCGTATTCAAGAAATAATACGCGGATGGAGGCATTATGAAAGAAAAAATTGCTAAGGCAAAGAAATACGTAAATGTAGTAGACAAAATTCGAATTATTCTTCTGTGTATGGCGGTGCCGATGCTTTTGTTTATATATTTTGGAGAAAAGCTATGGGGCGAACTTGCTTGGTATGTAAATGCCACACAGTTTATGTACGGTGCTTTAACCTACATGGTATTTGGAATTGTGATTGTTACTTTTGGTAAGTACATTTTAATTTCCTATCACAATTCGCTGGTTAAAAAATTATAATTTTTAATGGGAACATCTTTTTAAGAGGTGTTCCTTTTTGTGCTTTGTTTTTTTGGGAGTTATTATGTTCAACATGTTTTTTCCGGATGAATATTTAGACAGTGTGCATGAGGTTGACTTTGAAGCTTTTAAGGAAAAAGGATATAAGGCAGTACTTTTTGACATAGATAACACGCTGGTATGTCATGGTGCACCGGCCACTCCGGAGATAATCGATTTTTTTGAGAAGCTTCGTGCTATGGGCTATCAGGCCATGGTAATGTCTAATAATAAAGAACCTCGCGTAAAAAGCTTTGCGGAAGCGGTAGGTGGTATTGGTTATGTTTACAAGGCAAATAAGCCGGCGAAGAAGTCATACTTACAATGTATGGGACGTATGCAAGCAGATGTTTCCAATACCTTGTTTGTGGGGGATCAGCTTTTTACCGATGTATGGGGTGCTAAAAGGTGTGGTATTCACAGTATTTTGGTAAAGCCTATTGATAAAAAAGAAGAGTTTCAGATTGTGTTGAAGCGTTATTTGGAGCGCATGGTCCTTCATTTTTACAAAAAGGAGTGTGAGAAGTTTGGCGGTAACAATTAATGGACGCACGAAGACCTTGGGAGTAATCGGAAACCCGGTGGAGCATACCTTGTCACCGGTAATTCATAATGAGCTTGCCAGGGTTTACAATCATAATGTAGTATATTTGCCATATCTGGTAGATGGAAGTGTAGGAGATGCCATACGCGGTGCATATGCACTGCATTTTGGCGGATTGAATGTGACAGTTCCCCATAAGACCGAGGTGCTTTCCTATGTAGTGGAAGTAGATGAGTTTGCAAAGCGAATAGGAGCTGTAAATACCCTGGTTCCGGTGGAGGGCGGCTTTAAAGCATATAATACGGACATACCGGGTCTTTATCGTGGCATGTTAAGCGATGGTGTAACCATGGACGGTGAGGATGTTATGATTTTGGGAGCCGGCGGAGCGGCCCGAAGCGTTGCTATGCTTGCTCTGGATAAGGGGGCAAAGCAGGTTTTTATATTGAATCGAACGGTGAGTAAGGCGGAGGAGATTGCAAAAGAGGTTAATGCTTATGCAGGGCGTGAATTTGTAACGGCTATGGCACTTGCAGACTATTCAAAGCTTTCCGGCAAAAAGTATTTATGTATTCAGGCTACCAGTGTGGGACTTCATCCGAAGGTAGAGGATGTGGTAATCGCAGATTCAGACTTTTATGATATGATACATACCGGATATGACATTATTTATAATCCACATGAGACCAGATTTATGTCTTTGGTGAAGGCACATGGCGGCAGGGCATTTAACGGGTTAAAGATGCTGTTATATCAGGGCATTATTGCGTATGAATTATGGAATGATATTTCTGTTTCCGAAGAGGTGGCACAGCAGATTTTAGGCAAGATGAAAGAGGCTTTGGGGTTATAACGATGAAGCATGTTATACTGATAGGCTTTATGGGCAGCGGCAAATCCACGGTCGGCTTCCGATTAAGCTACAAATTAAAAAAATGTCTGATTGATACGGACAAGTTAATTGAAGAACGTGAGAAAATGAGTATTTCTGAGATGTTTGCAACAAAAGGCGAAGGCTATTTCAGGCAAAAGGAGACGGAATGTTTAACTGGCTTACTTCATGAGCTCGGGAGTCGTATTATTTCCTTGGGCGGCGGAACTCCTATAAGGGAGGAAAACCGTGAAATTATCCAAAAACTTGGGAAGGTAATTTATTTACAGGCGTCTCCGGACACCATATATCAAAGGGTAAAGCATGATACGTCCAGACCGCTTTTACAGTGTGAGAATCCAAAGGGGAAAATCGAAGCAATGTTAGCGGAGAGGGATCCGATTTACGAAGGTGTGGCAGACATCATTATTCATGTGGACGGCAAGGAAATGAAGGATGTAGTGCAGGAAATAGTGGAGGCAGTACAGTATGAAGATTTTGGTAATTAATGGGCCCAATTTGAATTTTTTAGGTATTCGCGAAAGAAGTGTTTACGGAAATCAGGACTATGAATATTTAAAAAACATGATTGCTGATAAAGGCAAAGAGATTGGGGCAGATATTGAGGTGTTTCAAAGTAATTACGAAGGCGGCATTATTGATAGAATTCAGGCTTCCTATTTTGACAGAACAGAGGCTATTGTGATTAATCCGGGTGCATATACCCATTACAGTTATGCCATTCGTGATGCTTTGGCCAGTATTGTAGTGCCGAAGGTTGAGATACATATTTCTGATATTACCAAAAGAGAGGCTTTCAGACAGGTGTCCGTGACCAAAGAAGTGTGTGATTATCAGATATATGGCAGAGGTTTACAGGGATATTTGGATGCAATTGATTATTGTTTGGCACAAATTGAAAAAAACAGTTGAAAAAGTATGATGAATATTGTAAAATAGCTAAAGAATATCGTTTCATTTTTATTAGGAGGATTTTTTATGATTTCTGCAGGTGATTTCAGAAATGGTGTTACCCTCGAAATTGAAGGTAACTTCGTTCAGATTATTGAATTCCAGCATGTTAAGCCGGGTAAAGGTGCAGCATTCGTTAGAACTAAGTTGAAAAACATTATCAATGGCGGCGTGGTTGAAAGAAGTTTCAGACCAACCGAAAAATTCCCGGCAGCGCGTGTCGACAGAAAAGATATGCAGTATTTATATAATGATGGTGACTTGTTCAACTTTATGGATATGGAGACATATGACCAGATTTCTTTAGGCGCTGACAAAATCGGTAATGCATTGAAGTATGTTAAGGAAAACGAAATGTGCAAGATTTGTTCTGTAAACGGCAATATTTTCGCTGTAGAGCCACCTACATTCGTAGAATTAACTATCACAGATACAGAGCCTGGCTTTAAGGGTGATACTGCTACAGGTGCTACCAAGCCGGCTACGGTTGAAACAGGTGCTACGGTATATGTTCCTTTATTTGTTGAAACAGGCGATGTTATCAGAATTGATACACGTACTGAGGAGTATATGTCCAGAGTATAATTTCATACTTTAACGAACTTACGAAAGATAACACCATGCAGAGGGAAAAGTCTGCATGGTGTTTGTTATTTTTCGGGGAGTGCTTGGTTTCCTTTATTTGACAACCTGATATGGATGATGCATATGACCTTTATAACATTTTTTGAGAGGTATTTATATGAGTTATCCTGAATTTAGAGAAGAAGTTTTGAACGCCTTAAGAGGCATGCTTACAGAAAATATCGCTGTGGAACCGGTGCAGGTGGAGAAGTTGAATAGCTGCATTCGCCATGGTGTTTCTTTTACAAAAGAAGGGGAAATATATTCTCCTACTATTTACTTAGAGCCGTTTTATGGAAGCTTTAGAAGTGGACAAAGTATAGATTTTCTTGCGGAGGAACTGCTTCGTTGCTATAGGGAGGAAATCGGTCAAGTACCTGACTGTATACATAAACTGGACAGTTATGAGACGGCCAAACCTGATATATATGTGAAGTTGATTCATATTGCCGAAAATAGGAATTTATTAAAGGATACTCCTTATAAAGAGTTTTTGGATTTTGCCATTGTGCCATATTTTGAGGTAAACGATAATCAGATTTTTAAAGGGAGTGTTTTGCTGAAAAACCATCATCTGGAATATTGGAAGGTGTCAGCCGAAGAGCTGTTAGCTTATGCTATCGAATATACCAGAGAGAAAAAGGGCATGTGGTTTAAATCTATTTCAGAGGTACTTGAGGATATTATTTTTGAAGAGGATGGAGTACTTTATGAACGTGCGAGAGATGGGATGTTTGTACTCACCAATAAAGAGAAGTATCTTGGTGCGGTTTTGGCATATTTCCCGGATATTCTTTATGATATCGGCACCCGGTTGAAGGAGGACTTTTATATGCTCCCGGCCAGTGTGCATGAGTGGGTTATTGTGCCGGATTCTCAGGTGGAAGAGGAAGAGCTCTTGTTTTTGATGGTGAAGGATATTAACGATCGTGAGGTGTTAGAAGAGGAAGTTCTTTCTTATAATGTATATTATTATAGTATGAATTCACAAAAAGTACATATCTGCAAGAGCAAAAAAGTGAAAAATTACTAGACTTTTTTGATGGCCTATGATATCATAGGCAAAGGTGGTGTAATATTTCCGTAATATTTTACAGTTTTGTGTCCGTAGTCTAATGGATAGAACGGAGGCCTCCGACGCCTTTAATGCAGGTTCGATTCCTGTCGGACACATTTCACCACCTTTGTTTACACTATGATAGAGAGGTTATTATGAATTTTAAGAAAAACGTAAAAATCCTTCTTCCGATTTGTGTAATATTAATCGTTGCAGTCAGTGTTGCGGCAGCACTTATTACACGTGAAGAGGCGGTTATTGCAAACGAGACTGCTACCAGTAGTGATACTACAGAAGAGACGGTTGCAGCGATTAGTGCCGATAATCCGTTAGAAGGTGATAAATATCCGGAACTGAATGCCTTGATTTTAACATATCTTACGGCATTGGCTGACGGAGATGTAGATACTATCAGTTCTATCACAAATAATATGACAGACATTGAACGTATTCGTGTGCAGGAACTTGGTAAATTTATCGATGCTTTTCCGGAATATAATGTATTTACCAAAATCGGTCCTGCTGAGGGAAGCTACATTGTATATGCAGCAGCCAGAGCACAGTTTCCGGGTGTGGAGGAGCATGTTCCGGGTATATATTGTTTTTATGTATGTACCGATGAAAGCGGCAAATTTTATTTTAATGAAGGTACTTTGACAGAGGAGGAGCAGGTTTATATTGATGCAATTAATGCAGATGCCTCTGTTGTAAATTTAATGAATTCTATCGATGAAGAGTATAAGGAAATGTTGAAAAACAATGAAAAGGTACGTACTTACATCGAGATTATGCAGAGTGAAATTCGAGGAGCAGTGGGGGAAGCTTTAGCAAGCACTGCCACAGAGGCTTCTTCTGAGGAGCCGGGTTCAGAACCTTCGGCCGATCCGACTATTTTATATTCCGCATGTGAAGCTAGGACTATTGATACCATTAATGTACGTTCTTCTGACAGTGAGACAGCGGATAAGCTTGGTAAGATTCAGAAAGGAACCACTATTGATGTTATTGAAATTCGTGTAAACGGTTGGTCCAAGATTCTTTACCAAGGCAAGGAAGCGTATGTAAAGAGTGACTATCTGGAAGTAATTCCGCCGCCGGAAGAAGCAGGCACAGGTGAGAATGTTTCCAATGGAACGGTGGTAGCCAATACAACCGTAAATGTGCGTTCTGAAGCAAGTACGGATTCCAAACGAATTGGTCAGGTTGTACAAGGTACGTCTTTGGACTGGATTGCAGATGTAGATGGCGGCTTCAGCAAGGTCATTTACCAAGGCAAGGTGGGCTATATTAAGTCTGAGTATTTAGACAAGAAATAACAGAATAATTTGTTGCAACATACACAAACTTTTGAGAGAAGCTGTTAAGCAGTTTCTCTCTATTTTTGTTTCAGGGAAGGAGAAGTGTATGAAAAATCAAGACCAGGTAATTCTGCGTGAAATTCAAAAAAATACCCATATGGGACTGGAGGCAATCGATGCATTGATGCCGCGTGTGAGAGATGAACATTTTGCCAGAGAATTGGCAAAAGAGTCTATGATGTATGGTAACTATTATGAAAAGGCGACAAATGAACTTTTGAAAGAAAAAGAACGACTATATAAAGACGTAAAAGGGAAAGATATGATGCTTCGGATGGGTATCTGGATGCAAACCTTTAAGGATAGTTCTACCAGTCATATGGCAGAGCTTATGATACAAGGAGCAAATCGCGGTATTACGGATATGTACAAGATTTTAAATCATAATAAGCATGCAAATGGGAATATTTCTGCGTTGGCAAAGGAACTGATGGATATGGAGGAAAAGACCATTACAAAGTTGAGAGACTATCTATAAAATATAAATTTGAACTGTATTTATTTTGTGTTTTTTGTGGCAATTTTGGAGGAATAATGGTACAATAAATATTCGAGGTATATACAATGGCAGAAGGAACACGTTTAAATAAATATATGGCACAGGCGGGCTTGTGTTCCCGCAGAGAAGCGGACAGATATATTGAAGCAGGACAAGTGTATATTGATGGTAAAAAAGCCGAAATCGGGCAGTTAGTTTATCCGGGGGACAAAGTGAGTATCGGAGCAAAAGAACTTCGTGATACGAAGGAAAGGGTGGTGCTTGCATGGTATAAGCCGGTAGGAGTGACCTGTACGGAGAAAGACCCACATGCCAAGCGTAAAATCGGAGATGTGTTTCGGTATCCGATAAGAGTGACTTATGCAGGACGATTAGATAAGGACAGCGAAGGGCTGCTTATTATGACCAATGACGGAGACTTGATTAACGACATGATGCGAGGGGCGAATGGTCATGAGAAGGAATATGTGGTAAAAGTAGACAAAGAACTTACAGAAGCATTTCGTGACAGCATGCAGCAAGGCATTTATCTGCCGGAACTTGAGCGTACTACCAGACCTTGCAAGGTCATGTTGGAAGGCAAATATACCTTTCGTATTGTGCTGACCCAAGGATTAAATCGTCAAATCAGACGCATGTGTGAGGTGCTTGGTTATCAGGTAAAGAGTTTGAAGCGCGTGCGAGTGGTGAATGTAGAGCTTGGAAATTTAAAGCCGGGCGAATATAGAGAATTGACTGCTGCAGAGAGAAGTGTATTGTACCGGACTTGCAGAGGCAAGTAAAGCAGTCGGGTGTTTTTATAAAATATGGAGCGTGACGGATAAGAATGGATAGCAAATTAACCAGAATAAAAGAACTAACAACCATATTAAAAGAAGCGGCAGAAGCGTATTATGCCAAGGACATCGAGATTATGTCTAATTTGGAATATGATAGGCTATATGATGAGTTGGTGCAATTAGAAGAAGAGACCGGTATTGTTTTGGCCGGAAGTCCTACCCAGACTGTTGGTTATGAGGCAGTTGACGAGCTTCCCAAGGAGGCTCATGACAAGCCTATGCTTTCCCTTGCCAAAACCAAATCCAGAGAAGAATTGCAAGGCTGGCTTATGGATAAGGAAGGCCTGCTCAGCTGGAAATTAGACGGGCTGACCATTGTATTGACTTATGAAGAAGGCAGACTGTCTAAGGCTGTTACTCGTGGTAATGGTGAAGTGGGCGAGGTTATTACTGCCAATGCCAAGTGCTTTAAAAACGTGCCGTTATCCATTCCGCACAAGGGAAAATTAGTGCTTCGCGGGGAGGCGGTAATCAGCTATAGCGATTTTGAAAAGATTAATGCAGCTATTTCAGACGAAGCTATGAAATACAAAAATCCGAGAAATCTTTGTTCCGGTTCCGTTCGTCAGCTAAACAGTGCCATTACGGCAGAGCGAAGCGTAAACTTTTATGCTTTTGCGTTAGTTCAGTGTGAAGGTAAGGCGTTTGAGACCAGAGAAGAACAGGTAATGTTCTTGCGGACCATGGGGTTTGCAACGGTTTCATATAGTAAGGTAAATAAAGACAACATATTGCAGGCTATTGAAGAATTTGCACAGAAAGTAGAAGAATATGCTATACCAAGTGATGGCTTGGTATTGGTATTAGACGATATTGCTTATGGAGAGAGTCTTGGGCGCACCAGCAAATTTCCACGTGATTCCATTGCATTTAAATGGGCAGATGAATTGCGGGAGACCACCCTTTTAGAAATAGAGTGGAGTGCATCCAGAACGGGTCTGATTAATCCGGTGGCCATTTTTGAACCGGTAGAATTGGAAGGAACTACAGTAAGCCGAGCCAGCGTACACAATATCAGTATTGTCCGTACACTAAAGCTGGGACTTGGCGACCGTATCAGCGTATATAAGGCCAATATGATTATTCCTCAGATTGCAGAAAATATGACACAGTCTGACACGTTGGAAATTCCAAAGTGCTGTCCTGTCTGCGGAGGGGGAACAGAAGTAAGACAAATTAACGAAGGACAGTTTTTATATTGTACCAATGAGGAGTGTGCTGCAAAGAAAATTAAGCTTTTCGCATTGTTTGTAGGACGTGATGGCTTAAATATTGATGGTATGAGTGAAGCTACTTTGGAAAAATTCATTGCCAAGGGCTTTTTGCATGAGTTTAGCGATTTGTACCATTTAGACAGATACAAGGATGAGATAATTTCCATGGAAGGCTTTGGGCAGAAGAGCTATGATAAGCTGATTCAGGCGGTGGAAGCGTCCAGAAAGACCACTTTGCCAAAGGTAATATATGGTTTGGGAATCGCCGGAGTAGGACTGGCTACAGCAAAGCTAATCTGCAGACACTTTACTTATGATATAAATGTGATGAAGCAGGCTTCCGCGGAGGAACTTAGTGAAATAGAGGGCATAGGGGATGTCATTGCACAGGCTTTTGTGACATACTTTGCATCCGTGGAAAACCGTGCCATGGTAGAGCGATTGCTTTCCGAGTTAGATATTCAGGTAGAAGCAGTAGATGCATCCACGCAAACGTTGACGGGGCAGGTAGTTGTTATTACCGGCTCATTGGAAATGTTTGAAAACCGCAATGCTTTAAAGGATGCTATCGAGGCCAAGGGTGGCAAGGTAACTGGTTCCGTGACCGCCAAGACCACATATTTAATCAATAATGATATCACTTCCACATCTTCCAAGAACAAAAAGGCAAAAGAATTAGGCGTGCCGATTATAACCGAGAAAGAGTTTGCAGAGCAGTTTCTTTAAATAGTTCCTTTGCTGCTGCAACAAACTCATTGACGATGGGAAAGGTGTGGGAAGCCTCTTTGCTGGTGTGCACAATGCAGAAATTTCGTCTGGCGGCAGGTGCATTCAGCACAAAGAACATACAATCGTTGGAAGGCGGCATGGTGGCAATATTGGCATCCGTTGTCAGAAAGGCACCAAAGCCCGCCTGCATTAGATTGTAATTTAACTGCTGACGGTCTGCACTGGACGTAATATACGGGGTAATATCAGGATTTCCAAATAAAAGCTTCCGTTTTTTATGTATATTGGTATTGGGCAGACTATATATAAATTCCATTCCATGAAATAGGGACATATCGGTTATTTTTTTTCGGCCGCATATGTTCCTTTTATTATTTCCGCTTGTGTAACGGCATATTTTTCTAAATGTTCACAGCCGGAATGACTTTTTGAAACGGCTACCACAAATGTTTCTTCAAAAAGTGTAATTGCAGTAAAATGCTCCGGAGTAGTATCCGTAGGAATAAAAACTAAATCTGCAGTTTCATTTTCTAAAAGGCTATATAACTTATCTGTGTCAGACAAAATAATATTGATATCTATATTCGGATACTTTTTATGAAAAACTTCCAGTATTCTTGGTACTACATAATAAGAAAGATGGGTGGAAGTGGCTATTTTAAGTGTGCCGCTTTTCATTTCACGAAAATCCCGGAGTTGGTCTGCCGCCTGTGCTTCGATTTGAAGCATTTTTTCAATGGCTTCTATATAAATTTTCCCTTCTGCAGTTAAAGAAAACGGGAGTGTCTTTCGATTAAATATCGGTGCTCCCAGGTCGTTTTCTGCTTTTTTTATAGCAGCACTTAAAGCGGGCTGAGAAAGGAACAATTTATTGGCTGCAAGAGAAACACTTTTTAAACGATAAACCTCATATACATATTTGGAAATATTGTCAATCATACATATCACCTTTTCTTATATCTCACATAAAGTTATTTGTATTTGTTTATATCATAATTGCGTGATAAAATCAATATAAATAAAACAGGAAACGAGGTTGATTTCTTATGAAGTGCCATAACTTATTTAAGGAAATAGGAGCCTTAAACGATAAGTATCTTAAGGTTTGGGAGGATGTCTGTAATATAGAAAGTCCCACTGATTTTAAAGAGGGTGTGGATGCCGTGGGACAGTATTTTATCCAAATGGCAGAGGAGAAAGGCTGGAAAACAGAAGTGTTGAAGCAACCGGTGTCCGGTGATGTAATATGCATTACCTTAAATCCGGAGTCAAATGCGGAGCCCATTACTTTTTCGGGACATACGGATACCGTGCATCCGGTTGGATTATTTGGTAAGCCTGCAGTAAAATTGGATAAGGATAAAATCTATGGTCCCGGCGTAACGGATTGTAAAGGTGGAGTAGTTGCTTCTTTTATGGCAATGGATGCACTTGACCGAGTGGGCTTTCGTGAAAGACCGGTACAACTATTGCTTCAGACGGATGAAGAAGTGGGAAGCAGATTCAGTAACAAAGAGACCATTGACTACATATGCAGGAAGTCAGCAAATTCCATAGCTTTTTTAAATATGGAAGGATATGGTGCAGGGAAGGCATGTATACAGCGAAAAGGAATCATTACTTATAAATTTACCATAACCGGTCAGGCTGCGCACTCTTCCATGTGCAGTACTCAGGGGGCGAGTGCTATTGCAGAGGCCGCGCACAAAATACTGAAGCTGGAGAAACTGAAAAATGCGGAAGGATTGACCTGTAACTGCGGTATGATTCAGGGCGGAACTGCGGTAAATACGGTGCCTGCTGAGTGTACTTTCTTTGCAAATTTTAGATTTGCTACTTATGAGGAATTAAGTATCGCAAAAGAGCTTGTGGTAAAACTGGCTGCAGAAAATGTAATACCTGGTTGCAGCTGCAAGGTGGAGCAGACAAGCTATCGAACTGCAATGGTTTATGAAGAAAGAAATCTCAAACTTTTGGAGCGGATGAACGATATTTATGCATCAAATGGATTGCCGGTTCTAGCTGCATCCAAAAGTAACGGAGGATCTGACGCAGCAGATGTAACAGAATATGGAATCCCATGTATTGACTCTATTGGAACAGAAGGTGGATTTATTCATTCAAAGGATGAGTTTGCGTGGATTAAATCTCTAGCCGAAGCTGCAAAAAGAGTGGCTGCAGTGGCGTATATGCTGGAGTAGTGAGAGATTTGATTAATATTATTTGAAAAATACTAATAGCCAAGTGCTCCTTTTTATGGTAAAATAATCATAATTACGTTTTAAGGAGTAAAAGTATGCCAATTAAAACACAAAGTGATTTACCAGCAAAAAGTATACTGGAGCATGAAAATATATTTGTAATGGACGAGTTTCGTGCAATGCATCAGGATATTCGTCCGCTTAGAATTTGTATTTTGAATCTGATGCCGATTAAGGAGGATACGGAGCTGCAGCTTTTGCGTGCGTTATCTAATACGCCGCTGCAGGTGGATGTGACCTTTATGAAGATGTCCAGCCATGTGTCTTTAAATACATCTGCAAATCATCTAAATAAATTTTATCATGATTTTGCCGAATTAAAGGATCAGAAGTTTGACGGCATGATTATTACTGGAGCTCCTGTAGAGCAGTATGCCTTTGAAGAGGTGGACTATTGGGATGAATTGGTAGAAATTATGGACTGGACCAAGGACAATGTTACCAGCACGTTACATATTTGCTGGGGTGCCCAGGCAGGTGTATATCACCATTTCGGCATCCAGAAGGAACTTTTACCGGCGAAGCTTTTTGGTGTGTTTGAGCACAAGGTTTCCAATAGAAAGATTCCGCTTGTGAGAGGATTTGATGATTATTTTATGGCACCGCACAGCAGACATACCACCGTTTCTGCAGAGCAAATTCATGACTGCAATCATTTGCGTGTCCTTGCGGAGAGCGAAGAAGCCGGTATTTTCCTTTGCATGACAGAAGGCGGTAGTCAGATTTTCGTTATGGGACATCCGGAATATGATCGCTATACACTGCATAACGAGTATATGCGTGATTTGAATAAGGGTTTGGAGATTGAGCTGCCGGTAAATTACTATCCGGACAATGACCATATGAAGAAACCAAGACTCCAGTGGAGAAGCCATAGTAATAATCTGTACACCAACTGGCTGAATTACTATGTTTACCAGGCGACCCCGTATGATTTGTATCAGAAGTAGGAGAAACACGAAAAATCCCAGCTCTGTGGCAGGCTTATATTCCTTGTGAGGTAGAAAACGAAATAAAGAAGGCTGAATATTTTGTGAGTATATGAGCGGGAATAAGGGAATACTATTTAAAAATAATTGATTTTGGCCTGTGGATATGTTATCATACTATTGTAGATAACGAATGTGTGCTGTTTCACGTTTCCGCAGCTTCGAGAAGGTGGGGAAGATTATTGTGAGCAAAAGAGAAGAATGGGAGAAAGGAGAAAATGAGATGAATGCAAGTGTGATGAAACCACAAATTCCTTTTGCGACAAGAAGTGAGCTTAAAAGAACTCCTGCAACGTTGGATAATAGGAAGATGGCAGAGTTCTTAGATTCTCATACATTTTCTTTTTCTGTTAATAAGGAGTCAAAAGAATTAAGGAGTTCAATTGAACCTAAAAAATAAGTTATGAATATTGTAGAATACACATCAGAATATGAATATTTAGCTAAAAATTTTAAATGTGGTAATTCAGTAATTGATAAATTTCTTCATGACGGAAATGCCTTGGATAAAAACCAGGGCATTACTTATATACTCTTATCTGATGAAAATGACTTCATTATTGGATATTACAACATAGAAGTCGGCAGAGTAGACCAAATTGAAAAAATTGGAGATAAAGAAATTTATAAACCAATGGGTGGTGCAGTCAATATAAATTATCTTGCGGTACATAGTGATTTTCAGGGAACTATGCTTGTGGAAATAGAAGGTAAAAAAATATACCTTGGTGATTACATATTGCGCGATTGTGAAAAACGAATATTAGAACTGCGGAATAAAGTTGGAATATCATTTGTGACATTATATTCTACCAAAGAAGGTTATCATTTGTATCATGTAGGAAACTGTTATGAAAATTTTGAAGATGATATGAGCACTTTTGTTCAAGAAAGTGATATGAGTTGTCATAAGTTATACAAATGGGTCGATGATATTATTGAATGATAGGCATATCAGGTAGAGATACTTGGTATGTTTTTTGTCTTGGAGGTGTACCAATGGACAAGATTAGAAAACTCAAAGAAATGATTGCGGATAGTAACCGAATCGTGTTTTTTGGCGGTGCAGGGGTATCCACGGAAAGTGGTATTCCGGATTTTCGCAGCAAGGATGGTTTGTATAATCAATTGTATAAGTATCCACCGGAATATATGCTATCGCATAGCTGTTTTGAAAGTATGCCGGATGAGTTTTATCGGTTTTACAAGGATAAGATTTTGCTGAAAGGAATTTTGCCGAACAAAGGACACTATGCACTTGCCAAGCTGGAGAATCAGGGAAAGCTTAGTTGCGTGATTACGCAGAATATTGACCACCTGCATGAGATGGCAGGCTCGAAGACGGTATATCATCTGCATGGTACAATTATGACCAATCATTGTTTAACATGCGGCAGTGTGTATGCTTTAGAGGAACTGGAGCAAAAATTAGAGCTTAGTCCTGTGCCGCAATGTGTTAAATGCGGTGGTATTATAAAGCCTGATGTGACATTATATGAGGAAATGCTTCCGGATGATGCATGGAATAATTCCATGGCAGAAGTAAATAATGCAGATATGTTGATTATTTGCGGCACTAGTTTGACCGTATATCCGGCAGCATATATCGTAGAATATTTTAAGGGGAAATATCTGGTAATTATCAATCGCGATGCTACACCAAAGGATGCCAAAGCCGATTTAGTCATTCATGAGTCTTTTGGAGAAGTGATGGCAAGAGTGGTGGAATAAAAGAAACGGATTTTATGCTATAAGAATGCGAAAAGCCAATGAACATGAATTTCATGCGCATTGGCTTAATCCTTGTGATATCACGCTATAAGCGCGAGCATTTGACGCTTACGTTTAATCCAACTTACTTAAATCAAACATGGTAAGATATTCTTTTGTATTTAATACCATTTCCTTGAAGAGCTTCTTAGCATCTTCGAGACCACAGGTTACTAATGGGTCATTTGCAAATGCGATAAATATTTTGTCCAAATCTCTTTCTGAAATACCTTCGGAAACCAGCTCCTGTTCGCCACAGATGCGGGAAATCATTGGGTAGATAGACTGTGGAATAGGACCTGCGCATACCGGCTCTAAGCTGTTAGCACGGAATACTGCGTTGGTTTCAACTACAGCACCTAATGGAAGGTTTGGAATCTGACCCTGGTTCGGAATGTTTACGTTTGTTACTAAATCGCAAAGACCGAGTAATGCACGGATCTGGTTCACACCTTCTTCACCTGTACCTTTAATCTTAACTTCTTCTTCACCGCTTAATAAACGAGCACTCTTTGCAAGACGGTTGTTCTTTAAGTCGTTCTTTCTCCATTCAACGGTAGTAAGACCGAAGTGCATTTCTCTTACGCGTTCCGGGCTTGCTAAGTACCACTTACCTTCACAGAACTCTGCAAGGTGACGGTCGCCGGCTGCTGCGATAACGCCTGTCTTTAAGTATAAGTCCATTTTCACTTTTTCATCGCTGCGGAAGCTGTTGTTCATCCAGTTGTTGTCCACGCCGCCGATTGCCAAGTAGCCTTCTTCAGCATGCTTCTTTACGAATTCGGCGTAGTATGGGAAGAGGTCGATGTCTCTCCAGGTAGCCTTGGTAAGCCAGGTAAAGTGGTTAATGCCAAGTGGGTTAACCTTAATGTCGCCTCTGTAGATGTCTTTTTCACCGAAAGTTTCTTCTACAACCTTTGCTAGGAACTTCTGAGTACCAAATACTTCGTGGCAGCAACCGAAAGCTTTGATTTCAGGGAATACTCTGTAAAGAGTTTTTACACAAAGAGTCATTGGGTTTGTATAGTTGATAACCCAAGCTTTAGGACAGTTTTCTTTGATTTTTTCAGCAATGTATTCGTACATTGGGATAGTACGCATAGCACGAACAATACCGCCGGGACCGGAAGTATCACCTACGGACTGGTAAATACCGTATTTTTCAGGAGTATGTACGTCAGACTCCATTTCATCGAAGGTACCCGGAAGAATGGAAATGACTACGAAGTTTGCATCTGCAAGGGCTTCATCGATAGTTTCTGTTGCGTGGTAGTTCCAAACGGACTTGCGCCTTCTGCGTTGTTAAACTTGTTACCGATAATTTCGTTGTTTTTTGCAGCCTGAAGGTCGATGTCATAAAGATAAACATCACCATTGATGTCGTCGCAGGATGCCAGGTCACTCATAAGACCCCAAGCCCAGCCTCTGGAGCCACCGCCGATGTAGGCGATTTTAATACCATTTACGGTGTTATTTACGTATTCCATAATGAAAATCTCCTTTTTTGTTGTTAATGTTGTTGTTAATAGATGATTTTATTATGAAACAAAAATTTAATGTTTAATACCATTATTTTGCTGTCTTTCTGCCTAAAAGTATAAAATTTTGACTGATTATTTTTGACTTATAACAAGAGATGTGGTATACTATTAAAAATCTATGACAGGAGAAAATGCCGATGGAATACAAGCTTACCAAGGATCGTATGGTGTCCAGAAATAAAGTAAAGAAAAAGCATGTGGTTTCTGCAATTCATTACCATGAGGAATATGAGCTTTATTATATGCTGGACGGAAATACCACATATTTTATCGGAAATGAAATTTACAGTGTGGAAAAAGGCAATTTTGTATTTATACCAAAAGGTATTCCGCACAATACGGACAGTCAAAATTGTAGATATAACGAGCGTATTCTTCTTAGTTTTTCAGAAGATATTTTCGAAGGTAAGGCAAGAACTTTGTTGGAACAGTTGAAAATGAGCAGAATTATTTTTATTTCCGACACACATTTGCCGCAATTGGAGGAGATTCTTTTTAAGCTGGAAGCAGAGTACGTTCAAGATGAAAAGGAAAAAAGTATTCTTTTGGATATTTACATTTTGGAGCTTTTGACGCTTTTGTGCAGGTATCGATGTGAAAAAAAGGCACATATTCAGGAATCGGACAAAATTATTTTTATAATTTCCGACTATATTCGCACTCATTTTGAACAGGATATTACATTGGAGCAAATATGTAAGACTTTTGCAATCAGTGAGGGCTATCTTTCCAGGAAATTCAAAGCGGTTTCCGGAATTGGCTTGAATCAGTATATTACCTATGTAAGAGTTAGTCATGCAGAAAAGCTGCTTACAGAGACTGATTTGTCTGTTACAGAGATTGCAGAAAAATGCGGCTTTAACGGAAGTAATTATTTTTCTTCTGTATTTAAGAAAATGAAAGGTATGACGCCTTTGATGTACAAAAAATATAGTTTAACAAGGAAATAAGGACACAAGGGCAGTTTATTTATGAGATTTCCGAGAGGAAAGAGTAAGGCATTGACCTTGAGTTATGATGACGGTGAGTACCGGGTGAAGCCGAGAGAGACAGTAATTTACGAATTTTAATTATTCTAAATTATTTATGAAACCATCATTTAATGCTTGACTTTTTTTAATATTACAGTTAATATAGGCGTATGCAGATAAAGAAAAGGCTATGAACGAAACAAGTACACTTTAGTACGAATTACAGAGAGTTGCCGGTTGCTGAGAGGCGCAAGGAAGACTAGAGCTGGAATACATTCGCGAGCTGCACGGCTGAAAAGCTACGAGCTGGCTTAATAGGTTGTGACGGAGGACGTACACGTTACAGTGCGATGGTTGATGACAGTCAACTTACAGAGGCTATATGTGTGAGCATATGGCGATTAAAGGTGGTATCGCGAGTAACCTCGTCCTTTGAATGGATGAAGTTACTCTTTTTTTATCCCACTAAGCGTAGAAAGGAAGAAAAAACTATGAGTAACATGACAGTTTTTGATGAACTGAAAGCCAGAGGTCTTTTGGCCCAGCTTACCGACGAAGAGGAAATCAAGGAATTAATTAATGCAGGTAAAGCAACCTTTTATATTGGTTTTGACCCGACTGCAGATTCTTTACATGTAGGTCACTTCATGGCATTGTGCCTTATGAAGAGATTACAGATGGCCGGTAATAAGCCGATTGCATTGATTGGCGGCGGTACTGCTATGATTGGAGACCCATCCGGTCGTACCGATATGCGTACTATGATGACGCCGGAGACCATTCAGCACAACTGTGACTGCTTTAAGACACAGATGAGTCGTTTTATTGATTTTTCCGATGGCAAGGCAATTATGGTAAACAATGCCGACTGGTTATTGGACCTTAATTATGTAGAAGTATTACGTGAAGTTGGTGCACACTTCAGCGTAAACCGTATGCTGACAGCGGAGTGCTACAAGCAGCGTATGGAGAAGGGCTTATCCTTCCTTGAATTTAACTACATGATTATGCAAAGCTACGATTTCTACATGTTATACCAGAAATACGGCTGTAACATGCAGTTTGGCGGTGATGATCAGTGGTCTAATATGCTTGGTGGTACTGAGCTTATCAGACGTAAGCTTGGTAAAGATGCATATGCGATGACCATTACCTTACTTTTAAACAGTGAAGGTAAGAAGATGGGCAAGACTCAGAAGGGTGCTGTATGGCTTGATCCAAACAAGACCACACCTTTTGAATTCTACCAGTACTGGAGAAATGTAGCAGACAGCGACGTTATTAAGTGCATGAAGCTTTTAACATTCCTTTCATTAGAAGAAATCGAAAAGATGGAAAGCTGGGAAGGCAGTCAGCTCAATACAGCAAAAGAAATTCTTGCATTTGAGCTTACCAAGATGGTTCATGGCGAAGCAGAGGCGATGAAGGCACAGGAAAGTGCAAGAGCTTTATTTGCAGGCGGCAGCGCAGCGAATATGCCTGAGGCTGTCCTTACAGAGGACAAATTTGTAGATGGTCAGATTGATATTTTAAGTGTTTTAGTAGCATCCGGTCTTTGTGCTTCCAGAAACGAAGCAAGACGTGCTGTTGAGCAGGGCGGTGTTAGTGTAAATGACGAAAAAGTATGTGATATCAAGACTGTTTACACTCAGAATGATTTTGCTGAGGGATTAATTGTAAAACGCGGTAAGAAGAACTTCCGTCGAGTTATTATGTAGAGGAGATTACAATGAAGAAATTTTTAGTGACATTATTAACAACAGTTTTAGTAGCATCTATGGTTGCTTGTGGCGGCAAGAATGACGTTACAACAGAAACAACAAACACACCTGTGGAAGAAGAAATTGTATCTGATGGTACATTAGGACAGGATTTATTGGTAGTATTCGCAGAGCATTTGAAAGCAAATCCGGAAGCAACTACTCAGGAACTTGCAGATGCAGTTATTACAAATGAGAAAATCTTATTTGCCGGTGGTTCAATGCCGGTTGAACCGGGTTTCCTTATGGGATTTAGCGCAGATATCACTGGTTTTGAAGAAGCTGTAGGCTTTATGCCAATGATTGGTACCATTCCTTTTATGGGTTATGTATTTTCATTAGCAGATGGCGCAGATGTTGACGCTTTCATTGCTACTTTAGAAACAAATGCTAATCCAAGATGGAACATCTGTACAGAAGCGGAACAGACTGTTATAAAAGCAGTCGGCAATAAAGTGTTCTTCTTAATGTGTCCAAAGTCTCTTGAAGGCTAATAAAAAATAAAAGGGTGTGGACATTCCACATCCTTTTTTGTGGAGGAAATTATGTTATTTTCCAGCATACCATTTTTATATTACTTTATGGCCTGTGTATTTATTTTATATTTTTTGGTGCCGGGTAAAATTAAAAATATTGTACTTTTGTTATCCAGTCTGTTTTTTTATGCCTGGGGTGAAGTGAGTTATGTAGCGCTGATGGTTATAACCATTTTGTTGGGTTATTTGTTTGGTTTGCTTGTGGAAAGGTGCAGCACCGCTAAAAGTAAAAAATGCATATTGGGTATTTCAGTAATTACCTTTGTAGGTATTCTCGGATATTATAAATATGCAGATTTTTTTGTGAGCAATTTCAATGCAGCAACCGGTTTGGATGTGCCGCTGTTAAAGGTGGCATTGCCGATTGGTATTAGTTTTTATACGTTTCAGGTTATGAGCTACGTGGTGGATGTGTATCGGAGAACGGCAAAGGTGCAGTATAATCCGTTTACGTTGGCGACCTACGTGTCCATGTTTCCGCAGTTGATTGCAGGTCCCATTGTGCGCTATGCAGATGTGGCAGAGCAGTTGGAGCATCGCGTTCATTCTGTGGATAAGGCGGCACTTGGAATTCGTCGTTTTGTACTGGGTCTTTCCAAAAAGATATTAATTGCCAATGCCTTGGGAGAACTGTGTGAGATTTTCAAAGCATCCGGTGACAAGTCCGTAGCGTTTTACTGGCTGTATGCTATAGCATTTACTCTTCATATTTATTATGATTTCTCAGGATATAGTGACATGGCAATTGGTCTAGGCAAGATTTTTGGTCTGGATTTTATGGAAAACTTTAATTATCCATATATTTCAAAGAGTATTACAGAGTTTTGGCGCAGATGGCATATGTCCCTGGGAACCTGGTTTAGAGATTACGTATATATTCCGTTAGGTGGTAATCGTGTAGGAAAACTGCGCTGGTTGTTTAATATTTTTGCAGTATGGTTTTTGACCGGCTTCTGGCATGGAGCCAGTTGGAATTTTATTGTTTGGGGACTATATTTTGCTGTAATTTTGATGCTGGAAAAGCTTGTTCTTTTGCCTTTATTAGAAAAAATCGGACCATTCAAGCATTTGTATGTAATGTTTTTGGTTATTATAAGCTTTGTAATCTTTAATGCGGCAGACATGACAGAAGCATTTGCATATATAGGCGGTATGTTTGGAGCAGGCGGTGTACCTATGATTTCTGCAGAAGCAGTTTATTATTTCAAGAGTAATCTAGTGGTACTTTTGATTGCAGGTGTAGGTGCAACACCTCTTTGTAAAAATATTGTTGCTAAGATTTGTGATAAAAAGACAGGGACATTGGTGGTAGAGGTTTTGGAGCCTGTGGTGCTTGTTGTACTGATGCTTTTGTGTACTGCATTTTTGGTGGATGGTTCCTTTAATCCATTTTTGTATTTCAGATTCTAGGAGGAGGCAGTATGAAAAAAAGTAATTTGATTTTAGTCTGTATCATGGCTGTATTCTTCTTTGGAATGAGCTTTCTTTGCTGGTTTAAAGGCGTGGACGAATATTCCGACAGTGAACGAAGAGTGCTTGCGAAGTTTCCGAAACTGACGGAGGGTACTGTACTTTCCGGCACTTTTATGAAGGAGTTTGAGACCTATACGCTGGACCAGTTTCCGTTCCGTGATGAGTTTAGAAGTATCAAGGCCATAGCACAGCTTGGACTTTTTAGGCAAAAAGCAAATAACGACCTTTATGTGGCAGATGGCTACGTGGCAAAGGCAGAATATCCGTTGAATGACTATATGCTTGAAAATGCAGGCAAAAAATTTCAGTATTTGTATGATACCTATATGGCTGACAGCGATGTAACGTTGTATTTTTCTATTGTTCCGGATAAACATTATTTCCTGGCTTCAGATAACGGATATCTTTCTATGAATTATGAACAGTTTTTTGAAACGATGCAGCAGAAAACGGACTATATGCAGTACATTGATATTGCAGACGTATTGAGTATCGAGGATTATTATCGCACGGATACGCACTGGAGACAGGAGTGTCTCTTGGGTGCAGATGGTGTGGCAAATAAAGTGGCAGAAGCTATGGGGAATACACTGACCTGGGACTATGAAAAGGTGACAGCTACCCAGCCATTTTACGGTGTGTATGTGGGGCAGTCTGCACTTCCCCTTGAGCCGGATACACTGACCTATCTGACCAATGATATGCTTAAAGCATGCACCATTACCAGCTATGATACGGGTAAACCGGTGGAAAAAGAAATTTATGAGTTGGAAGAACTGGATGGCAGGGACCCATACGAAATGTTTTTGGCAGGTTCTGATGCACTGCTTGTGATTGACAATCCAAATGCAACCACCGACAAGGAATTAGTAGTGTTCCGTGATTCCTTTGCCAGCAGCCTGCTGCCGCTTTTAATCGAAAGCTATCAGAAGGTAACCGTGATTGATATTCGATATATCAGCAGCGGTATGCTTGGGAACTTTGTGAAGTTTGATAACCAGGACGTGTTGTTTATTTATAGCACACTGGTGCTGAATAGCAGTACGTCGTTTAAGTAAATTAAAAATAGTCTAATCAAGATTGGAAGAAAATACTATCCAGACTCTACACAGAATCCGGATAGTATTTTTTTCTTAAAAAAGTTAAAAGGACGATATATCGACTACATTTCAAATTCTAATATGAAATAATAATTTATGCCGATAATGTTTGGCATAGCATGTTTGAATTTGAAAGGAGAAGATTATGTCGAAAACAACTATTAAAGAAACTATACGCGCGAAAGGAAATGATATTGGGATTTATACAACCGATTTTGAAAATGAGTATATATCTTTGACAGATATTGCGAAGTATAAAAGTGATGAGCCAAATGCAGTGATTCAAAATTGGATGAGAAATAAAGATGTATTAGAATTTTTGGGATTATGGGAACTTCTTCATAATCCGGATTTTAAACCCCTCGAATCTGAGGGGTTTAAAAATGAAGCAGGTGCAAATGCATTTACGATGTCACCAAAAAAATGGATTGATAATACGCAGGCCATTGGTATTATTTCCAAATCAGGGCGGTATGGTGGTACCTATGCTCACTCTGATATTGCATTCGAGTTTGCTTCATGGATTTCAGCCGAATTTAAGCTATATATTATCAAAGATTACAAACGATTAAAAGCAGATGCAAACAGCAAATTATCCTTAAAGTGGAATTTGAATCGAGAGATTTCTAAATTAAATTATCATATTCATACAGATGCTATCAAAGCGAATTTGATACCTTCAGAACTAACACGAGAACAGGTTAGTTTTACATATGCAAGCGAAGCGGACTTATTAAATGTCGCATTATTCGGTAAAACTGCAAAGCAATGGCGAGAGGAAAATCTAAATAAGAAAGGTAATATACGGGATGAAGCAACCATTGGCCAGTTGTTAGTTCTTTCCAATATGGAAAGCTATAACGCAATTTTAATTGAGCAAGACAAAAGTCAGGCGGAGAGAATGGTCTTGCTGCGTGATGTAGCAATAAGACAGTTACAGACTATTTGGGGATTAAATACAACTGCATTACCACAGATTAGAGAGGAAGAATAACCATTAATACGACAGTTTTTTGTTAACAATCTATAAATTTACTATAAAAGTTTCGCGTAGGCATTTTCCTTTATTTACTTTCTGAAAAAGGTTTGGTATGATATTACAAGTAAACTGATTTGGAAAGGGTATTAAGTTTTATGATGCAATACAACAAAAATTCCGGAAGAAATTTTGGAATTGCAAATTTAACGTTATTATTGATTGTAGGATATGTGATTGGGTATATTATGCAGATGGTAAGCCCGAATTTGTTGGCATATTTGACTTTGGATGCCAATGCAATTTTACAGGGGCAAGTATGGAGATTGGTAACTTGGTTGGTGGTACCACCTTCAAGCTTTGATATTTTTACATTGCTGATGCTTTATTTCTATTACAGAATTGGTACGTTGCTGGAAAATATCTGGGGAACGGCAAAGTATAACCGCTATATTTTAGGTGGTATTTTATTAACGATTGTATCTGCCTTTTTGCTGTTGGCATATTTAAGATTTGGTATGGGTTATACCGGCGAAAAGTTAGCGTATTATAGTGCTATCGGATCTATATCTTTTTCTACGTATTATATTAATTTATCTATTTTTATGGGATATGCAGCTACTTTTCCGGACATGCGCGTGCTGTATTTCTTTGTGATTCCGTTAAAAGTAAAGGTGCTTGGAATTATTGACTTGCTTATGCTGCTTTATTATTTCTTTACAGGTGGTATTTTTGCAAAGTTTGCCATCGGTGCAGCACTCATCAATATCGGCATTTTCCTATTGACTACGAAGGTGGCTATCAATCCGAAGCAGATTATTCGTCAGCAGGTGTACAAAAAAGAAGTAAAGCAGGCAACGAAGATGACGGCAAAGAATAGGCACAAATGTACCATTTGCGGTCAGACGGAGGAGTCTAATCCGGATCTGGAATTCAGATTCTGCAGTAAATGTAATGGCAATTATGAATATTGCTCTAATCATTTGTTTACACATGAGCATATTAAATAAAAAGTGAGTGGGAAGCTATGGAAAAAGAACTGTTATTTGCAAAAACTTTAGAATATATTAAAAGCGTCGCAAAGGACCAAAATCATATAGTCTCAAAAGAACAGGTGGAAACTGCTTTTGCACCATTGGAATTTGGTCCGGATCAGTTAGAAATGGTGTATGACTATCTTCGCAAGCAAAAAATCGGTATCGAAGAAGCGGTGGACCCGGATGCATTTTTGTCTGAGGAAGATGTAGATTATCTGGATACGTATTTGGAAGAACTAAAATATTTGCCGGAAGCTTCTGCGGGTGAAAGAGAAGCAATTACCTTGTCTGCTATGGCAGGTGATAAGGATGCGCAGAGCAGACTGATTGAATTGTTTTTGCCCGAGGTGGTGGAGATTGCCAAGCTTTATGCCGGTCAGGGTGCATATTTGGAGGACTTGATTGGTGAAGGTAACGTAGCGCTTGCTATGGGTGTGTCTATGCTGGGGGCATTGGAGCATGCATCCGAAGCAGAAGGCATGCTTGCCAAAATGATTATGGATGGCATGGAGGAGTATATAGGTATTTCTATGGAGCAGGCCAAAGAAGACCAAAAGGCAATGGAGCTGGTTAATAAGGTGGCTGATGCAGCAAGGGATTTATCTGAGGACTTACGCAGAAAGATTACCCCGCTTGAACTTGCAAAAGAAACCGATATGGATATCGAGGAGATTGAAGAAGCGATTCGTTTAAGCGGAGAATCCATTGAATATTTTGAAGGATAGGATACATCATGTTAGATTATCAGGATTACAGATATATTTTACAAGATACCGGTACTCTTTTTGTGGGAGCAAAGTTTAGCTTTGGAGACATTGCAAAGGAAGAGGAGATTCCCTTTAAGTTCCGTTCCATCGTGATGCGTCATTTAATGACAGAGGTAGATACAGAAGATACCTTTGAAAGTGTTTTTTATTATATGAAGCCGGAAGGATATTTGTATGAGGTGTTTTTACAACTTCGTGCCAAGGTAAAGGTGTCACAGCTTACTCCGATAAAAGGTTTGTTTGGCAAGACCAAGTGGGTGTACAAAGAACATATATATAAATTAAAGGAATTTGTGGCACTTTCCAAGGAAGAGAAGGAGCGTCTTGGCATTGTAGTACAGGAAATCCAGTGTTCCAAGCTGGGAATTATGACGTTTTCCGTATGATTTTTAAGAAAATTAGCAAACAAAAAATAAACAAAAATTTAAAAAAATTTTTTTAAAAAAAATTTAAAAAAAAGTGTTGCATTTTGTCGAATAATGTGATACATTAATAATGCGCTTAGCGCTTACTTAATTTTATTAAGTAAAATTCCCCTTTTACACGAGCCAGTTACTTTGTAACTGGCTCACTTTCTTTTTACAAGACTTTTTTCTATGGGGTTGGATAAAATTTGAATTTGTGATAAACTCTAATATATATGCTTATTTTGAGGTGTTTTATGATTTTGAAAGAACAGGTATTAGAATTTTATAATATAGAGGAAGAACGTTTCAGTGAGGATTTACATGCCACATTATATCGTTTGTCTCACAAAGGCAGTGGCGCAAGAGTGGCCGTTATTTCCAACGAGGATGAAAATAAAGTGTTTTATGTGGGATTCCGTACTCCGCCTACGGATTCAACCGGTGTTCCGCATATTTTAGAGCACAGTGTGTTGTGTGGCTCCAAGAACTTTCCGGTAAAGGATCCTTTTATTGAATTGGCAAAGGGATCCCTGAATACGTTTTTAAATGCCATTACGTATCCGGATAGAACGTTGTACCCGATTGCAAGCTGTAATGACCAGGATTTTCAGAATTTGATGCATATTTATCTGGATGCGGCATTCTATCCAAATATTTACAAAGAAAAAAAGGTGTTCGAAAAAGAAGGCTGGCATTATGAGTTAGACAGTTTGGATGCACCGCTTACTATAAATGGTATCGTTTATAATGAAATGAAAGGTGCTTTTTCCAGTGCTGAGGATGTATTGGAGAGAGAAATTGTAAATTCTCTGTTTCCGGACACTTGCTATGGTGTGGAGTCCGGCGGTGACCCGGATTGCATTCCGGATTTGACCTATGAGCAGTTTTTAGAGTTTCATAGTACCTTATATCATCCAGCTAATAGTTTTATATATTTGTATGGCAATATGGATGTTTGGGAGAAGCTTTTATTTATTCATGAGTCCTATTTGAAAGCTTTTTCTTTAGAGGATAAAGGGATTGCAGAGTTGGATACCCGTATTCAGGAACAGACAGCCTTTGAAACATGTAAGGAATTGTCTAAGCCATATCCTGTTATGGAGGGTGAGGACACAGTAGGCAAGGCATTTTTGACTTACAACATGGTGACAGGAACCAGTTTGGATGCGGAGCTTTGTACTGCGTTGGAAATTTTGGATTACGCACTTTGTTCTGCACCGGGGGCACCATTAAAGCAGGCACTGGTAGATGCCGGCATTGGTAAGGACGTATATTCTAATTTTGAAGATGGTATTTACCAGCCATATTTCAGCATCGTGGCAAAGGATGCTGATGCATCACAGAAGGAACAATTTGTTGCAATTATTGAAGAAGAATTAAAGCGTATTGTAGCCGAAGGTTTTGATAAAAAAACTATTCAGGCAGCGCTTCATTATTTTGAATTCCGCTATAAAGAAGCAGACTTTGGCAGATGGCCAAAGGGGATTATGTGGGGACTTACTGCCATGGATAGCTGGAATTATGCGGATGATGCACCATTTTTACACTTGGAAGCAGATGCCATTTATGTGGCATTTAAGGAAAAAGCAGAGCAGGGTTATTTTGAAGGTTTAGTAGAGAAATATTTATTGAATAATACCCACAAGTCCATTTTGGTTATGTATCCGGAACCGGGCCTTACCGCAAAGAAAGAGGCACTTTTAGCAGAAAAACTGGCTGACATAAAAGCCGGCATGAGTGAAGATGAACTGAAGCAGATTATGGACGAGCAGGAGGCATTGGAGGAATATCGTAATAGCGAGGACTCTCCTGAGACACTGGAATGTATTCCGCTGTTAAAACGTGAGGATTTAAAGAAAGAAGCACAGCCATATGTCAATGAGTTAAAAGAAGTACAGGGGATTAAGCTTTTATGTCATCCACTATACACAAAGGGCATTGCATATGTTAGACTTATTTTTGATACTAAAAACGTGCCACAGGATTTATTCCCGTATGTGTCTATGCTCAGAGCTTGTATGGGATATATGAATACCACAAAGCACAGCTATGGTGAGTTGTTCAATGAAATGAATCTGGTAAGCGGCGGTATCAGTCCGGTAACCAATATTTATACTCATGCAGACGATTTTGATAAAGCAACCGTTACCTTTGAAATAAAGTGTAAAATGCTCTATGAAGACATGCAGGCGGCGGTAGAGCTTATGGAGGAAATGCTGTTTGATACTATCTATGCAGATAAAAAACGCTTGTATGAAATCATAGCAGAAGGAAAATCCAGACTGCAAAGTCAGATGACAGGTTCGGCGCATACTGTTTCTGCCATTCGCGCCATGTCCTATTTCAGCAGAGTTGCAGCAATTAATGAAGTAATGAACGGCATTACCTTGTATCGGTTTTATGATGAGTTAGAGCGTAATTTTGAAGAAAAATACGAAGAAACAGCAGAGAAGTTGCAGGAGCTTTGTAAGGTGATTTTCCGCAAGGAAAACTTTATGTCTGATATTACCGCAGAAGAAGACGGTATTGTAGCTTGGGAAGCATTTGTGCCAAAGATTGCAGACAAGCTTTATACCTGTGAAGTACGCACCGGTAGTTTTGAGCCGGAAGTAACCAAAAAGAACGAAGGCTTTATGACCTCCGGACAGGTGCAATACGTTTGCAGCGCAGGTAATTTCTTCAAAAAAGGATATGAATACACCGGCGCATTCCAGGTACTAAAGGTTATGATGGGCTATGAATATTTGTGGAGCCAGATTCGTGAAAAGGGCGGTGCATATGGCTGCATGTGTGCCTTTGGCAAGACCGGAGATTGCTATTTTGTGTCATATCGGGACCCGAATTTAGAAAAAACCATTGATGTTTACAAGCATGCGGCAGAGGCGGTGGCAAGTTTCAACGCGGACGAACGTACGATGACCCAGTATATTATCGGTGCAGTCAGTGAAATGGATACACCGATGACACCTTCTGCTTTGGGTGTATTCTCTTTGGGTGGTTATATGACTCACAGAAGTGAAGCGGATAATCAGAAAGAGCGTGACCAGGTATTAAACTGTACAGAGAAAGACATTCAGGCATTGGCGGGGCATATCAAGGCATTTATGGATGAAGATGCACTTTGTGTAGTAGGTAATGCAGACAAAATATTATCCGCCAAAGCATTATTTGACAGAATTGAGCAATTATTTTAAAAATAGACAAAAGATGAGGAACGTTTCATGAATGAGCAGTATAAAGCAGGGTTTGCCACATTGATTGGCAGACCAAACGTAGGTAAATCCACTCTGATGAATCATTTAATCGGTCAGAAGATTGCCATTACTTCCAACAAACCACAGACTACCAGAAATCGTATTCAGACCGTATATACCAGCGAAGAAGGTCAGATTGTATTTTTAGATACGCCGGGTATTCACAAGGCAAAAAATAGATTAGGCGATTACATGGTGGGTGTAGCCCAGAGAACCTTATCTGAGGTAGATGTGATTTTGTGGCTGGTAGAGCCGACCAACTATATCGGTGCCGGCGAGCAGTATATTATTGAACAATTGAAAAAGACCAAAACGCCAAAAATTTTAGTAATCAACAAAGTAGATACGGTGAAAAAAAGCGAGATTTTAGGCTTTATTGATACCTACCGCAAGCAGCTTGATTTTGAGGAAATCGTGCCGGTTTCTGCGTTGAAAGGAACCAATACCGATACCCTTTTGTCCTGTATTTTTAAATATTTACCATACGGCGAAGCTTTTTATGATGAAGATACGGTTACCGACCAGCCAATGCGTCAGATTGTGTCTGAGCTTATTCGTGAAAAAACACTTCGCTTGTTATCCGATGAGATTCCACATGGTATTGCGGTTTCTATTGACAGTATGAAATATCGTGAACATATCGTAGATATTGATGCAACCATTGTATGTGAACGTGATTCACACAAAGGTATTATTATCGGAAAAAGCGGTAGTATGTTAAAGAAAATCGGTATGCAGGCTCGTCCGGATATTGAGGATTTAGTAGAAATGCAGGTAAATCTGCAGCTTTGGGTTAAAGTCAAAAAAGATTGGCGCGACAGTGATTTTCTGATGAAAAATTTTGGCTACAATCCAAAAGACGGTAAGTAATAGCCAATTAGTTCCAGTATAGATTGCACTTCCATACAGATACTAAGTATTGTGATGGTGGAGGTGTATATGACAAAGGATGAATGTTGGCAGAAGTTTTCACAAACCGGATGTATTGCAGATTATCTGGCTTATGCAGGCTTTCGAGAGGACGCAGTACAGCAAACAAATTCCAGAGAGGATTATAGTAACACCTATGCAGGATTTGGTAAATGTGACGGGGATGATTTTGAAGTCGGAACCTATAGGTGAATATGACAGGAGGGTGGTTATTCTTACGAAAGAGCGCGGCAAGGTCAGCGCGTTTGTAAGAGGGGCCAGAAGGCCGGGCAATCGGTTTATGGCAGCCACGAATCCCTTCTGTTTTGGTGAATTTAAATTATATCCTGGAAAGAATGCATATACTTTGCAGGATATACATATAACGAATTTTTTTGAAGAGCTGCGAAATGACTTTGTCGGGGCATATTATGGCATCTATTTTATGGAGATTGCGGATTATTATGGCAGGGAAAATAACGACGATAAAGAGCTTTTAAAGCTGTTATACCAGGCACTCCGTGCTATTCTTCATCCATCCTATGATAATCGGCTTGTACGAGCTGTTTTTGAAATAAAAGCCATTGCGATAAACGGTGAATTTCCGGGACTTTTTCCGGACATAAAGGAAGACAGTACCTGTGCATATACCATTTCGTACATTGTGCAGTCGACCGTGGAAAAATTGTTCCGTTTTACCGTTACAGAGGAGGTTTTGGAGGAATTAATCCATTTTTCCAGCCGGTATTGTGACAAATGTATGGATAAAACTTTTAAAAGTCTTGAAATAATCGAAACTCTAGGTTGAAAAACTTGGAGTTTTTGTTTATAATGTATGGTAACTATGTAGATAGGCATTGCTTATCGTTACAAAGTGAGGATATGAGTATTATGGAGAAAAAGCAAATAGTAGGACTTTTACTTACTGCTGTAATGTGTCTTGCAGGCTGTGGCAATACTATTATTGGAACAGACACTCTTAGTCTTTTAAAAGACGGTACGGCGACCTACACCATTATTTCAGACTTTTCAGAGGACTACTATGACTTGGAAGAGTTAAAAGTGATGGCGCAGGATGAGGTGACAGCCTATGGCAGCGGGGTTCAGATTACAGAGGCCGTTGTAGAGGAAGGAATACTGAATTTTCAGTATGCGTTTGACTCGCTTTCCCATTATGCAGGCTTTATGGAAACCACCTGTTATCAGTCCACGGTGGGGCAGGCTATAAAGGCAGGCTATAAATCTGATACGCACCTTGCTTCGGCAAAGGATGGGAATACCATTCTGATGAACGATGAAAGGATTCAAAGACATCAGTTATTTGTATGGAATGAAGCAGTAACCGTCAGATGCAGCGGGAACGTACTTTATTACAGTGGAAATTTAAAGCTAGAGGGCAAGACCGATGTGGTTCCAAAGGAAGGTTCTTCCGGACCGTATTATGTAGTGTATAAATAAGTCTTAGATAAATACTTTAAGAAAGAGGAGATTTTTTTATGGAAAAGACAATGGAAAAAATTGTAGCTTTGGCAAAAGCAAGAGGATTCGTATATCCGGGCAGTGAGATTTATGGCGGTCTTGCAAATACATGGGATTATGGTAACCTCGGCGTTGAATTAAAAAACAACGTAAAAAAAGCATGGTGGCAGAAATTTGTGCAGGAAAATCCTTATAACGTAGGTGTTGACTGTGCAATCTTAATGAATCCACAGACATGGATTGCTTCCGGTCATTTGGGCGGTTTCTCTGACCCATTAATGGACTGTAAGGAATGTAAGGAAAGATTCCGTGCAGATAAGTTAATTGAAGATTTCTGTGCAGAAAACGGCATTGCTTTGGAAGAAAGCGTGGATGCATGGAGCCAGGAACAGATGAAAAACTTCGTGGAAGAGCATCAGATTCCATGTCCTACCTGCGGCAAGCACAACTTTACCGATATCAGACAGTTCAACCTGATGTTTAAGACATTCCAGGGTGTAACAGAAGATGCAAAGAATACGGTTTATTTACGCCCTGAAACAGCACAGGGTATTTTCGTAAACTTTAAGAACGTACAGAGAACTTCTCGTAAGAAAGTTCCTTTTGGTATCTGCCAGATTGGTAAATCTTTCCGTAACGAAATTACACCGGGTAACTTTACATTCCGTACAAGAGAATTTGAACAGATGGAACTTGAATTCTTCTGCGAACCGGGTACAGACCTTGAATGGTTCCAGTACTGGAGAAGCTTCTGTCACAACTGGCTCCTTTCTCTTGGTATGAAGGACGAAGAATTACGTCTTCGTGACCATAGCCCTGAAGAGTTAAGCTTCTACAGCAAGGCTACTACAGACTTCGAGTTCTTATTCCCATTTGGCTGGGGTGAACTTTGGGGTATTGCTGACAGAACAGACTATGACTTAACACAGCATCAGACAGTATCCGGTGAAGATATGTCTTACTTTGATGATGCAAAGGGCCAGAAGTACGTTACATACGTTGTAGAGCCATCCCTTGGCGCAGACCGTTTAGTTTTGGCATTCCTTTGTGCAGCATACGACGAAGAGGAAATCGGTGAAGGCGATGTAAGAACCGTATTACATTTCCACCCGGCACTTGCACCGGTTAAGATTGGTGTATTGCCATTATCCAAGAAGTTAAACGAAGGCGCAGAAAAGGTTTATATGGATCTTTGCAAGAAATACAACTGCGAATTCGATGACAGAGGCAACATCGGTAAGAGATATCGTCGCCAGGACGAAATCGGTACACCATTCTGTATTACTTACGACTTCGACTCTGAGACAGACGGCTG
>JAZQUB010000039.1:0-15069 GCA_045631045.1 Lachnospiraceae bacterium
ATAGTGTTACTATTAAACCTTTCTCTGTTGAAGTGGTAGATAGTACATTAACAGATAAAGAGGTGGTTAGTTAAGCCACCTCTTTATATTTCCATATAAAACCACCCGCAGTTTTATATATTCCTTTACAACATTTATTGATACATTTTATGGTTCGGTTTCCTTCTTTAAGGCTGAGGAACTTTTAAAGGATCACATCCATTTAACTCCCGAAGCACGGGAATTAGTAGCCGAAGAATTCATGGAAGGCTTCAACTACTATGTGAAGTACCGCAACAAAAATAAATAAAAAATCAAAAAACGTCCGATTGAAACCGCTGACAGCAATAAGCTGATGCGGCTGAACCGGACGCTTTTCATTTAGTTTTCTTGCTCCTGCAATGCCTTTTTCCAGCACTTATGACACATAGCAATATAGCTTTCATTGCCCCCGATAAATACCTGTTCTCCTTCGGAAAGTACTTTGCCCTCACTGTTGATTCTGGCATTTACAATGGCTTTACTGCCACAACTGCAAATGGTTTTCATCTCTGAAATGGAATCTGCCACCTCAAACAATCTGAGGGAGCCCGGAAATAATTTTGTTCGAAAATCCGTACGAAGTCCAAAGCAAAGCACCGGAATGTCATAATTGTCTACAATATAACGCAAATCATCAATCTGCTCTTCGGTAAAAAACTGACTTTCATCAGTTATCACTACATCCACACGCTGTAATGCCTTAAACCGCGTGAGCAAGGAATCTTCCGGCTTCAATGCATCTGCTTCTTCCCTAAGTCCAATACGGGACTGAATAACCTCTACACCATTGCGATTATCCGTTGCTGGCTTAAGTAACCATACCTTCATACCACGTTCTTCATAATTAAATTTGGTAATCAACGCCTGTGCAGATTTGGAACTGCCCATAGCACCATATTTAAAATATAATTTTGCCATATTATCCTCTAGGCCTCTGTCCGTTCTTTTAATTTCTGTTCCAGGAAGCTTCTTAAAATACCAATTCCCACGTGATTTTCACCGCCTCGCGGAATAATTATATCTGCATATGCCTTGGTAGGCTCTACAAACTGCTCGTGCATCGGTCGCACCGTGTCCTGATATTGACTAAGTACAGAATGCAGACTGCGCTCACGCTCTGCCATATCACGCCGTATACGGCGCACCAAACGCTCATCTGCCGGAGCATCCACAAACACCTTGGCGTCCATCAATTCTCTAAGCTGCGCATCATACAAAAGCAAAATGCCTTCCAGCACAACTACTCTCTGAGGAACAATGGTCTGTGTTTTATCAGAACGATTGTGGACACCATAATCATATACCGGAATTTCCACGGTTTCACCGATTCTTAATCTCTTCACATCTGCAATCATTCGCTCCGTATCAAAAGCATTTGGATGGTCATAATTTAAACGCGTACGCTCTTCATAAGTCATATCGTCATGTGCTTTGTAATAATTGTCATGACCAATGACTGTGATGCCGTCACCAAAAAACTCCTTGATTTTGTTTACAACGGTGGTCTTTCCGGAAGCACTGCCACCTGCAATGCCTACAATTAAAATATCGTTCATTTTCCTTTGTCCCTTCTAATATACAATCCAACCCCACATTACACAGGTATATTCCATAAGTAAAAACATGCCGCCAAGCCAAATAACACTTCCTATAGCCATAATCCACGGCTTAAACAGAGGTTTCCTACGCATCACATCCCCCACAACGGAAGCAATGACACATATCATAAAAACCATGGTACCAAAAGTAGCTCTGTCAGGATAATGCGGAGATAATATCATGGCTCCCCAAGATAACAATGCCCCCAAAAGATATACTATATTGGCTTTGCTCAAACGAATACCACACACTCCGATTCCCAAAAACAATGCAAAGGACAGTACCAACAATGTAGGAAATAAATATTCAAACACTGCCTTACTTTCATAGTAGCATCGCAAAAACACTCTCCACAAAAGGCCCTTGCCATCCATCGTCTCACTAGCACGCACAAAATTCCCCGGTGCCAAAATTACCAAAGCACTGCCTATCAGACAAGTAATATTGCCTGCAAGCATCCACCAATATCCTTTACGCTCTTTTATCCATAAATACAGTATAATACAGAAAGACAATAGCCATACCGTAGGTCCCATATTCTCATTACTCCATCCGGACACAAGTCCCAACGGAATCATCCAAATGCCTGCCCCCGGCAAAGGCTTCTCCTGCCCTTCCAAAACGCGCACATAACACCAAAGGAACAACAAAATAAAGGTGGTCATATATAAGTAATTCGCCGCCCCGGACTGCCAACACATACTTTCCTTCCAGTTAGCATTTAACCCATAAAGCATCCCTAAAATCATAGCAAAATACACACTGCCTCTTACTCCGGCCGCCTTACAAATCACCCATGTCAGCGCAATATTAAATAGAATATTGACAATATTCGCCCCAAAAGCACCGGTCATAAGCACAAGCTGCAGCATACCATGAGCGATAGAACGTCCACCCCAGTTAAAAAAATGCCAAGTCTGTGCATCGATTACATCCTTCAGACTCCTCACCGGCTCGGAATCATACAATCGGGTAGAATACCATTCATCATCCATCATAATTGGCACTGCATCATTCACCCAATATATAATCAGCAATGTCACCGTCAAAAACAGGAGCCCTATCCCCTTCAAGGCTACCTGTTTTATGTCTATCCGTTTTTGCATAGATTACACCTCGTAATCAAATGCAACTCTGGAAATACGGATAGACTTGCACAAATCAGCTACCGCTACATGCTTTGGATTTACTTTGTATGCATTTAAAGCCTCTAAGGATGCAAATTTTGACACTAAAATAGCATCATAATCGCTGTTTGGCACAGCACTTGTTGCCACTTCCAGCTCCAGAATTTCCGGAATAACGCCATCTAAGGCCTTAAGTCCATCCAAAAACTCCTTCATTTCTACTTCCGTACCTTCTTTAAATTTCCACATAACTACGTGCTTAATCATTTTATCAGCCTCCTATTATCTCTTTTGCTTCTTTTAAGCGTTCTGAAAATTCTTTATAAAAAACACCTTCTGTGTAAGGTTTTCTGAAAAAAAGCTGCATCACATACACCATCAGCTGACGGTGATAGTCTTCTTGCTCATTCTCTGCAAGCTTTGCCAAACATAACTTTTTAAAACCGTGCCATTCTACCAAAAACTGCTCGTGCTCTTTAAATTCCGGTCGCTCCACCCATTTGGAAATCTTAACCTTGGTTTTAACCGGCGCAGGGCAAGCCCCTTCCAGCACGAAATACTTAATGCCATTCTCCGTATACTGTCTCCCCAACGGAAACAATCTGCAAATACTTGGGCGAAAGGCATGAATACTGCATCTTCCTTCTTCATCTAAGGCATGACACTTTTCATCCTCACGATTCATAGCCATAGAAGGCTGTATCAGTCCATCTATCACGGAAAGTGTAAGCCAGTCCTGAAGCAAATAATCCACCGGAATTTGTAATTTTGCAGACAATACATGCACATCATAGGGCGTCAATACCACAGTGTCACCCATGCCCTGACAACAAGAAAAACACCCTTTACAGTCATTGCATCCAATACGTGCCATGTCATGTATATTTAATAACTTTGATACTTCCATATTAATACACATCCCACTTATCTGCAAGATTTAAAATCTGACTTTCCAACTTTGCCAAATCTTTATTGGAGAGTCCGTCATTTTTGAGCACCACTTCCATAAGTCTCTTGGCCGCAGCCACCACACGATTAAATACTGCATTTTTCTTGACCGTAGATGCCTTCTCCGCTTTCTTAATCGGTGTACGAATGCCGGCAGAAACTATTTCCCCGGTTGCCAAATCCACACATCCACCGGAGTATGGTGCAAAGGCCGGAATATGGAAGGTTTCCGCAATGGTTTCTGCAAATCGGTCTGTTACTGTATCCTCTCCATGCACTACAAAGACTTGCTCCGGCTTTTTCTTGAAACCTCGCAGCCAGTTTAGAAGACCATTCATATCTGCATGACCGCTGATGCCCTTCAACGTCACAATATTTGCATTTACTTCGATATTTTCGCCAAAAAGCTTCACACTTTCAGCACCCTCAATTAACTTACGACCAAGGGTACCTACCGCCTGGTATCCAACAAAGCAAATGGTGCTGTCCGCGCGCCACAAATTATGCTTTAAATGATGGCGGATGCGGCCTGCTTCACACATACCGGATGCTGAAATAATCACCTTTGGATTTTCGTTAAAATTAATTAATTTGGATTCGTCTGCTGTAGTAGCTGTTTTGAGTCCCGGAAAAATCAACGGATTAATTCCCTTTTTAATTAAGTCCAGCGCTTCCTCATCAAAACAAGACCACACATTTTTATTAAATACGGTAGTGGCTTCAATTGCCAAAGGACTGTCAATATATACCTCAAAATTCGGAAATTCCGGAATTAAATTATCGCGCTTAATTTCCCTTATAAAATAAAGCATTTCCTGGGTACGCCCCACCGCAAAGGAAGGGATTACCACGTTGCCTCCCTTTGCAAACGTATCCCGCAAAATCTTGGTAAACTCGCCTACATAGTCCGGTCGTTCCTCGCCATGCACACGGTCTCCATAGGTAGACTCAATTACCACATAGTCCGCTTCTTCTACCGGTGTGGGATTCCTTAAAATAGGCTGCTCTATATTTCCCACATCTCCGGAAAATACAATTTTCTTGGTTACATCCTCTTCGGTAATCCATACCTCAATTGCTGCAGAACCAAGCAAATGTCCTACATCTGTAAACCGTACATCTATTCCTTCACATAAGGTAATGCGCTGATTATAATCCACCGGTGCAAACATACGGATTGCTGCCTCCGCATGCTCCATGGTGTATAATGGCTCATAAACCGGAGCCCCGCTTCTTTTTGCCTTACGATTTCGCCACTCTGCCTCAAACTCCTGAATGTGAGCACTGTCGCGCAGCATAATATTGCACAAATCTGCTGTCGCAAAGGTAGATACAATATCCCCTTGAAATCCTTCTTTACATAAAAGAGGCACTTTTCCCGTATGGTCAATGTGCGCATGTGTCAACAACACAAAATCAATATCACTGGATTTTACCGGAATCTGCTGATTTTCAAACAAATCCGGTCCTTGCTCCATACCGCAATCCACCAGAATTCTTTTGCCACAAGCCTCTATCAGATGACAGCTTCCCGTCACTTCATGGTCCGCTCCTATAAATGTAAGTCTCATATTGCCCTCCTTGCTACGCTTTCCTGATTTATTTTTATACGTCAATTTAAATATGCTTTCCAAATAAAATCATAATAATCTTCCGGACGATATATCAACTCCGGTGTAGACACCAACTGCTCCTTGAGCCCAATGTCCGTAGCCACTACTAAAGCAGCATCCTCAAACCATGTAGAAATATGCCCCTTAAATACTTCTAACTGTTGTTTTTGTTCTGTGGTCAGTCCCTGGTTTTCTTGAGCATGATTATCAAAATGCAAGCTTTCCTCTTCCACAATGTATTCCTGCCCTAAGTTGTCTAATGACAGCACTTCATACCAAAAGGAAAAAGTTCCCTGCAACGCTTCGATATCACTAAGCAACAAATAGTCCTTGCCATCCTGATGCACCAGGCTGACCTGCACATTTCCCGGACGCGCTGACGCAAACTCCTGCTCCCATATTGGCGTTGCCGAGGTATTTTCCGGGTCATAATCATGACGGCCATCAAATACTTCTACGTAACCTACGCCGGCATTATCTAACATTTCCTGAGTCGTTTTTGCTTCAGAACCGGAAGGCATCCAAATCACGGTTCTAATATAATCCTCTGTCCCATCATGGGTCACATCTGCCGTATGCAAGTTAATGGTTCTCCTGTTATAGCCCAGTTCTCGCAATTTTTCCTGCGGATTGGCAGCGGAGGCATAGTAGGTCTTTGCATAAAATTCGCCTAAAATAACCTTGCCTTTTTCATCTCTTGTGACCGGGATCATCAACTCCAGCGCACTGTCATTGTAGGTAAATGTATTTTCTCCTTGCTTGAAAAGTGCTCGCACCGTCACACTAAGCCAGTTTCTTCCATCGTGTTCCAGTGGCTCAATATGCCGCTGTGTATCAATCCCCACAAATTCATAGCCTTTTTCCCAGAAATCCTTGCTGATAGTCAGCGTCCCAAGATATTCATCTTCGCCAATCTGGTCCAACCACAATTCCAATGAGCCTATATCACCAGGCGCCTTATAAACAATACGCTCTGACAATTCCTTTTTAATAGCATCACTCTCTGCTTCCGTATATCCCACAATGGGAGCATAGTGAACACGAGTATCTCCATAACCCGTTACAGGCTCATCCTTTGCACATCCGGTCAGCAACATCATACTAATTGCTAAAAATATAAATCCCCTTCTCACCAAAATTCCCCCGGTCTTACACATCAAATAGTCAATTTCTTTAATCAAATTATACTAGATGCCAGACTTCTTTTCCATATAAATATGACTAAAATTTTCTTATTATTTCTATTCTTTCCAAATCTTTGCAACAACATTAACCTGTAACCAGGAAATGGTTGGTCCAAAAGCAAATGCCATAATAAAGGTTACCACTCCCGCTTTAGAGCCTAACCATAATCCGATTACACACATACCAAGGTCCCAGCCGATTCTCCACACCTTAAAAGACACCTTATTATATAGCTTGTGTAATAAATATGGCATGGCGTCATAGGGTGATGTACCTACCTGCAGCGCCACGTAAACAGATACCGCCACGATAAATAACACTAAAATCGGAACTGCTACTAACACACGATGAAGCATGGAGTCAAAAAAGCCCTTCGGAAGCCACAATCCATTCAGCCAGGCAAAGAAATCGTAACTATAACCCACCAAAAACATACTGGCAAGCGTCCCCCAACCAATCTGCTCCTTAGCCAAAAACCACACGAATATAAACAAAACACTGTTAAATAACGCCTGCCAGTTTCCCAAGGAAATACCTAATTTCGTCGCCATTCCCAAGTTAAACATCGTACAAGGGTCTGTACCAAAGTTCACCTCGTTTAAAAAGGATATACAAAAGCCCATAATAATTACAGAAACAACCACCAAGGCAAGCTGTTTTTTATTTACATGTAAAAATTTCATAACGGTTAACATATCTCCTAAAAAATAACAACTTCGTTTCCAACTAGTATATCACAAAGCTATGCAGTTGGAAATAACGCTATTGCAATTGTCATTGTAATTGACATTTTTGAAACCGGTGGTTGAGTCACAATCCATTTCATGGTATAATACCAACCGTACTATAATTTACATATTGGAGAAATTTTACATGAATCAGAAAAAAAATTTTATCACAACAGCCTTAGGCATCGGCCTATTAGCCTGCGTTTGCTGTCTGTTATGGGGCAGTGCAACCCCTGCCATTAAGATTGGCTATGAATGGTTTGGCATTGGTGCAGGAGATATAGCATCCAGAATTCTTTTTGCCGGTGTACGCTTTATTCTTGCCGGAATCCTTACTGCTATTTTCGGAAGTCTTATTGCCGGAAAACCTTTATTTCCACAAAAAAGTTCTTGGGGAAAGATTTGCAAACTTGGCCTGGTACAGACTGTATTCCAGTACATCTTTTTCTATATGGGTCTGGCATACACTACCGGTGTAAAATCTGCCATTATCAATGGTTCTCAGACCTTTATTACTATTGTTTTGGCCTGCCTGGTATTCCGCTACGAAAAACTAACCATGCAGAAATTTCTGGGATGTCTCATTGGCTTTGCAGGCGTCATTGTTATTAACTTTGACCCAAGCGGACTGACTGGAGGCTTTACGTTCAGAGGGGAAGGTGCCATTTTAATTGCTGCAATTGCTTATGCCCTTTCTTCTGCACTGGTAAAAAACTATTCCCAAAAAGAAAATCCGGTAGTCCTCAGCGGTTATCAATTTATTTTCGGCGGTATCATTATGACAATCGTAGGCGCCCTGATGGGTGGAAAACTTACTGGCTGGTGCTTCCGTTCCATCATACTGATGCTTTACCTTGCTTTGATTTCTTCCGTTGCCTACTCCGTGTGGGGCATCCTCTTAAAGCATAATCCGGTTGGAAAAGTTGCTATTTATTCCTTTACCAACCCGATTTTCAGCGTACTTTTGTCTTTTGTATTTTTACATGAAACCTCTTCCTTTGGGATTGAGTTGGTAGTGGCACTCGGCTTAGTATGTTGCGGTATATGGCTGGTTAATAGGGTGAAAGAATAGACAAAGGGAGCCAAGCGGCTCCCTTACATTTTACTAATTCACAGACAGTGTCTAACAAGTCTGCATCTATCTCTTCTTTTTTACCAATACATTCACAACGACTATCATTATAACTAAAACAATGCAACTAATTATAATCCAAACGATATTTTCACCAGAAGCAATTTCATTTATTTGTTCTTGAGATTCTGCTACTTGATTTTGCAGACTATCCATATCAGATTTTGAATTATCTTGTATGTAAAAATCCTCAGATGTTTTTTCTTCATCAAACTCTGTTTTTATCTCTGATGTCTCCTCTTTGTTTATTTCTGTTTCAGAACCTTCATGACTATCACTCGGTGTGCTGTCTGTTTGCACCTCTTCAGATTTATCTACTAATGATACATTTAGCTTCTGTCCTGTATACTCCACCTCGGTAATCGCAATTACATAATCGGAGGCATGAGTAAATGTAAAGGATGCAACACCATTTTCTCCAACGACAGTGCTCCCTACATATTCAAAATTTCCATCTCCCACTACATAAAACAGATTTGCATATTTCCCGGCATACTGTTCGCCAATCTTGTAATCCAAAATCGCCTGAAAACCAAATTCCCCATTGTGCTCAATATTCATTCTCAGAGCCAATGTGTCCCCGAAATAATTATCAACTCCTATATTCTGAAACGATTCAGGATTTGCTGTAATTTTTAAAGAGAGATTATTATCCGGAACATTAACAATATCCTTACCTGATATACTCCATGTATATTCTGCTTCTTCGATTTTGATTGTCTTGTCTTTTCCTTTTATTTGACCTAAATCATAACTTTCCACAGTCGTGTTTGGTAGTCCCGGTCCCCAATTTGTACTTTCATCCTTCTTATGCAGGGTAATCGAAATTGAAGTCATGGGCCCACTTTCTTCTATCATTTTCCCTTGTGAATCCTTATATCTTGCAGTAACATAAGTTGTAAATTTGTATTCACCCGTACATGGCAGAAAACGTTCTTTATCACCGGACCAATTGAATATGTAAGCCATTTGGTCAGGGACATCATATGCTCTAACATTCGGTGCATAGCAAAAGGTTTCTATACGTTCACTTTCATAGTTCAAATACCCTTCCAATTGATACTCTATCAAACCATTCGAACTACCGGCAGGAATACCATCTACTATGACAGACTCATCAGCAGTATCAAAACTCACATTAATATTAGGAAAATCTACTGCTTTCAATTCCAACTTGGTAAAAGACAAAGACGCCACCATTAAAATTAATGTGCCAAATATAAAGATATTTTTCTTAAGTATACTATTTTTTAACATTTTCATTTCCTCATTCTATTGCTTCTAAATTTTACACTATTCCTTTACAACTCAAACTATAAGTATCCCGGATTTTAATCAACACACCAAGGAGTACCGTCTTTCTTTTCAAACTTACCGGTACAAACCTTAACAAAGTCAATTATCCAACCAATGCCAAAACAACCGCCTGTTAAAAGCCGGATAATACCAATCAAATTTAGCAAATCACACTATCACTGGAATTCCTACGAATGTTCTCATCACCGCAACCGGCTCATGCTATAGCTCTCAGTTTCGTCCTGATATAGGATGAATTTCTTTTTCTTGTTCTGTTTTTTCACAGCATTGCATCGAACTGTCACCCGGCTACTACCGCCCGGAGTACAGGTATACAGCGATAAATCGAAGCCGCTGGCGATCATTTCCTTTGTTGCACTACCGGGAAGTGTCTCCAAAAGAATTACAGCCTTCCAAAATGAGATTGATAATTGTGAGCAGCAATACAGTCATATCCGTCCACTTGCGTCGTAGGCATTTCCTGAGAAACGTCCATAACAATATTCTCAATTACTGCGGCCTCTTCTCCGGCAATGTCTTCAACGCCGCTTTCTTTGTGTGGAATATCAATTAATTTCAGGTGCATTACTGCTTTTGCATGTTCCCTTTCTGAACACACCTAATTAATCATACATTTTATCAAAACAGACGTTACAAAGGTGTTACACACAGCAAAGAACGGAGAAATTATGTACAACGATTAATGTCTGTTTATGAGTCCATGTAAAAAGGGCTTTCCGAAAACTCAGCAGCCAGATCTATTTTACGCGCACATTTTGAACCTATATATCCTTTACACTTTGACATACTGATAATCAATTAACAAATCTATACAAACTTCTATTCGCAACTGTATCAAATTTTTCAAATTTGAATCCAAATGCTTCAAATGTTTCACCAAAGAAATCCTTCTCATTATCCACAACTAAAATTGCATTCTCACTACTGATATCTCCATTTACATATTGCGAATAAAAATCATACGCCCATGTTTTACCTTCCGATACTACACACAAATACAAACTCTCACTTTCACTTATAAGTCTACACATATCAGCATCATTAGAACCATCATACAGATATACATATTCTAATTCCAGCTCATTGCAATATTCACATAAAGCTTTTAGCTCTGCCTGCTTATCTTCTCTATTTAAGGCTTCCGAAAAAGAAAATATATTTATTACAATTAACACACTCGCACTTAATGTAATAAAAACTTTTTTTTGTACCTCATTTAACTCAAATAAACCGTCTAATAAAATTATACTTGTAACACACAAAAGGGGAATCATTCCAATTAGATGGTATCTATATTCATATGTAGCAGAGCCTGCTCGTGTATTGGTAATCAACAGCACAAATAAATTCCATGCAAAAACAGAAAACAAAAGAGTTATAAGCATATCTGATTGTTTTTTAACAATTCTACAAAATGCTATACCACCACAAATCAAAACCCCTACAATTACGCATATTTTTACAACTACATCAATCCCTTCTATAGTGAAAACTGAAAGTTGCATGTCATAAGTAGCTCCACCAAACAGTTCAAAAATACCAGATAAACACGAAGAAACATTTGCCAAAACCTGATAAATACTGATAAGTACCATCCCTCCATTTCCACGTGCCTCTCCCATAATAACTTGATTAAAATATATACCCAAAACACCCATAATAACCGTAAAAACAGCTATTGTACATACCTCGACAGGAATCTTCTCAAACTTTATAAGTTTCCATATTAAGTACACACACAAAACTGGCATAATTCCCGTAGCAAAAACATAGATTCCACTTGATATGGAAGTAATGGCAAAAAATATTATAAATGCTACGGTAAATACACTATAAGCAATCTTAGATTTCTCTCTCACATCGCTATTTACCAATATTGCAATAAACATAATCGGTAATAACACTTTTAAAATATATTGTGATCCGCAGAAAAACATCATATTAAAATAATCCAACATACCAAGAGAATACGGTATACAAATTAAATTAGCCGCAAATATAGGATATATGAAATTTTTACCATTAAAAAGATAAAACAGACTTCCGATAAAAATAATAAGAAAAAGTATATTGGCAATTCCAAAAGACAAATAAATATTTTTTGTAATAGCATATATTGGTAACGCAAACAAACTGGAACAATCCCATTCTAAGGTCGTTGTATATGACCAATTCGGTATCGCAACTCTCCCTTGTTTAACCATTTCCATAACATGCACAAACAATTTTGCATTGTCACAATCAATATTGTTGTCTATCAGCTTTATATTGCAAACTGCAATAAGGATACACTGAAGAAACAGTATGCCTCCTCCTAAAAAAATTAGCGAATACATTTTAATTTTTCTTAATTGCTTCCTCATTAATAGTTTTTCCTCTCTTTTTACATCTATTTTTTCTGCTTCCATATTCTCTTTTCAACATCTCTCAATCGAATCAATTTGAATAATTCCGAGCGCTATTCAAATCATAAATCTAAACATTAGTAATCAACATGACTCCATTCAAAGATTTACAATTGCATTGTAACATCAAATCATATCTCTGTAAATATATACCTTTTCCTTCTTTTCCTGCACCACGAATTTCTGTGCTACGGCAACCAGGTCGTCTTTATTGCCAATCTGGAAGATAACCTCATAAAATGGTTTCTCCTGTTTGCCATGACATATCTTTTCGTAATAATCATCAATACACCGGTCTTTTCGAGTCTGCTTGGCATTGTATCTCTTAGTGCTTCTCCAAACAGGTCTTGATATGCTTGCTCTTTTGTTTTATAACAATATTCATTATTTAAATGAGTACGTGTCGTGTCCACGTTTTCTGCGGTATAAGTACATCTGTTATGTGCTACTATACCATCTCCTGATGATGCACGGAGTTTTTGTTTTTGGCACCGCTGATTGATTTCTTCTCTATTCTTTTCATCTTTTTGGAGACAAAAAAGAGCCTTCCGATTTCTCGGAAAGCCCTTTGAATACTAAGTTATTTACAATTATTCAATAATTGTAGCAACACGGCCTGAACCTACAGTACGTCCACCTTCACGGATAGCGAAAGTAAGACCCTGTTCCATAGCGATTGGGTGAATTAACTCGATAGTCATTTCTACGTTATCGCCAGGCATGCACATTTCTGTACCAGCTGGTAAGTTACATACACCAGTAACGTCTGTTGTTCTGAAGTAGAACTGTGGACGGTAGTTGTTGAAGAATGGAGTATGACGACCGCCTTCATCCTTTGTTAATACGTAAACCTGAGCGGTGAACTTTGTATGGCACTTAACAGAACCTGGTTTAGCAAGAACCTGACCTCTCTGGATATCTGTTCTCTGAACACCACGAAGTAATGCACCAATGTTATCACCAGCCTGTCCTTCGTCCATTAACTTACGGAACATTTCGATACCAGTTACAACAGTCTTTCTTGTTTCTTCCTTAATACCAACGATTTCAACTTCTTCGTTGAGCTTAAGAATACCACGTTCTACTCTACCTGTAGCAACAGTACCACGACCTGTGATGGTGAATACGTCTTCTACTGGCATTAAGAATGGCTTGTCTGTATCACGTTCTGGATCTGGAATATACTCATCAACTGTATCCATAAGTTCCATGATCTTATCGCCCCAAGGACCCATTGGATCTTCAAGAGCCATTAAAGCAGAACCCTTAACGATTGGGCAGTCTGTGAATTCATATTCTTCTAACTGCTCTGTGATTTCCATTTCTACTAATTCAAGTAATTCTTCATCGTCTACCATGTCACACTTGTTCATGAATACAACGATGTAAGGAACACCTACCTGACGGGATAATAAGATGTGCTCTTTTGTCTGAGCCATAACACCGTCTGTAGCAGCTACTACTAAGATAGCACCGTCCATCTGAGCAGCACCAGTGATCATGTTCTTAACGTAGTCAGCATGTCCTGGGCAGTCAACGTGAGCATAGTGACGCTTTTCTGTCTGATACTCAACGTGAGCTGTAGAGATTGTGATACCACGTTCTCTTTCTTCTGGAGCCTTATCGATGTTTTCGAAGTCTACCTTTGAGTTACCAGCTACTCTTTCAGCTAAAACCTTTGTAATAGCAGCAGTAGTTGTTGTTTTACCATGGTCAACGTGGCCGATGGTACCAATGTTACAATGTGCCTTATTTCTTTCAAATTTAGCCTTTGCCATTTCTGCAATCCTCCATAAAATATAGATTATTATTTTTTAAATTCCAATATTTATTATATTAGAAAAATATAAAATACGCAAGTGATAATTCACTTATTTTACCTTAATTATTTAGCTTTTGCAGCTAAAACCTTCTCAGCAACGTTCTTTGGAACCGGTTCGTACTTCTCGAAGAACATAGAGTAGTTACCACGACCCTGTGTCTTAGAACGTAAGTCTGTAGAATAACCGAACATTTCAGCAAGTGGAACATAACCACGAACCATCTTACCGCCGCCGATATCATCCATACCTTCAATACGACCACGACGGGAATTAATATCACCGATAACGTCGCCCATGTATTCTTCAGGCATAGTTACTTCTACTCTCATGATAGGCTCTAATAATGTAGCGCCTGCCTTCTTCATAGCTTCCTTGCAGCACATAGAACCTGCAATCTTGAATGCCATTTCAGAGGAGTCAACATCATGGTAAGAACCATCATATACGTTTGCAGAAACACCGATTACCGGGAAGCCGCCCAAAATACCGGATGCTGTAGCTTCTTCGATACCCTTACCAACAGCTGGAATATATTCCTTAGGAATAGAACCACCAACTACGCTGGATTCAAACTTGAATGTTTGTTCACCGTTTGGATCCATAGGCTCAAATTTAACTTTACAGTGACCATACTGACCGCTACCACCGGACTGCTTAACATGCTTGTATTCCTGATCAACAGCCTTTGTGATAGTTTCTTTGTAAGCTACCTGAGGTGCACCAACGTTAGCCTCTACCTTGAATTCACGAAGGAGACGGTCAACGATGATTTCCAAGTGTAACTCACCCATACCAGCGATAATAGTCTGACCTGTTTCAGCGTTTGTATGAGCACGGAATGTTGGATCTTCTTCAGCAAGCTTTGCCAAAGCTTCACCCATCTTACCCTGACCAGCTTTAGTCTTAGGCTCAATAGCAAGCTCAATAACCGGTTCCGGGAATTCCATAGACTCTAAGATAACCGGATGCTGTTCATCACAGATTGTATCACCTGTAGTAGTAAGCTTAAAGCCTACCGCTGCAGCGATATCACCGGAATATACCTTGTCCAATTCAGCACGCTTGTTTGCATGCATCTGAAGGATACGACCAACACGTTCCTTCTTACCCTTTGTAGCATTCAGTACATAAGAACCGGAGTTCAAAGTACCTGAGTATACACGGAAGTAAG
>JAZQUB010000040.1:0-10239 GCA_045631045.1 Lachnospiraceae bacterium
ACGTTTTCTCTTAGTAGATTTCTTAGTTAAGATATGGCTCTTGTAAGCTTTAGCTCTTTTTAATTTACCTGTTCCTGTTACTTTAAAACGTTTTGCAGCTGCTCTGCTTGTTTTCATTTTTGGCATGTCGAGTTCCTCCTAAAATCTTTTTCGTATTAGCACTTATTTCTTAGACTTTGGTGCTAAAAACATAGTCATGCTTCTGCCTTCCACTTTTGGTGCTTTCTCAATATTGGCAACATCCGCTAAACTGTCAGCGAAATCATCTAAGATATGTTTGCTATTGTTCATATGAGCCATTTCACGGCCACGGAAACGAAGGGTAACCTTAACCTTGTCGCCCTTTGTAATGAACTTATTGGCAGCATTAATCTTAGTATTTAAGTCATTAGTGTCAATGTTTGGAGATAAACGTATTTCCTTAACTTCGATTACCTTCTGCTTCTTTTTTGCTTCCTTTTCCTTACGGATCATCTCATAGCGATACTTACCGTAATCCACAATCTTGCATACAGGTGGTTTCGCGTTTGGTGCAATCTTAACCAAGTCCAGACCGGCTTCTTCAGCAAGTCTAAGCGCATCACGTGCAGACATGATACCTAACTGTTCGCCTTCTGTACCAATGAGACGGATTTCTTTGTCTCTGATTTGTTCGTTGATCATTAATTCGTTACTAATGGCTTTGCCCTCCAAATAAGAAAAACTAAAAAAGTGGATAGTCAGACTATCCACTTAGTAACTCACGATACCTCACAATTATCCTGTGATCGTTAAGAACTATTGACGCCTATAAGCACCTAAAGGCCATAGGGTGAGAGTGGATACTCTGCTTGTTTGTTCTTCGTGCTAAGCTCTCGCTCGCACACTCAAATAATTTACCACAGTATTCTCTCGTTGTCAATAGAAATATTAAATATTTTACAAAAAATTACGCTTCTGTAAAAGTAGCACAAATCGTGCCTTCGCTGCTGTTCGCACCATTACCGCGAATGTCTACATGCTCCGCTACACAACGCATGCTGTGATTGTATTTGCAGTTTTCCGCTTCGCAATCGATGCTGATATTTTTGTACGGTTTGCCAGTACTGTTGGAAAAGCTGTCTGTTTTTCTGTCTACAAAGCTTTCACAACAAGTATCATCTTCTTTTTTGGCCTGACGACCTCCCACAAAAATATCCCCTTTACAGCAATATTCTTCTTTGTTGTATACGCAGTTTTTTACACTGCATCCTAATTCAGCCATGTCACATACCTCCTTTGACTACATAGTCAAGTTTAGTATGCGACACAACATATAAATTATTCACATTAAACTTCTAGAGTTACTTCTCGACGTGCTTTTGTACGAATTTCCTTGCAAATCATATCAATGAAATCATCTAACGTCATCTGGCCTTCGTCACCTGCAAAGCGGCTTCTTACAGACACAATTCCCTGCTCCTCTTCCTGCTGTCCTACAACAAGCATGTATGGAAGTCTTGCTTTTCTTGTTTCACGAATCTTGAAACCAATCTTTTCAGAACGATTGTCTGTTGTTGCAAGAATACCATTCTCCTTTAAGGCAGCTTCTACTTTAGCTGCGTAAGCTTCATATTTTTCAGAAATCGGTAATACTCTTACCTGTTCCGGACATAACCAAGTCGGGAACTTGCCTTCGTACTTCTCAATCAACCACGCCAATGTTCTTTCGTAGCAGCCCATGGATGTTCTGTGAATGATATAAGGACGAACTTTATCACCATTCTGGTCGATGTAGTACATATCAAACTGTTCCGCCAAAACAGCGTCCCACTGAATGGTAATCATCGTATCTTCTTTACCATATACATTCTTTGCCTGGATATCAACCTTAGGGCCATAGAATGCAGCTTCACCTTCTTCTTCAAAGAAAGGAATTTCTAATTCTGTAAGCACCTGACGAATGTGTTCCTGTGTTTCTTCCCAAACTTCTTCAGAGCCAACGTATTTTTCTTTGTTGTTCGGATCCCATTTAGAAAGACGATATCTTACATCTTCACCAACACCTAATGTATCTAAGCAATACTTAGCAAGTGCAAGACAGCCCTTGAATTCTTCTACCATCTGGTCCGGACGAACGATTAAATGGCCTTCAGAAATAGTGAACTGGCGTACACGTGTTAAACCATGCATTTCTCCGGAATCTTCGTTACGGAATAAAGTAGATGTTTCACCATAACGGATTGGTAAATCTCTGTAGGATTTCTGGCTTGCTTTGTATACATAGTACTGGAATGGGCATGTCATTGGACGAAGTGCAAATACTTCTTTGTCTTTTTCTTCATCGCCAAGAACAAACATACCCTCCTTGTAATGATCCCAGTGACCGGAAATTTTGTATAAATCACTCTTTGCCATAAGCGGTGTCTTTGTACGAACATAACCACGCTTTTCTTCTTCATCTTCAATCCATCTCTGCATAGTCTGAATCATCTTTGCCCCCTTTGGCATAAGAAGCGGCAAGCCCTGACCAATAACATCAACGGTTGTAAATAATTCCATTTCACGACCTAATTTATTGTGGTCGCGTAATTTGATATTTTCTAAATATTCTAAGTATTCCGCAAGTTCTTCTTTTTTATTAAATGCGGTACCGTAAATACGCTGTAACATGGCATTTTCAGACTTACCTCTCCAATAAGCACCTGAAGAAGAAATAAGCTTAAATGCTTTGATACCTTTTGTACTCATAAGGTGTGGACCTGCACAAAGGTCTACGAAATCACCCTGGCTGTAGAAACTGATTACAGCGTCTTCCGGAAGGTCACGGATAAGTTCTACCTTATATGGCTCACCCTTTTCTTCCATAAATTTCATAGCATCTTCTCTAGGCATAGTGAATTTTTCTAATTTAGCACCTTCCTTGATGATTTTTTTCATCTCAGCTTCTAATTTGTCCAAATCTTCTCTGGAAAATGGTGCATGTTCAAAATCATAGTAAAAACCGGTGTCGATACTTGGTCCAATTGCAAGCTTTGCATCCGGAAATACTCTCTTTACTGCTTCTGCAAGTACATGAGAGCATGTATGTCTGATAGTAGAAAGACCTTCTTTATCATTTGCTGTCAATATATTTAGCGCAGCATCCTCTTCTACTATGGTTCTCAAATCTACCACTTTACCATTTAACTCGCCTGCGCAAGCTACTCTTGCTAAGCCTTCACTGATATCCAATGCGATATCATAAATACTCATTGCCTGGCTGTATTCTTTTACACTGCCATCTTTTAATGTGATTTTCATTACTTTCTTCCTCCTAACAAAATAGTCCCTTGCATATATTGCGTCAAGCGCAATTTATGCAAGGGACGTAAAATACGCGGTTCCACCCTTGTTGTATGAGCATAGCTCAAACCACTTCATTCTCCTTAACGCGGAAAGACGGACTGTATTAAAGTCACTCCGAGGTGGTCTTCCCAATTGCTCCTTCTGAACTGCTCACAGCAAATGCAGCTCTCTCTGTAAGAATCAAAACAAAGGTACTGTCCTCATCAACGTTTTCAATATATAAATCAATATACTACTTTTTATACCAAAAGTAAAGTACTGTTTTTAAATACATTTATTACTTTCTTCCAAACATACATTAAGAATATATTGCTCTATAAAATCCAACTGTTGCATCTCATATCCCGGTACTTCACCACGATGCTTTATATATCTCTCTTTTCCTCTTGCAATTCCATCCCCAGTACACTTTACAAAGGCTTCCATCCTGCTGAATGCCTTACATCCGCCCGGAAAACAATTCGTTACCCTGTCTTCCTGAATGTCTATGCCAACTTCCACGTCTGCTACCACTAACACCACATAATCCCCGGAATGTGATAAATTAAAATGCCAAAGTTTTTTTCCTGAGTTTATACCTTCCGTTTTGTCTTTATCCCAAGACGGTTTTCCATGGTCTCCTATATTGTACTTTAATGGAATCGGTAAGTCTGGGTTTGAGACCTTTAAAAGCCAATTTATCATAGCTCCGGCCTGCATTATATAACAAATACCCTTTTCCGTTTTTTCACACACACAAACCGAAGCTGTGGGTTCCAACTCTTGAAATCCGACTTGTATCAAAAGACCGGCTGCAATTGCTCGCAGTCGGTCTTTCTCTTTATAATACTTATTAGCAATTTCTCTGCGCTTATCATCTATGAGAGCCATTGCCTTTTCGGAAAGACTCTTATCTTCCAAATCATGAATATCCAGAAGATACATTATATATGTCATATATGCCTCCGCCAGATTATTCCTCAGCTTTTTCCTGCAGTGCAAGTGCAATCTGAAGTTCTTCTAACTGCTTATTATCTACCACGTCAGGTGCATTGGTCATTAAGCAGCTTGCATCTTTCACCTTAGGAAATGCAATAACTTCTCGGATGGAGTCTGCCTTAACCAATAACATAACAAGTCTGTCTAAACCGTATGCAAGACCTGCATGTGGCGGCACACCATACTTGAATGCATTTAATAAGAATCCAAATCTGTCGTATGCAGCTTCCTTGGTGAAGCCTAATACTTCAAACATCTTTTCCTGAACATCTGTCTGGAAAATACGAACACTACCACCACCAAGCTCTGTACCGTTTAATACGATATCGTATGCTTTTGCACGAACCTTACCCGGGTCTGTATCCAATAATGGAAGGTCCTCGTCCATAGGCATGGTAAATGGATGATGCATTGCTACGAAACGGTTATCATCCTCGCTCCACTCAAGTAACGGGAACTCTGTAACCCACAAGAAGTTAAATTTATTTTCATCGATGAGACCCATCTGACGACCTAACTCCAGACGCAAACCACCTAACACATTCCATACAACGGAATTTTTGTCTGCAGCAAAGAGTAATAAGTCACCCGGTTCACCCTGCATAGCATCTACTAAAGCTTTTAATTCTTCTTCTGTCATAAATTTTGCAAAAGAAGACTTATAACTTCCATCCGGCATTACACAAAGGTATGCAAGACCTTTTGCACCATAACCCTTTGCAAAATCAACTAAAGCGTCAATTTTCTTTCTTGGCATTTCAGCCTGACCCTTAGCATTGATACCGCGAACACTGCCGCCATTTGCCAAGGCAGATGTAAATACACCAAAGCCACAATTTGCAACCACGTCGGAAACATCCTGTAATTCCATACCAAAACGGGTATCCGGCTTGTCAGAACCAAAACGATTCATAGCATCCTTCCAGGTCATTCTAGGAATTGGAAGCTGAACATCTAAACCGATTGCTTCCTTACATACAAACTGAAGCATTCTTTCGTTTACGGAAATAACGTCTTCTACATCTACAAAGGATAATTCCATATCTACCTGTGTAAATTCAGGCTGTCTGTCTGCACGTAAGTCCTCATCACGGAAGCAACGTGCAATCTGGAAATATCTGTCGTAACCGGAACACATTAACAACTGCTTGAAAATCTGTGGAGACTGTGGCAATGCATAAAAGCTGCCCGGATGTACACGGCTTGGTACCAAATAATCTCTTGCACCTTCCGGCGTGGACTTTGTCAAAATAGGAGTTTCAATTTCCAAGAAACCTTCGTTTACTAAAAATGCTCTGATGTTAGCAGCAATCTTACTTCTCAAAATAATATTTTGCTGTAAGTCAGGTCTTCTTAAATCCAAGTAACGATATTTTAAACGTAATTCTTCCTTAGTCTTAGAATCTGCTTCAATCGGGAAAGGAGGTGTTTCTGCTTCAGATAACACACGAACTTCCTTTGCTACGATTTCAATATCACCGGTAGCAAGATTTTCGTTTGCTGCACCGGCACGCTTATTTACCGTACCAACTACTGCTACTACAAATTCGCTGCGAAGCTTTTCTGCCTTTGCAAATGCCTCGGCACCACATTCACTTTCTTCAAAAATGATTTGTAAGATACCGGAACGGTCACGTAAGTCTACGAAAATAATACCGCCCTTATTTCTCTGTTTCTGAACCCAGCCCATTACCGTAACGTCCTGGCCGATTAATGCATTAGACACTTCACCACATCTGTGGGAGCGATTTAAGCCTTTCATGGATTCTGCCATGCTTTTATCCTCTTTTCTATCGTTTTATATCTATTTTCTAAATGATAATTAATTCTTAAAGGAATCCTTGTAGAATTCTACAAAGTCCTGGTAGCCTTCCTTCATAAGATTGTCCTTTTGGAACTTTTTATTCTTGTTCATACGTGCAACCAGTACCTGGGTTCCATCTTTACGAGCTTCCTGTGCCTTTGCAATAATCTCGCAAAGTCTCTCTCCTACCACACCTTTTTCAATCAGGTATGCCACCTTGCCCGGTGCATTTGGAACGGTAAATCCACGTTCCATCAAAAGCAGGATAATACGTTCAAATCCGATACTGAAACCACATGCCGGAACATCATTGCCGGTGAACTTGCCAACCATCTTGTCATAACGACCGCCGCCACCGCAGCTTCCTCCAAATTCCGGCATCGCAATTTCAAAAATAGTACCGGTGTAGTAACTCATACCTCGTACTAAGGTTGGGTCAAAGACAATTTCAAAGGTATCTTCCTTGGTTGCCTGTACACTGTCAATGATTTCCATAAAGGAAGCCATAACCCCTGTCGGAAGGTAATCTGCAAGAACTTCTGCCAGGTATGCAGGACCATTGTCAGCACTTTCTACTGCTGTAAATAAGTCCATGTACTTCTGACAGATTTCTTTACTGTAGCCCATTTCCACAAGCTCAGCCTTCACGCCTTCGATGCCAATCTTGTCCATCTTGTCTAAGACAATAAATACGCTGTCGTAAGATTCCTCCGGGAAGCCTGCATATGCAGCCATGGCCTTTAAAATCTGACGGTCATTAATACGAATCTGGAAATTTCTAAACTCCAACTTGCTGAGTGTTGTTGTCGTAGCAAGAATTAACTCGATTTCAGCCAAATTACTTGGCTCACCTAAAATATCAATATCGCACTGCATAAACTGGCGATATCTTCCACGCTGCGGTCTGTCTGCACGCCATACATTGCCCATCTGAAGTGCTTTAAAAGGACTTGGAAGATTATTGGCATTATTACTGTAAAAACGTACTAGCGGTACCGTCAAGTCATAACGAAGACCACCATCTACCAAATCAGCCTCTGTCTGTGCCGTTTCTAAATTCAGCTTTTCCCCTCTTTTTAAAATCTTGAAAATTAACTTTTCATTTTCGCCACCCTGTTTATTGGAAAGGTTGGAAATATTTTCCACACACGGAGTTTCGATTGGTGTAAAGCCGAACTTGCCGTAAGTCTCCTTAATTACACCTATCACATAATCTCGCACTACCATTTCCTGTGGCAGTATATCCTTCATGCCGGTAACCGGCTTTTTGCTAAGTGCCATAACTACAGCCCTTTCTATGTTCCTAATTATATTGATTTGTTTTATTTACATATAACTTCTTTTCATTTTATCGCATGCTTATCCGTTATGCAAGATATTTCTACATATCTACTTCTAATAATTTACGTTTTCGCTCTATCATTTCCTCAATCTGTTCAATATAAAGTTCCACATCCTTTACATTGTCACAGCGCTCAATACGTCCGTCCCGGCATACGCGCTTTGTAATACTGCCTGCTCCCAGTGCCACAATAGTCTGAAGTTCTTCCATGATAAGGATATTGTAAATGCCGTATTTTCCTTCACGAGCATAACCAACATTTTCAAAGTTACCGGACATATTTTTCTGTCGATATAAATAATAAGGCTGCATATCCAGTGCCTTGGCACCTTCCATAGCAATTTCCATGGTCTCATCGGTATTGTTGATGCAGGAAATATCATGCTTTTGTATCCACTGTGCCAGTTTGCTTGCACGCTTAATTGCCAAGGAATGTACGGTCAGACTGTCCGGATTTAATTTCTTTACTTCTTCGATGGTGTGTGTTACTTCTGCTACATCTTCTCCCGGAAGCCCTAAAATCAAGTCCATATTAATATTGGAAAATCCGATTTCACGCGCCATATTATAGGCTTCCACGACCTGCTCTACGGTATGTCTGCGACCGATAGCATCCAAGGTAAATTGGTTCATGGTCTGCGGATTTACGCTAATGCGGTCTACGCCATGCTTGTACAGTACTTCCAGCTTCTGGCGGGTAATGGAATCTGCTCGTCCTGCTTCTACGGTAAATTCCTGCACGGTACTAAAATTAAAGCGCCCCTTCAATGCAGTAATCAGTCGATCTAACTGGTCTGCCTCTAAGGTGGTTGGCGTACCGCCACCGATATAAACCGTATCTAAAATTTTGTCCTTGTACACTTCTCGCACATAATCCATTTCCTGAATCAGACAATCTATATACCTTTCCACACTCTTACGGTGCACAACAATCGGATAAGATGTAAAAGAACAGTACAAACAGGTAGTCGGACAGAACGGAATTCCGATATATAAGCTGTAGCCATCTTCATAATGTAAGGTACTTAAAATCTTACGCTCTCGTTCTGCTATGTCAATACTAAGAAGTGCCTTTTCGTCACTTACATAATGCTTTTCTTTGTAATATTGTAAAATTTTTTCCTGCGTTTTGCCTTCCATAAGCATAGACATGGCAATCTTGGTCGGTCGGATACCGGTCATATTGCCCCAAGGAAGCTCTTTGCCTGTGTGTGCACAAAGACTTTTGTACAAAAATCCTTTAAATGCATCTTTATAGTCATGAGAAAAGACTTCAAGCCCAGCTGCTGCCCATTCCCAATTATATTGCTTTTCTTCTAATTTAAGGTTTACGCATGTATCTAAAAACGCAATACTACCCTGCAAAGCATCCTGTTCACTTAAAAGGTCTGCTGCCTTCGCAGGGTCTGTATCCGGCGTAATGACCTTAATATTTTTTTCCGGATAAAAGGCCTTCACGATAGAATGAATGTCGTACTCGTATACGGTCTTATTTAAGGTAATTACAAACATAATATTCTCTTTCTTTATATTACAAATGGATTGTTTTCTTTCTCCCAGTCAATGGTAGTCGAACCACCATGTCCCGGATAAACTCTTGTATTGTCCGGCAATACAAATAATTTATTTTTAATGCTGCGTGACAAAACAGCCATAGATCCGGTAGGAAAATCCGTACGTCCCACACTGCCCTCAAAAAGCGTGTCCCCACTAATCAGAAATGCGCCTTCCTCAAAATAATAAGAGCATCCTCCTTCTGTATGTCCCGGTGTGGAAATCACTTTAAAGCTCATGTCAGCTATAGTACAGTTCTCCCCATCTCTAAGAAGCACATCTGCAGTTACTCTGCATGGCGTACCAAACATTTCGGATAAATTCAAGTGCATATCCTGTAAGAGATTAGCCTCCTCGGCTCCGGCATACAACTTAGCTCCAGATAGTTTGCATAGCTCTGCTGCCCCTATAATATGGTCCACATGACCATGCGTTAACAGCACTCCTGCTATCTGAAAACCATTCTGCCTCATGGTGTCATACATATATTTGCCATCGCCTGCAGGATCTACCAAAATTGCAGGACAAAATCCCTCCTCATTCTGCACACCTTCTCTATAAATAAAATAACAATTGGTCTGAAAGCTTCCTAAAACCATACGACCGATTTTTAAATTACCCATTAACCTGCTGTCCTTTCGATATCAATTACGCTATCGATAGTATGTAACTTATCGATAATACGGTTTAATTCTTCACGTGAAGTAATTTCAAAGGTAGTCTGCAAGGTCGCAATATCGTCTTTGGCAATTCGGGTATTCATGGATAAAATGTCAATATTTTTTTCGGTAAGCACCTTGGAAATATCTGCAAGAAGACCATTACGGTTATTTGCATAAATGGTAATATCTGCAAAATACTTGCCACTTCCATTGCCCATGTCTTCCCAGTCCGCATCCATCAGACGACTACGTTCTATTTCCGGAAGCGTCATAATATTAGTACAATCCGTACGATGAATGGAAATACCACGCCCTCTGGTAATAAAACCAACAATTTCATCTCCCGGTACCGGACTACAACACTTCGAAAAATGTACCGCTACATCGTCTACACCTTGTACGGTAATACCCGATTTCGAATGAATGGTAACTGCTTTTGCTTCTTTTACGCTAGAAATCGTTTCCATCAACTTTTCATCGGTTGTTTCCTTCTTGAGCTTCTTATTATATTCTTCCTGAAGACGGTTGATGACCTGCCCTTCCTTTAATGCACCATGTCCGACTGCAGCATACAATGCATCCGCATCACGAAA
>JAZQUB010000041.1:0-11892 GCA_045631045.1 Lachnospiraceae bacterium
TTGTCGCCGCTTAATATACCTGTAAAGTCATCACTGAAATAAGAAGGACCATCAAGGGCAGAGAATGCAAATAACTGGCCTTGGCCCCATTTTTTTGGTAAAATCATCAAAAAATCCTCCTTAAAATATGGTTTTTTTATCATCTTGTTTTCTTTATTATATTTAGGTATAATAAAAAAAACAAGGTACATTTTACGCTAAATATTATACAATATCGACTTGAGAGAGCGGGGGAAAGATATGGCACATACTGAATACAAATTTGAAAAATTTATAGAGCCGCAGTTTCCAATCTATGCATCCAAGCAGATGGGACGCCCGGAACTGGTGCAGAACCACTATCATGGCTCAGCAGAAATTATGTACGTTCTGGAAGGTCAAGTAAAGATATTAGTTGGAACTGCATACATAGAATGTCAGAAAGGGGATATTATCTTTATTCCGCCGTCTATGGTCCATGAGGTATTTAGCCTCACGGAAGACGCAACTATCCAGGGGATGGTGTTTGAGTTATCTCTTGTGGAGGTGGCTGCTTTGCAGTTGGATTTTTCAGAGCTGTTTCGCAGAAGCCAGGGTTTGCAGTATGTGATAACTGCTAAAGATGAGGGCTATGAGGAATTATGTGGTTACATAAAGAACATTCTGAATGTATATGGGAGTTTTTCTGCCGGAAGCAGAATCCAAATAGCAGCCAATCTTTTGCTGATTATGGCGCGATTGATTCGATTATTTTCTCTGGAAGAGAGTGCACACGACAGAAATTATAAAAAACTTCGTTCTGTACTTAGTTATGTAGAAAAGCATTATACAGAGAAAATCCAGATTTCCGAGTTGAGTGAAATTATTCACGTGTGTGACGACCGTTTGATACGACTGTTTAAGGAAGTAACCGGAGAGACGCCGATAGAATATATTATGAATTTGAGAATAGAAGCTGCTATCAAGCTTTTATCCACCACAGATTTGTCTATAGCAGATATTGCAGAAAAAGTTGGCTTTGGCAGTGACACGTATATGACCCGTGTTTTTAAACAAAAGTTAAATACAACACCCGGAAAATATCGCCATAAACATAAAAAAGACTGATACCACACAAGGTATCGGTCTTAATTTATTTGTAGTCTAGTTTTGTGGGTGTAAATGGCTGCGTCTGTATTCCTGGGGGGTCATGTGGAAATGTTTACGAAACAAACCGTGGAAATTTTTTGGTTCCATGCCAATTTGCTCGCAAATCTGGTAAATATGCAATTTCGTTGAAGCTAAGAGCTCTGCAGCGACTTGAAGACGTCTGGTATTTACATACTCTGTAAAAGAGATGCCGGAGCCTTCCTTGAAGGATTTGCTTAGATAATAATAATTAATGTGTAAATCCGCAGATGCCTGCTTTAAATTTAAAGATTTTTCGCAAAGATGCTGTTCAATATAACTTTTTGCCAGAGAGACAATTTTCTGGTTTGGTGCTTTGGCATTATGGGAGACATGGGTCTGATCCTGTGCAAGCGGAGGAAGTTCCTTATAGGTACTCATAAGAATTACCTTGGTGTGTGGGTAATGGTTGTGAACATATTGCGCGAACGCTATAGGTTCCATATCAGCAACCTCCGTGCCGATAAGTAAAATGTCGATGGATTTGCCTGCCAATATCTCACAGGCTTTTGTCCCGCCGGAACAGGCTGCCACTACTTCCATGCCAAGAGAAGTCCAGTTGGTTGCCTTATAAAGATGTTCCCTGGTCCATTTTGAATTGTCTACAATTAATAATTGAAGCATACATGAATCCTCATATTAATGCCGGTATTTCCCCGGCGTTGTGCTTAACTTTTGTTTGAAAACACGGGTCATATAGGTGGCACTTCCGAAACCTGTCTGGTCTGCGATATCTGCAATAGACAGTTCGGTAGTAGATAAAAGCTTGATAGCAGCTTCTATTCTCAAATTCATAATATATTCTATCGGCGTCTCTCCGGTTACTTCCTTAAACAGTCGTATCAAACGGTCGTCACACACGTGAATAATTTCGCTCAACTCGGAAATCTGGATTTTCTCTGCATAATGCTCTTCTACATAGCTTAGAACAGAGCGCAGTTTGCGATAATTTTTGTCGTGTGTACTCACTTCTAAAGAAAATATCTGGATTAACTGTGACATAATTAACAGAAGGTGGGACACGATCTGTATTTTGGCTCCTGCAGAAAAGCTTCCGTATGCAGCAAAAATATTGTCGATATAGTTACATAGTGTGTCATAACCTTCCAGATGAGCGTTTATTACATATTGGAGTCGTTGACTTCTATGAAACAACTGTGAAAATTCCAACTGTAAATCTTCAATTTGAATAAGAGATAATTCAAAAGAAATTCCACGGATAGAAGCATTCCCGGAAAGGTTGGTCACCTCATGTACTGTGGAAGGAGGAATAAAAATAATATCCCCTTTTTCACATTCTCTGTAGACCGTTCCAACTAACATTTTTACTCGACCTTCTAATACCTGCATAATTTCAGCAGTGGAATGGTGATGATTTTCTACCAATAGCTCGCGTCCGGATTGTACAGAGGCATATATCGGAAACTGCGGTTGTATAAACCTTTCAAACTTGTATTCTGTATGTCCCATACACTCTCCTCAAATTTTAAAGTTGATGTAATTTGCGTACTTTGCCTTCATTATATTTGTGGGAAAAAATCAAGGCAAGCAACTATATACGTTAAAAACAGAACGATTTCGACTTCCTGCTTACAAAACCTATTATTTGGATAGACAATTTTACCGGTGTAGGCTATCATTTAAGTAAAAAGGCAGTATAGCATACTGAAAAATGAAGTGAGGTGCAAATATGAATATACCAAAAGTAATGAGTGACAGAATAGCGATCTATTCCGAAAAGTTATCTAAATATCCAAAGCTGCAGGCAATGTACCAAAAGTGTTATCCGAACACATGGGAGACTGCTCTTGAAGCATGTGATGACGGAACTTATTTTGTTTTGACCGGAGATATTCCTGCTATGTGGCTTAGAGATTCTGTAGCTCAGGTAACACACTATATTCCTTTGGCTGAGGCACAGGAAGTGGCAGAGGTGATTGAAGGTGTGTTAAGACGTCAATTTATGTATATAGGGATTGACCCATATGCAAATGCTTTTAATAAGGAAGCAAATGGGAAAGGACACACAGGAGACTTACCTACACCGGGACCATGGGTATGGGAATGTAAGTATGAGGTGGATTCTTTGTGTTATCCAATGAGATTGTTGTATTTATACTGGAAAAAAACAGGTAAAACGGATTTAATCAAAGAAAAGCTGGAAGAGGTTGCCAAGATTATTTTAGAGCAGTGGATTACTGAGCAGCATCATATGGAAAAATCTCCGTATCGATTTACTCGTCCAAACGCAAGAAAGCCTTGGAGCACGATTCATAATAATGGTATGGGCAGTCCTGTTACCTACACCGGTATGACCTGGTCCGGATTCAGACCGAGTGATGACGGTTGTGAGTATGGTTATTTGATTGCTTCTGAAATGTTTGCAGTAGTGGTGCTTGGGTACATGGCCGAAATGTTAAAAGCAGTGTGTGGTAATGAAGAGCTGGCAGATATGTGCCTTAAGCTGCGTGCCGAGATTGATGAGGGAATTCAAAAATTCGGCATGATAGAGCATGAGAAATATGGTCAAATATATGTGTGTGAGACTGATGGTATGGGCAATTATAATTTGCTGGATGATGCCAATATTCCGAGTTTATTGTCTGCTCCGTATATTGGATATATTGACTCTGCAAATCAGACATATCAAAATACCAGAAGATTCCTTCTTAGTAAGGATAATCCATATTATTTTGAAGGAAAGTATGCAAAGGGTATCGGATCCAGACATACTCCTGATCAATATGTATGGCATATGGCACTGGTAATGCAGGGCATGACATCTGATGACAAAGAAGAAAAGAGAGAACTTTTGGAAATGTTAGCTGCAACGGACGCGGATACCGGTTATTTACATGAGGGATTTCATGTGGACAATCCTTGGGAGTATACCCGTGAATGGTTTACCTGGCCGAATTCCCTGTTCTGTGAGTTCGTAGAGCAGTGTGTAGAAGAAGGAGTTATTTAACATGGATTTAAAACATGTCCCAAAGGAGTACAGACCCATCCCTTTTTGGAGCTGGAATGAAAAGCTGGAGGTAGAGGAAACCAAAGGACAGATTGGTGAAATGGATGAAGCCGGTCTTGGTGGGTTTTTTATGCATGCCAGAGGCGGAATGCAGACAACATATATGGAACCGGAGTGGTTTGAGAATGTAAGTGCGTCTGTAGAGGAGGCACACAAAAGAGGAATGTATCCTTGGGCATACGACGAAAGCGGATGGCCAAGTGGCTTTGGAGACGGTGTTGTGAATGGGCTGGGAGTTACATACCAGCAGAAGTATTTGCGTATGGAAACCGAGTTCACACATCAAGAAACCGCAATCTGCAAATGTGGAGAACATTATTTTTACTATGAGGTTAATCCTTATTATGTAGATACGTTGGACAAAAAAGTAATTGCCAAATTTATCGAGGTGGCGTATAAGCCATACTATGACAAATACGGAAATGCCATAGAAGGATTTTTTACGGATGAGCCGCAGATTTCCAGAAATGGTATTCCATGGAGCTTTGTATTTGAAGAAGAATATAAGGAACGCTATGGAGAACCGATTTATGAGCATTTAGAAGAACTCTTTTTAGAAAAGGGTGACTATAAAAAAACCAGAATCCGGTTTTGGAAAATGGTGACGGATCTTTTTTCAGAAAGCTTTATGAAGCAGATTTATGAGCAGTGCGATGCGTGGGGAATGAAATTTACAGGGCATCTGGTTTTAGAGGAAAGTCTGCTGTCACAAGTGGTAAGCAATGGTGCGTGTATGCCTCACTATGAATATATGCACATGCCGGGAATGGACTGGCTGGGACGCAATATCAAGGAATGTCTGACCCCGTATCAGGTGTCTTCGGTAGCAGAGCAATTGGGAAAAGACAGAGTGTTGGCGGAAAGCTTTGCCTGTTGTGGACATAATGTGAGCTTTGCAGAATTAAAGGGGATTTACGAATGGCAGATGGTCCATGGGATTAATGCGCTTTGTCCGCACCTGGAAGGGTATTCTATGAGGGGAATCCGTAAGAGAGATTATCCTCCGGCACTGTTTACGCAGCAACCATGGTGGAAAAACTATGGTAAGCTGGTGGAAGCGTTGTCACGAGAAAGCATGATTCTTGCAAATAGTGAGAAAAAGGTGGATGTTTTAGTGCTTCATCCACAAACCACTGCCTGGAGTTTGTATAATGACCGGGATAACACTCCGTTGGAAGAACTTCAGGAAAAATTTATGGCAGTGATTAAAGAATTGGAGCGGAAGCATATTGTATTTCACTTGGGCGATGAAATTATAATGGAACGTCATGGTAGGGTGGAAGATGGCAAGCTTGTGATTGGAAAGCAAGCCTATACCTATGTAATAGATTCTCTTTGTGAGGAAATGCTTTCCGATACCAAGGTACTTTTGAAAGAATTTATAAAAAGCGGAGGGCACATTACTACCGCAGAAGCGCTTCCGGCCAATGAGGTTATAGACCATCCGGAAATCACCTATACCAAGAGGATTATGGACGGAGGTATGTTACACTATTTTGTAAATACCTCACCGCAGGAAAAAACAGCCTGCATTAAGGTGAAAGGGAAAGCAATTGACATTTATACAGGAGAATTGCAGGAGTTTGATGGCCGGCATACCTTTGAGCCTTGGGGAAGCCTGATGCTTTTTGAGGATGGTAAAGAAGCTGGAACAGAGCAAAAGACGGAACAAGCAGCAAAGGTGGAAACCTGTATTTATCCAAGTGGTAACTTTTCTGTAGTGGGAGAAATAACAAATTGTCTTACCTTGGATGTGTGCGATTATTATTTTGATGGCGAGCTTCAAGAGAAAAATGGGTATGTGCTGAATATCTGTGAGCGCGCAAACTGTTTGGAGCGCAGGGTGCAGATACATCAGGACTATCATGTAATGGTTCGTCATGTCCCAAAGAAATTGCATTTGGTATGTGAAACCCCGGAAAAGTTTGTTATTAAAGTGAACGGTAAAGTTCTTGACAGACAGCCGGATGGATATTTTGCAGATAAGAGTTTTAAAACCATCGATATAGCTGATTATGTGCAGCTCGGAAGGAATACGATTTCTTTTGATACCGACTTTTATCAATCCGAAGAGTTTTATAAACATTTAAGACAGGCATACCTGTTTGAAAGTGAGAAAAACAGGCTGACTTACGATATGGAAATTGAGGCTATCTACTTGATAGGAGATTTTAGTGTAAATACTCCGGGGAACTGGACGCAATTGGAAAATCACGCCGTGAGATACCAGGGGGATTTTGAACTGGACGCGCCAAAACGAGAGCTTTGCTTAAAGAATATAGAACAACAAGGATATCCTTTTTTCTGTGGAGAAATGGTATTGGAAGGCAGCATAAATATTATGGGTGAACATCCGGTGTTTGCAATGGACAGACACGGTATAAATGCTGTAAAGCTGGAAATGAACGGCATGGAAAGCTGGATGCTGACTAAGGATAAGCTTTCCTTGAAGGAATTTGGTGTGCAGGGGGAAAACAAAATCCGCTTGACTTTAGTGAATAATTTGAGGAATCTTCTTGGACCGCATCATTTAAAAATCGGCGAGCTTATTAAATACGGTACCGGACCTCATCGATTTTTTAAAGAGAGCTGTGTCTGGAACGGAAGTCCTGAAGCAAGCTGGTGTGATGAATATTGCTTTGTAGAAACCGGGATTTTATGAAACGTTATTAAGAAAGGCAAATAATATGGATGCTTTGAAAAAACAATTTTTAAATCCGGCGGATGAATATACACCCATTCCGTTCTGGTTTTTGAATGATACGTTGGATAAAGAAACTTTGAAGCAGCAATTATATAGTTTTTATGAAAAGGGAATACGTGGCTTTGTGCTGCATCCTCGCAAAGGCCTACCGATTACCCAGAAATATTTGTCTGAAACGTTTTTGGATTATGTGGAATTTTTGGTGGAGGAAGCAGCAAAGCTTCAGATGGTGGTATTTTTGTATGATGAAGCGATGTATCCTTCCGGAGCTGCAAATGGTATGGTGGTAAAGACTAACCCGGCTTATGCGGCAAAAGGTCTTCAGATGACAAAGGTGTTGAAAGGAGAAGATGCGCCGGAATTTGGGGAGGGTAACTGGTTTGTAGCTTCCGTGCCGGGAGAGGAAGACAGCACTTATTACTTTTCCTTAGTATATTCCGAAGGTACCATTCGAGGTGTGCATGAGGGGGAAGACGACAGGGAACCGAATGCACCGAAGGCGGCAGATTTGCTGGATATAAATGCGATGAAGCTGTTTATCCATCTGACTCATGATACGTACTATAATCGTTTGAGCAAATATTTTGGGTCTACTATCGTGGCTATGTTTACGGATGAACCCTCTATTTTGGGACGTTGTGCAAAAAAAGGACTGATTCCGTGGACCCATGGGTTTCTGGAGCATTACCAGGCATGCGGCGGTAAGGTGGAGGATTTGCCGGTGCTGTTTGGTGCAGTAACGCCGGAAACACAAAAAGCACATCAGGTATATCATCGTGCTGTGAAGCTTTGGATGGCGGACAGCTACTTTAAGCCGATTTCAGACTGGTGTGTAGAACACGGTATTGCACTTTCCGGTCATCCGCATAATAGTAACGATATTGGATTTTTAAAATTTTTCCAGATTCCTTGTCAGGATATGGTTTGGCGATATGTGGATCCGGAATTGTGCAATGGAATTCAGGGACATCATAGTACCATGGGCAAGTGCAGTTCCGATTCTGCAAGGCATCGCGGAAGACGCCGCAACGGTAATGAGGTTTTTGGTGCTTGCGGTCTGAAAAATGACCCATGGAAATTGATTTCCTCTGATATGAAATGGTATTTGGATTGGTTGTTTGTACGAGGTGTGAACCTGATTATTCCTCATGCTTTTTATTATTCTTTGAGAGATGATCGTGTAAATGAGCGTCCGCCTGATGTGGGTCCAAATAGTATCTGGTGGACACACTATGAACAAATTACCGGTTATATCAAGAGGTTGTGTTGGTTAAATACCGATAGCCATAATGTTACGGATGTGGCGGTATTGTGTACGAAGGAGCATTTGCCTTGGGAAGCAATGCAGGCGCTTTATCAAAAACAGATTGAATTTAATTATTTAGAGGCAGAGCTTCTGCCGGAGTGCGATGTGACAGATGGACGCCTGTGTATCGGACAGCAGTGTTATAAGGTTCTGTTGGTGGAAGAAGGTTTGTTCCTTACGAAAGACCAACGTGCCTTTTTGCAGGAGTTGGAGGCAAGGGGCGTTTGTGTACTTCCGGTAGGTAAAGTGTGCGATGAAAAATGCTTGAATATTTTGGAGGGATATAATCCGCTGGCGCTGAAGGTACTGCAGGAAACGAAGGACCTGCGCGTGACACATGTGTGCAAAGAAGGAAGACATTTTTACTTGATGGTGAATGAAGGCAACAAACCGCTGTATTTCCATGCATCTACCGCAGTGGAAGGTCATATGGAACTGTGGAACCCATGGGACGGAACAATTACACCTGTGGAATATGATGAGCAAATACCATTCAAGTTGGGGTATCGAGAGAGTCTGATTTTGGCGGTTGCGCCTTTTGAAACGGAAATGTTTACATTAAGTGAAGGTGAACTGGTGAGAGTGGAGGCATTAGCTTCGGAAACCAGACGATATACCGCCGAAGTTGAGGTGAATTCACATGATGAGTATTTTTATGTGGAAGTCTTTCACAATGGTGAAATTGTTACACTTTATGTGGATGATGTGCAGGTTGGTGTGAAAATGTGGGCACCATACTGTTTTGAGGTGAATGGATTGCTTTCCGGAGGTAAGCATACTATAACCGTAGAAGTAACAGATTCCATGGGAGAGAATCCTATGCAGAAAGTGCCGATTATAGGACTTGCTGGTAAGAGAGGCGGTTTTTAATGAAAAAGTATTTGGTGGATATTGGGAAACAGTTTACTTATCCGGACGAAGCATAGATGTTTATATAGTGGGTAGGCCTTGGTGCCCGCCTTTTAATTGCAATTGTGATTTGGGCAAATTTTGGGTATACGGCAGTTTATATGCCCAAAAGTTGCCCAAAGAGTAGATTTTACGACAAATTTTTGGGGTTTTGGATAAAATCTGGGCAGCAAATGAGGAAACACCCAGGAAATACCCAAAAGATGCACCTGTGGCTGTGTATTATGCTAAGTTGCCAATAAAATTCATGGAAAAGATTACCATAAAGACAATATGAATTTTGTCTTTACGATATCAAAATGCATAGATATAATATAAAAACAGTGACGATTTTTCGTCATTTCGTACGTTTTTTGGGGAGACTTTTGGTCTGAATATCGAAATTGTGCAAAATTCAACGAAGATAATACATTGTTTAGTTTCTCGGATACAGATATAATAAAAGACAACAACGAAATGTAAGTAATGTAAGGTCATGAACCGGACTCCAATCACAGACCTGCGTATTACAAAGCATAGAAAGGGAGAAGAATGAAAAATGAATAAGAAAAATTCAACTAAGAAAAAGGCAGCTTGGGATTATCTGAGAAGATACTATCCACTGTACCTGATGCTGTTGATTCCGATGGCGTACATTATCTTGTTCAAGTATGTGCCGATGTATGGTATTCAGATTGCATTCAAGAAGTATAACATCTTCAAGGGTATGGGTGCAAGTCCATGGGTAGGCTTCCAATGGTTCGAGGAAGCATTTAGGGCAAAGGAATTCTGGGCGGCAGTTAAGAACACCTTTATCCTGAACTTGGGTCAGCAGATTATTTGTTGGCCGATTCCGATTATTCTGGCTATTCTTTTGACGGAAATTAGCGGCAGTCACGGCAAGTTAAAGGAATTTACACAGACAATTCTGTACATACCACACTTTATGTCTACCGTTATTATCGCAGGTATTATGTACCAGTTATTCGGTGCAACCGGTGCGTTCAACAATGCAATTGCAGCACTTGGTTTTGAGAGATTCGGTTTCTTAACTAACAACTGGTCTTGGAGAGGTATTTACTGGTTTTCAGGTATCTGGGCGGGTACCGGCTATGGTATGATTGCATACTTGGCAGCTATCGCAGGTGTTAATACCGAGCTTTATGACGCGGCATATATGGACGGCGCAGGACGTTGGAGACGTATCTGGCACGTAACTCTTCCGCAGATTAAGCCTACTATCGTTACCATCCTCGTAATGGATATCGGTAAAATTTTAAATATCGGCTTCGAAAAACCATACAACATGAGTAACGTTATGGTTATGGAAGCTTCTTCCGTTATTAGTACCTATGTATATTCTATAGGTCTTCAGGCAGGTCGTTATGACTATGCGACTGCTGTAGGCTTATTCCAGTCTCTCATTGCCGTAGTAATGGTAGTTGGTGCGAACTGGATAGCTAGAAAACTTGGAGAGGAGGGTATCATGTAATGAATAGTGTTTATGATAAAAAATGGAGTTTCTTCCAGACCACTATGGTGCTTGTGTGTATTGCAGCCATTGCTCTTACTCTGTTCCCTGTGTTCAATATTGTTGCATTATCCCTCAGTGGCAAGAATGCGATTGCAAAAGGTTTAGTTGGTATTTGGCCGGTAGACTTTACCTTAGAAGCGTATGAAAGAGTATTTGGCAATAAAGAGTTGGTTTACTCCATGTTCTACTCTTTGGCAATTACGATTGCAGTAGGTGTTGGTTCTGCTTTTATGACAATTTTGGCAGCGTATCCGTTGTCTAAGAGCGATTTGAAGGGCAGCCGTTTCTGCATGACCTTGATTACCATTACCATGTATATCGGTGCAGGTACCGTACCAAGTTACTTGCTCGTTAAGTACTTAGGTATGATGAATACGGTATGGGCATTGATTATTCCGGGTCTTATCAGTCCGTTCAACCTGATTATCCTTCGTACCTTCTTTATGGGTATCAATAAGTCTCTCTTTGAGGCGGCGTGGATGGACGGCTGCGGTGAGTGGGGCTGTATGTTTAAGATTGCAGTACCATTATCCAGACCTTCTATCGCTACTATCACACTGTTTTATGCAGTATCCAGATGGAACGGTATGACCGACGTTTTATACTACATTGACGATAAGAAGCTTCAGACTTTACAGTATCAGTTGAAGTTATTGATTGATTCCTTTACAATTGTATACCAGCCGGGTGAAATTGTAGAAGAGATGTCTATTTCTGCTGAAAACGTAAAATCTGCAACCATTCTCTTCTCTATGGTTCCGATTTTAATTGTATATCCTTTCGTGCAGAAGTATTTTACAAAGGGTGTAAATATCGGTGGTGTTAAGGAATAATTCCTTACACAATTTATTACTTTAAAAGCTGTAAAATTAATTATATAAAATAAAAAGTATTGTAAAGCGTCTATCATAAAAATGGACATATGAATTTTAAACCGTATCTTCGGTTCGGTGGTGAGTCAAGTGTTTGAGGAGTTCCTTGCCCCGGACTGAGATGATTACAGCTTTCTTGTAGTCCACAGCTTTACAAAAACGAAATTAATGGAGGGTAAAAATGAAAAAGTTTTCTAGACTTGTTGCTTTGGCATTAGCTGCTACTATGACTTTAACAGCTTGTGGTGCTGAAACAAAGCCATCAAATAAGAACAACGGCGAAATCGTTGATATTACTGTTATGGTTTATGACCGTGGTCATGAATATACAGGTGGTCATTCTTTAACAAACAATAAATTTACTCAGTGGATTAACGAACAGATGGAGCCACAGGAAGTCGGAGGCCGCGGTCT
>JAZQUB010000042.1:0-1587 GCA_045631045.1 Lachnospiraceae bacterium
TCTTCATAAAAATTTGGATAACTGATTTTTACACAATCCGCATCTCTGATCGTTGTTTCTCCTTCGGAAGCCAGTGCGGCAACTGCAAAGGACATTGCAATGCGATGATCCAAATGAGAATCAATTTCTGCACCATGAAGAGGATATCCTCCTTCAATGATCATACCGTCATCGGTTGCAGTAATATGTGCACCCATACGGGATAAATTATCTACCATAACGGCGATACGATCAGATTCTTTTACTTTTAATTCTGATGCATCTTTGATGATTGTAGTGCCTTTCGCAAAGCATGCCATGACCGCGATCATAGGGAGCTCATCGATGAGTGTTGGGATGATTTCACCTTCAATCGCAGCAGCTTTTAAGCTGCTGTAGCGTACCAGTATATCAGCAACCGGCTCGCCGCCATGTTCGCGTTTGTTTAGTAAGGTAATATCAGCGCCCATTGCCTGACAGACACGGATGAGGCCGTCTCGGGTTGGATTAATTCCTACATTTTTTACTAAGATTTCAGAGCCTGGGACAATCAAACCTGCAGCAATAAAATAAGCGGCAGAGGAAATATCACCGGGAACTTCTATTTTCTGACCAATTAAATCCGGGTCAGGTGTAATTGTGGCGGTTTTGTCTTTGCAAACGACATTTGCACCAAATCCGCGAAGCATCAGTTCTGTATGATTTCTCGAAACAGAAGGTTCTGTGACACTGGTGAGTCCATCAGCATAAAGACCTGCCAGTAAAATACAGGATTTTACCTGTGCGGAAGCTACTTTTGAGGTGTAATCCATACCGTGGAGCTGAGAACCGGTAATTTGAAGCGGTGCACAGTTGTTGCCACGAAGGCTGATAATATCAGCGCCCATAAGAGAAAGCGGTTCTATGATTCGTTTCATTGGACGGCTTTGAATGGATTCGTCTCCATTCAAAATAGTTTCAAAAGGCTGTCCTGCTAAAATACCGGAGATCAGTCGAGTTGTAGTACCGGAATTTCCAACATCAAGAATTTTGTCGGATTTTGTCAAACCATGCAGCCCTTTTCCGTGTATTAAAATTTTTTCGGATGTATTTTCAATTGTGATTCCCAATTGACGAAAGCAGTCAATGGTAGATAAACAATCAGCACCCTGTAAAAAGTTAGTAACCTCAGTAGTTCCTTTTGATAACGCACCAAACATGACTGCACGATGAGAGATAGACTTATCACCGGGAACATTAATTTCACCTTTTAAGGGCTGTTTAAATCTTATTTTCGTAAAAATCACCTCTTTATCACATAAATGTGCTAAAGCACATACATTTCATTATAGTTTATAAGTAGAAAAAATACAATATAATAAGTAAAGAAAAATAATTTGTGCAAATTTAATAAAAAGCTTGCCTTTTTTTGTTATTTTTAGTAAAATGTACCCATGTGGCGGTCATAGGGGAGTGTGACTGGCTATTATGCAAAAGTATTGGAGGATATCGACATGTATGTTTACACAACAGATCAGATTCGTAACGTTGTAGTGTTAGGACACGGCGGATGCGGAAAAACAAGCTTAGTAGAGGCTATGGCTCATGTATCAGGTCTGACAAGTCGTA
>JAZQUB010000043.1:0-26809 GCA_045631045.1 Lachnospiraceae bacterium
CTTAAAATTTTCTTTAACATGTTTTGTTTCTCCTTATATTTATTTAAATCTTCAATATTATATAGTTTTCTTTTTATTTTGTCAACTGTTTTTTACATTTTCCCCGAAATATCTCCCAAAAAATATTTTTACTAAAACAAAAACGGTCTCCCCATAACAGATAGACCGTTTATATCACATATAAAATACTATAGTAAGCTCATAGCAAGCATTGCCTTTTGCATATCACCATAAACCTTCACTCTTCCTGTAGCAAAGGCAATCATCGGATTTAATTCACCACGTAAGATTTCAAGGTAGGTGTCAGCATCTGCCGCAAAAGATACATCTCTGTCATGATAATTATATGGCTCAATTCGAATGCGACCATTTGTAATCTCAACAAAAAACATTCCTTTCGCCTCGCCACGCACCTGAAATTCCAAGGCCACATGGCCCCGTATATCACGTACATCCGCACCTTCCAGTTTTTCTTTTATGGTTGCAAATAAGCTTTCAAATGTCATGCTAATCCCCTCTGACTCTTAGTAATTTTCCTTGTGAACTTCAAAGTAGCTCTGTGGATGTGCACATACCGGGCAAAGTTCCGGAGCCTTAGTACCAACTACAAGGTGACCGCAATTACGGCACTCCCACATTACCACGCCGCTCTTTTCAAATACAGCCTTTGTCTCAACGTTATTTAACAAAGCACGGTATCTCTCTTCGTGGCTCTTTTCAATTGCTGCAACGCCACGGAATTTCTTTGCCAATTCACGGAAACCTTCTTCATCTGCTTCCTTTGCCATTCTGTCATACATATCAGTCCATTCTGCATTTTCACCTTCTGCTGCGTGTAACAGATTTGCTGCTGTATCGCCAAGTTCACCTAATTCCTTGAACCACAATTTTGCATGCTCTTTTTCATTGTCAGCAGTCTGTAAGAACAAAGCTGCAATCTGCTCAAAACCTGCTTTCTTTGCTACAGATGCAAAATAGGTGTACTTATTTCTAGCCTGAGATTCGCCTGCAAAAGCTTCCCATAAATTCTGCTCTGTCTTCGTACCTGCATAAGGATTCCTCTTCTCAACTTCTGCCTTGAAAACAGACGCAGGCTGCTTGCAAACCGGACAAGCTTCCGGAGCTGCATTTCCTTCATGAACATAACCACAAATTTTACATACAAATTTCTTCATTTAACAACCCTCCAAAATAGTAATCATTACTGTTATCGCCATAATAACATATTATTTTTACTTTGTAAATACAATTATAAAAGATTTTCCAAAAAATGGTTCTTAAAAATTTGTTTTACAATCTGCTCATAATCGCTCAAACTATTACACTTCCGAATTTGCTTGGCATAGGTTTCTTCCCACCCCTCAAAAAGGATCCCCATGTAAAACCACAACTCCTTCATTTTAAATAACGTCGGCCGATCCCCCGGCATCACATCACGATAGTCTCCATACAATCTATCATGAAATTCTTTTATGAGCACCTTATCCGGCATGCAGCCATCCTCCGCCAACTGTAAGAGCCCCGGATTCCGAAGCATTCCTCTGCCAAGCATGACCCGTTCTATACCAGGTTCTTCCTTTTTAAACGTATCCAACTGCTCTTTCAAAAACAAGTCGCCGTTATAACAAAGTTTATTCCTGAAACGTATTGCCGCATTATGAAACACTTCTCTATGCGGCTCACCTTTATAGAACTCTTCCCTGAGTCTAGGATGAATAATCAATTCTTCCAACGGAAATTGTCCGAATATGTCTAATAATCCTGAAAATTCTGATGTGTTATACATGCCGATACGCGTCTTAATAGAGATTTTCATATCTACCTCTTCAAAAATCTCTATCAAAAACTGTTTTAACGCCTCCGGCTTTGCCAAAAAACCAGCTCCCTTTCCCTTTGTTACAACCGTACCGGAAGGACATCCCAAATTTAAATTTACCTCTTCATACCCCAGTTCTTGCAAATAGTTTGCCACACGAATAAATTCACTAGATTTATTGGTCAATATCTGCGGCACTACATATAATCCCTCATTATGCTCCGGAGCCACATCATTTCTCTCTCGGTGGGTCAACCTTTCCTTCTCCCCGTGAGGTGCCAGAAAAGGGGTAAAATACTTGTCAAACTTTTTAAAATATGTACTGTATGCATTACGATAAATATATCCGGTAATGCCCTCTAACGGAGCCATGTAGTATTTCATAAGTTAAATCCTTTGCATTTTCTAAATTCTTCTGAAAAAAGTTTTTAAATTTTTTTCAAAAAAGTGTTGACACATTTGCTTTTTTCGTATATAGTGTTATCTGTTGTGACAACACAAACAATGCGCGAGTGGCTCAGCGGTGGAGCACCTCCTTGCCAAGGAGGGGGTCGCGGGTTCGATCCCCGTCTCGCGCTTCTTATTTGGGCAAATTGCCCGGATAATTTACATAGATGATTTGTTCTTATGAACAAAAACGTGCGCGAGTGGCTCAGCGGTGGAGCACCTCCTTGCCAAGGAGGGGGTCGCGGGTTCGATCCCCGTCTCGCGCTTTTTTATTTTATGTGGAAGCCTTATTTTACGGGTTTTCCGCTATTTTTTTATATCCGGTAGCAAACATCCCCAAAAGACAATGTATCAACCATTGCTTTTGGGGAATTTATCATTTCAACCTTCCATTAAAGTTCCATATCTATATACGCCGGTGAATGATCGGAAATCGGGAAATAATAATCCGGTGAATACCGCTCAAAACGCTTTACAGAGCCTTCTCTCTCGCCCAGCAGTACAATATGGTCAATTGCACATTCAAAAGGCTTATCGCTGTAGAATTTTTCGTAACCGGAAGGAAAGCAATTGTGATAACCGATGCTCTCTTCAGCATACTCAACCGCAATATCGTGTGCATGGCGGAACCCACTGGCAAACAGGTATTGAACCGCCTTAGAATGATAATCCGTATTGAAGTCACCTACTACGATAGCCGGACAATCATATTTCTTGCAAAATTCCGTTATCTTCCCTGCTAACAAAGCAATCTGATATTCCCTTGCTTCATCGGAATGTGCCTGATAAGCAGAGCCCGCAGAAAACATCTTGCTCTTATCTCCGGACTTCCACCAAAGATGCGTAGTTGCGAACGCAAAAAGCTTTCCGTTTGCTTTTTCGCGAAACACACCTATATTCCAGGATTTTTCACGAGAATCATTAAAACTGCCTTCATATCCTTCTATAAATTCAGGATATGTACCAAATGCGGCATCTACAAGTTCAAATTTGTCTGCACGATAAAGAATCGGTGTACAGCGTCCCCATATAAGCGTGTAATCAAGCCCCGCTTCATAACACTGCTCTTTCAAAAGATCTGCCATCAGTGCAGACATTTCCTGGCATCCGACAATGTCAGGCAAAGTATCAAGATACACCTGCACATGTCCCTTTACTCGAACCGCTGCAGAACAATCCTCTCCCTTTTCTTCCCAAGCAGGTCTGTTGGTATCGCATCTCCAAACATTGTGCGTCATAAGTCTAATTCGATTACTCATGTAGGCATCTCCTCATTGCGTAAAACATGCTTTCACAAATTATAAAATATGTATCCCCGCATCCTTTGCCTTTTCTAACACATCATCCGGCCAAATAGAGGACTGTACTTCACCAATATGCGCTCTTTGTAAGAAGAACATGCAAATACGGCTCTGTCCGATACCTCCACCGATAGTATATGGAAGCTCTTTATTTAGCACAGCCTTGTGATAAGCAAGCTCTGCTCTATCCTGACAACCGGCAAGTTCTAACTGACGTGCAAGAGTGTCCTCATCCACACGGATACCCATACTGGAAAGCTCCAGCGCCATATCAAGCACAGGATAATATACCAAAATATCACCATTTAATTCCCAGTCATCATAGTCTGGTGCGCGTCCGTCATGTCTTTCGCCTGAAAGCAGTGCTCCGCCAATCTTCATAATGAATACGGCACCTCTTTCCTTTGCAATCAAATTTTCGCGCTCTTTGGCGGTTTTGTCCGGCCAACGGTCTTCCAACTCCTGTGTAGTCACAAAAGAGATTTCACTCGGAAGGAACGGGTCCATAAAGTGGTACTTGCCGCAAATATAATATTCGGTCTGTTTAATGGCCATATAAATACGGAACACCACTTCTCTTAAGGTTTCTTCGTTGCGTTCAGACTTATCAATAATCTTTTCCCAGTCCCACTGATCCACATACAAAGAGTGAATATTATCCGTCTCTTCATCACGGCGAATGGCGGTCATATCCGTATAAAGACCTTCTCCCATTCCAAAACCATAATCTTTCAACGCCATTCTCTTCCACTTTGCAAGTGAATGTACGATTTCTACGATGGCATCATCCTGCTCCTTTATACCAAAAGCAACCGGACGCTCTACACCATTTAAGTTATCATTTAAACCTGAAGAAGGCTTTACGAAAAGCGGTGCAGAAACACGTGTTAAATGAAGTGCATCTGCAAGCGCACGCTCGAAATAGTCCTTTACTTCTTTAATTGCTTTTTCTGTTTCTTTGATTGTCTGAGGACTCTTATAGCCCTCCGGAATATAAATTTTTCCCATAACAAGCTCCTTTTACAAGCCAAAAATTTATTTCACTTTTTTGGTTTTTCCTATCAGACTTAACACATATAGGGATAACACCAATAATCCGGCACCGGCAATAAGCGGAATCACTATACTCTGCACAAAACCTGCAACAATATATGTCACACAAGAAACTGCAGCTACTAACATGGCATATGGAATTTGTGTAGACACATGGGTCACATGGTCGCATTGTGCGCCCGCACTTGCCATAATTGTGGTGTCGGAAATCGGTGAGCAGTGGTCACCACAAACTGCACCTGCCATACATGCGGAAATGGAAATAATCATCATTTCATAATTGGAATGCTGGAACACTGCAACTACAATCGGAATCAAAATACCAAAGGTGCCCCAGGAAGTACCGGTTGAAAAAGCAAGCCCTGTTGCCACAAGGAAAATTACTGCCGGTAATAATACTGCAAAACCTTCCGCATACTCTTTAATCAAAGCTTCTACATAAGGTGCTGCTCCGAGGGAATCTGTCATGGCCTTTAAGCTCCATGCCAGTGTTAAAATCAAAATAGCAGGAACCATGGCATTAAAGCCCTCAGATAGGCTCTCCATACACTTTTGGAAAGAAAGCGTACCTCGGATTACATAGAAAGCAATGGTAATGACAAATGCAAAGAAAGAGCCGAATACCAAGCCTACGGAAGCATCACTCTTTGCAAAAGCAGTAACAAAATCCACGCCATCAAAGAAGTCTCCGGTATAAATCATACCGATAACACAGCATACAATCAGGGAAGCAATCGGAAGAATCAAATCGATTACTTTACCGTGTGTGTTTGCAATTGCTTCGTCACATTCCGTGTGTTCTCTGCCATCTGAAAAAATATCACCTTTCACTGCATTTATTTCATGATACCTCATGGAACCGAAATCTACCCTTAAAGCAATCAGTAAAAACATCATCAAAATAGAAAACAGAGCGTAATAATTATACGGAATAGACTTAATAAATAATGCCAGGCCATTCTCTCCCTCTACAAAGCCGGAAACTGCTGCTGCCCAGGAAGAAATCGGTGCAATGATACAAATCGGTGCTGCTGTAGAGTCAATCAAGTAGGCTAATTTTGCTCTGGACACCTGATGCTTATCCGTTACCGGTCGCATTACACTGCCTACCGTCAGGCAATTAAAATAGTCGTCAATAAAAATCAGCATTCCCAGGAAAACCGTACACAGCATAGCACCTGCTCTGGTTTTAATATGCTTGCCGGCCCACTCTCCAAATGCTGCCGAACCACCTGCCGCATTCATAAGTACAACCATCGCCCCCAAAAACACCAGGAAAATAATAATACCCACGTTCCATGCATCAGATAATACGGAAATAATGCCATCTACAAATATATGATTTACCGCTCCTTCAAAACTGAAATCCGCAAACAACAATGCACCGGATACAACACCGATAAATAAGGAACTGTAAACCTCCTTCGTAATTAGTGCCAAGATAATGGCCAATACCGGCGGCACTAATGCCCACCATGTAGCATACACATTAATTCCTTTCGTAAGCACCGCTGCAATTACAAGTATACTTACCACAAATCCCGGAACAATCCACTTTGTTATATTTTTCATATTCTCTCCTACTCTTTCTTATGGATTTAATTCAATAAAGTGTTAAATTATTCTTAAATTTTATCACTACTTGTTATCTTTTTCAAGAGAATTATACGTATAAACGCCAAAAGACCCAATCCACTTGAATTGAGCCTTTCTAAAATCTTAATTTGTGCTTTATTCTTTATTTCATGTATTTGTATACACTTTTACTTTGACCTTATAGCGTTTACTCTCGCCCGGTGCTAAAAACTTCAGCATACCGCTCTCTCGCATAGCCTTGCGCCCATCCGGATAGCAATTTCCACACTCCAAGCCAAGAACATAATCTCTGACGCCCATCATTTTCCATTCCACGAAACCATCCAGTTCTTCTGTATCAAAATGGATAGATAGCCCCATATCAAGCTTTGGTTGATAGATGCTTGCCATACCGTTTTTATCTTTAAATTTATGATAATAGCATCTTTCCTTATATCCAGGGGTCGGCTTCTGCATATGCATCCAGTTTGCAACGTCTCCCGCTGCATGCTCGTCTCTTGGTACCACTTTCTCTGCCGGAATGGAGAGAATACTGTCTTCATCCAACAAAGGATATCCCATGTTCATATGATACAAAATCTCTATTGGTTCCTCCGTATCGCCAGTATTTATGATATTATCACAGATTTCAAATTCATTGTTTTTCTTGGATACTTTAATGGTCCGCTCCATGCGAAGCTTACGTGCAAATATCACCTCGTCCTTTACTAATGTATGAACCATCAGGCACTCTTCGTCTTCCGTCCAGTAAGCCACTTCACATGGCTGATTTGCAATGGAACCATGCAACGGAAACAGTACACCCTCATCCACACTTGGAGTTCCTACTGTTTCCAATCCACAGGTTGTTAAAAAACCTGCGGTAAAAGATTTCAGCCAGTTAGCATCCACTCGATCATAATAAGCCGATGCCACATATCCACAAGGAGACATATAACTCAAATTAACACCTTTAAATTTCAGTCTGGTAATGTCTCCACAACGGTCCCGAGAGATTACCAATTCCAGCCCTCTACCATTGTTGACCTCAAACAGTCTCATTCCATCGCCTTTGCCGCCAACTAAGCGATGTTCTTCCACACCATAATATTGCGTATCATGTCCAATATAAGGATTCATTCTGCCCCTCCTTGTCTGTCTGCCATTTTGACAAACCTATACCACTACACTTTTTTGTAGCATTACATTTGCATATAAAAGCACTTTCTCCAGTCGCTTTAATCGCATATACGGTTTTTATTACCTTCTTCAACAACCAGTTTATCACTATGTCCCATTTTACACAATACTTTTAATAATTTTGGTGGTAATTTCATTTATTGAAATTTACCAGCTATGCTTATATCATATACAAAAACCGATTGCTTGTATAGGTAGCCAGCACAAGAATTTTTAACTCATGCACGTAACTCACTATAAACCGCAGCCCCCAAAATCATTACGGTTCCCAGTATAGTCAGTCCGTCCATCTTTTCCTGTAAAAGTAAGGCAGAAAGAAGAATGGCCACGATAGGGTCAATGTAACTGAAAATTGCCACGGTCTGTGCCTTTAACTGTGCCATAGAACCAAAATATAACGCATAGGTAACACCGGTATGTAAAATACCCACTACCAAAACCAGGACAAAACCGATTCCGGACCACTCTGCAGTTGCAAATTCTCCTGTCAACAACACGTATGGAACCAGCACGGTTGCCGCACAAACTAACTGCACAATAGTCTTATCATAGGCAGGAATATCTATTATTTTTTTATTCATTAAAATAACACTGGCATAAAAAGTCGCGGCTCCCAGTCCAAACAATACTCCTTTCATTTCTGCCAGTCCACCAAAACCGGTCTGAAGTACGCCGGATACCAAAACCATACCTGCCAAAGCAATCAGCACACACAACACTTTCCGGTTGCTTAGTCGTTCTTTTAAAATCAATGGTGAAGCTATGATGACAAAAATTGGTGCCAAATAGTAGCACAACGTTGCTGTTGCTACCGTGGTGTATCGATATGCCTCAAAAAGCAAAATCCAGTTAAAACCAATGCATGCACCGGAAAGAATCAATAACCAAAGATTCCTTTTAATGGCTGCTTTGGATATTTTTCCCCTCTTCACAGCTATTATAAATAGAAGAAAAGCTGCTCCTATAAAGCCTCTCGCCATAGCAAGTACTCCGCTGGATAACTCGATGTGCTTACGGAAAATGCCGATTGTGCCGAAAATAAACATCGAAAATATTAATGAGAGCAGCGCTCCTTTATCACTCATCTTATTTGTATCTGTTTTCATAGCCTAACTCCTCAAATTTTTAAGAACATGATACCACATCCATTACACTTTGCACACCCGATATTTATTAATTCTTTTGCATAAATTTACAAAAAAACCATTATTTGTGGCCATTTCTTGCACAAAAAAATATTGCACATACGTCACGAATATTGTATTATTATAAAGGGTTTTGCATCAGACTATATGATGTAAGACAATCTTTGAAAGGAAGTGTACAATTATGGAAAGAAGAGTTGGTACAATTTCAATGGGTATTCGTTGCCCTATCATTCGCGAAGGAGACGACCTTGTATCCATCGCAGTAGAAAGTGTTTTAGGCGCTGCCGAAAGCGAAGGCTTTGCTCTTAGAGACAGAGACATTATCGCATTAACAGAATCCATTGTTGCTCGTGCTCAGGGTAATTATGTTTCTGTAGAGGATATTGCAGCTGATGTTAAAGCTAAATTAGGCGGAGAAACCGTAGGTGTTATTTTCCCTATTTTATCCCGTAACCGTTTTGCTATTAATTTAAAGGGTATTGCAATGGGCTGCAAGAAAGTTGTTTTGATGCTCAGTTACCCAAGTGATGAAGTAGGTAATGCATTACTTACTTGGGATCAGTTAGATGAAGCAGGCATTAATCCTTATTCTGATGTTCTTACCTTAGAGAAGTATCGTGAATTATTTGGTGCAAATGTTCATGAATTTACAGGTGTAGATTACGTAGATTACTACTCTAACATCGTAAAAGAAGCCGGTGCTGAGGTAGAAGTTATTTTTGCAAACAACGCCAGAGCTATCCTCGACTACACAGACTGTGTTATCAACTGTGACATCCACACCAGAGTTCGTACCAAACGCATTTTAAGAAACGCAGGTGCAAAGGTTGTTTGTGGTTTAGATGACCTTATGACTGCTCCTATTAATGGCAGCGGTTTCAATGAAAAGTACGGTTTACTTGGCTCTAACAAATCAACCGAAGACAAGATTAAGTTATTCCCACAGGAATGTAAGGACTTAGTGGTTGCTATTCAGGATGAGATTATGAAGAAAACCGGCAAGCACGTAGAAGTTATGGTTTACGGCGACGGTGCTTTCAAAGATCCTCAGGGCAAGATTTGGGAATTGGCTGACCCGGTTGTATCTCCTGCTTTCACAGATGGTCTTGTTGGTACACCAAACGAATTAAAGCTCAAATATTTAGCTGACAATGATTTTGCAAACTTAAGCGGTGCAGAATTAAAAGAAGCTATTTCCAAGAGCATTAAGGAAAAAGACGGCAACTTAGTTGGCAACATGGCATCTCAGGGTACTACCCCTAGACAGTTAACCGACTTAATCGGTTCCTTATGTGACTTAACCAGTGGTTCCGGTGATAAAGGTACTCCTATTATCTTTATTCAGGGTTATTTTGACAACTATACTATGGACTAATTTACAACAAAATTTTAGGCTGTTGCTCTGATGAGCAGCAGCCTGTTTTTTATCCCACTTATTCCCAAAAGGTAAACTCCTTTTTTAATCTTCCTTCGCCCAGTCAAAGGCACATTTCACAGCTTTTCTCCAGCCTTTTATGCGCTTATCACGTTCTTCCTTAGAAATCGCACACTCAAACGTTCTATCTATTTCCCAGTTCTCACGAATTTCATCCAGGCTCTCCCAATAACCTACTGCAAGACCTGCCAGATAGGCTGCACCCATAGCAGTGGTTTCTACACAACGAGGGCGATTAACCGGTGCATCGATAATATCTGCCTGAGTCTGCATCAAGAAGTTATTGGCACTGGCACCACCATCTACCTTTAAAGCACTCAGTTCGATACCGGAGTCCGCTTTCATAGCCTGCAGCACATCATTGGTCTGATAACAGATAGAATCCAACGTGGCACGGATAATATGATATTTGTTTACACCACGCGTCAGTCCCACAATGGTTCCTCGGGCATACTGATCCCAATAAGGAGCACCCAGACCGGTAAATGCCGGTACTACATAGCAACCATTGGTGTCCTTTACCTTCTGCGCCATGTACTCGCTGTCTGCCGAAGAATCAATAAAGCGCATCTCATCCCGAAGCCACTGCACTGCTGCACCTGCCACAAAAATAGAACCTTCCAAGGCATAATACACCTTGCCATTCAATCCCCATGCAATGGTAGTAACCAAACCATTCCGGGAGTAAACCGGCTTTTCTCCGGTATTCATCAGCATAAAACAACCGGTTCCATAGGTATTTTTGGCTTCCCCTGCCTTAAAACAGGTCTGCCCAAAGAGTGCTGCCTGCTGATCACCTGCTGCACCGCCAATAGGAATTGGCCCGCCAAAATACTGCGCAGCTGTTTCCCCATATATGTAGCAGCTGGGTTTAGCTTCCGGAAGCATGCTTCTTGGTATCTGCAGTTCCTCTAAAATATCATCATCCCACTGTAGGGTCTTAATATTAAAAAGCATGGTACGGGAAGCATTGGAATAGTCTGTTATATGTACTTTTCCCTGGGTCAATTTCCAAATTAGCCAGGTTTCTACGGTGCCAAACAGCAAATCGCCATGCTCTGCGCGCTCTCTGGCACCTTCCACATTATCCAAAATCCATTTTATCTTCGTACCGGAAAAATATGCATCAATTACCAGTCCGGTCTTTTCACGGTACACTTCCGTCAGCCCTTTTTCTTTCAGCAAATCACAATACGCACTGGTACGACGGCACTGCCATACAATGGCAGGATACACCGGCACCCCGGTATGTTTGTCCCAGACAATAGCCGTCTCACGCTGATTGGTAATACCAATAGCGGCAATATTCTTAGCCTCTGCTCCCAGATTTGCCATCGCCTTCTGTGCGACCTCAAGCTGTGTCGCCCAAATTTCCTCTGGATCATGCTCCACCCAGCCAGGCTTTGGAAAATACTGCGTAAACTCTTTCTGTGCTACACTGCACATTTCGCCTCTTTCGTTAAAAAGTATACAACGATTGCTGGTCGTGCCAGCATCCAGTGACATGATATATCTTGCCATCGCATGTAGCCTCCTTCGATTGTGTTCTGATTCTATTATATAGTTTCCAATCGTTTAATACAATCGTTTTCATACATTTTCACTGCACTTTATTTTCCCCCAAACTATTCACAAACTGCTGCATCTCTTTTTTGCTGTGCATCTGGCGGCTCTTTTCTACAACCTGCTCTTTTTCTGCATCGCTCATGGCAGCAAAAGCCTCCATGGACTTTTCATTGGCAGCTAATGATAACCCAAAGCCTATTGGCATGCTGCCTCCCAATCCAATATTCCACTTATTATTATGTCCGCTTAATTTTTCCCTATTTTCCATATTACATTACCCCCAACATCTTTCCTATCCAATACACCAAGCCCAGCGCCCAACTGGCAAACACACCATACAAAATAACCGGTCCCGCAATGGTAAAAATCTTGCAGCCCACACCAAATACCCAGCCTTGTGCCTTGTATTCAATGGCTGGTGCCGCTACGGAATTGGCAAATCCGGTGATCGGTACCAATGCTCCTGCACCGCCCCATTTTACAATGCTCGGAAATACGCCAAAACCGGTTAAGAGCACACTGATTAAAATAAGTATCAACGAGCAGATACTGCCTGCCATTTCGTCTTCTATTCCCTGTCCCAGCGCCAAATTGATAATACTCTGACCGATAGCACAGATAATGCCTCCACAAATAAAAGCATTTAACATTTGCTTGCCAAGGCTGTGTGTGGGAGTAATTTTTTTGATATACTCTCCATATTCCTGCTGATCTCTTTGCTCCATAACTCCTCCTTACCTCCCCTCATCCGGGCACGGTTTCATATATTTTAAAATAAAAATAGGCATAGCTTCCAACCATCTTCCCTAGAGAAATAGCCAATATAATCCATACCAATCCGCCCTTAATCTTTGCCCTTCGGAAAAAGATAGGAAAGGCATCCAGCATTTCGGCAATGGCAAGTGCCAATGTACCTACGAAAACACCTGCAAAAACACCATAAACGATTTCTATGATATTTCCCAAAAGCCCCAGCCCGCTGTCATCCACAAAAACACCAAATAGGGACACAAAGGTACCGCTCATGGTTCCCCAGATAATCATATTTTCAAACAGTGCAATATGCTTGGCCTCATGGACTCGTCCTGCATATCGCGGCATCAGACCCACCGCCATCAGCACAGTCAGTACACCGGAGGCCGCCAGCGCACCGAAACTAAGTCCTATAGCTCCAGGCAAAATCCAAGAAAATATTACGTTACTCACTTTCTTCCACGCCTCGTCTTTCCGCATTTTCCACAATGGACTGATTTACATCCCGTTCGTAATTATGCATGGCAACCGCTACCGGCGTGGGATCATCTGTAAATTTCTTTTTGCCAATATGATTAAAAAACACCGTAATTCCAAGAAAAAGACCCAGACAGTAGGACAATTCTAATATTCCCACCCCTTCGGGTTCCGTTCCGCTGGTTAAATGGTACACCTCTTTAAAAACGGAGCGAATGCCGATATCATTATGAAACGCCATAATGGTAAAGGCGGTTCCGAAAAAAGCAATGAAACTAACAAGAGCTATCTTAACAATTTCTGCTTTTTGAGGTTTTTCCCACTCCACAATCACATCCGTTTCCCCGATACTCTGCACCTGAACCCCCGGAATCACCTTTTCCATTTGTTCCATAATATAGAGCATGCTGATAACCTTACGGTCACCTTTCTTTTTCAGATGACTTATCACGGTACTTTTTGCCTTAGCAGCCATTGTGGCATCCGCACAGTACACCTCTGCCACATCCTTCAAATAAACCTTATCTTGATTCACCTTGGAATGACCATCACATTTTACATATATAGTCTTGTTCATACCTTTGAGACCCCTTAGGACACACCAAATATTTTCTCTGATATTTATCCTTTACATTTTCCTTAAATTCATACATAATATTTCCACAATTCAAACTGGTATGGTTGAAATAATTATTTTTGGCACTTTCAAAAATGCCGATTTGGCATATACTGTAACTATCAGCTGAAATATACATATTTGAGGAGAGCAAATTTTATGAAAAATAATAGCATATATAAAATTACGGTAACAGGCCTGATGGCAGCACTTTGCTATGTAGCATTTACCTATATCAAGATTCCGATTCCGGTTCCGGGTGGAGACACCACTGCCTTACATATCGGCAATGCGTTCTGTGTATTGGCAGCGTTACTCTTAGGCGGTGTGTATGGTGGTCTTGCCGGTTCACTTGGTATGACTATTGCAGACTTAATGGATCCGGTCTATATTACCAGTGCACCAAAAACCTTTATTTTGAAATTTTTAATTGGTCTGATTGCAGGCTTTGTTGCACACAAAATTGCACGTATTTCCGAAGATCACTCCAAAGCTTACGTTTTTAAATGGAGCTTGATTTCCAGTGTATGTGCCCTTGGTTTTAACGTAATTGCTGACCCGATTTTCGGCTATTTTTACAAGAACTATATCCTCGGTGTCCCAAGCCCTGCAGCCAAAATTATGTCTACCTGGGCAGCAGGTGCAACCGCTATTAACGCAGTAGTCGGTACGATTGTAGTAGTTATTGTTTACAATGCATTACGACCTACACTAAAAAAAGCCGGATTGTTTACTTCTGTAAAATAATCTGCTACAATAAGAGCTGGCTTCGTGCCAGTTCTTTTTATTTGGAGGAAAATATGTCCCTACGTAAATTAGCTTTAATTCATGCCTTTTCCGGATTTGGTCACAGTACCATGTCCGTTATACTGCCGTTAGTATCTGCCATGGGTGTGCAGGGCTGTCCTTTGCCCACTGCCATTTTTTCTAACCACACCGGCTTTCCTGACTGGTACAAGCTGGACTTTACCGAGCATATGGTGCCCTTTATAGAGGCATGGAATCGCTTGAAACTGAAATTTGACGGTATTTACAGCGGTTATTTAGGCTCCGGTGCCCAGTGTAATGCCGTTCTTAATTTAGTAGAAACTCATCCCGAAGCCACCTTTTTTCTGGACCCGGTTATGGGCGACCACGGAAAGCTTTACAGTGCCATTACGCCGGAACATGTGGATGCCATGAAAAAGCTGGCAACCTATGCACAGTATATTTTACCAAATATTACGGAAGCTTGCGTACTGACGGATACAACCTATAAAGAAGCATTTTCTCCGGAAGAAATTTGTGACATTATATCCAAACTTCATGCCATGGGACCTTCCCACGTTGTTATTACCGGTCTTCATGATGGTAATATGTTTACCAACTATATTTCAGAGCTTTCCGACCAGCATCATTCCATTGATGTTGTTTTACCATCCGTCTCAGATATTGGAATTAAAACCGTCACCCTACCCGCTTCCGGTACTTCCCGTCCGGGAACCGGTGATATTTTTGGCTCCGTAGTAGTTTCCGGCACATTAAAAGGACAGCCTTTGGAACAATGTGTCCGAAAAGCTGCCCGATTTGTTTCTGATTGCATTAAAATTTCTGATGCAAATAACCTTCCTGTCCAGGAAGGAACTTGTTTTGAATTGGTGCTCCCTAGTTTACTTCGTCAGGAATAACCACCGCTGCAATAGAAATTCTTTGTAGTCGTTACTCCTGATTTATCCTCCTATTCTTCTGCAAAACTAATGTTTACCGCTCCCACAGAGCACTCTATATCTATATGCTTCAGGGCACCATGCTCCAGTTGAGCCGTCTTGGCAATGCCCTCCACTACCTGGTCGCCAACGGTTACGGAACCGCCCGCACAGCTAATGTCATAATTGTATGCCTTGAATGCATCCTCAAGTGCTATTTCCACCTTACCGGCTGTAGTTTCAAGCTCCGTTTCACTGCCTAACACACCTGTTAATGTAATGGTACCGGCACTTACTTTCATGTCCGTTTCACCTGTCACGGTCGTATTCATACCATTTACCGTTCCCGCCGCCATTTCTACGCGGAGCTCTCCGACGGTCAATTCCTTCCAGGAAATCGTGCCTGCACTTACCTTTAATTCTACATCCTTTGCGGTCAATTTGTCAAATGTCACCACACTCGCTGCCGACTCAATTTCTAAATCTACAGCTCCACTATTACACAGAGAACTCGGAACAGATACCTTCACTTCTCCTTTGCCTAAATTTTGACCACTTTGACCTCTAGCAATAATATGAAGTTCTCCGGCTTCCAGATAAGCCTGATATTTATGCACCATATTTGCTTCTATAAAAATACCTTCACCCTCATGCTCAGCAAACTCTACGGTTACGCCTGCACTTTTTATATGCAATTCCTGTACATCCGCTTCGGAAAACGTATCCTGCACCTTCTCCATATCCACATTTACCAATACATCCTCTTTAAAGTAGTGCTGCTCTTCCAATTCGAAAAACGGTTCCATTTCGGTATGTTCACCCAAATTTATAGACCATTCCCCATTTAAAATCTCCTCCTTTATCTGGGTCAAACCACCTTTAAAAATGCCGGTACCGGATGTCACAATACCTGCCACTATGCAAATCACGCCTATAATTAAACATGTTTTAATAAATTTTCCCATAGTCCCTCCTTTACTTGATGTCATATAACGTTCTTGTACTTCTAATATGTTATATTTCATGTCACAATGTCAATATTTTTCTTGAAATTAAGTTTTTCTTTATATTTTTAGACATTACAACCAATATGACATATTCTTTCTTGTGTATAATTACATATGACAGATTGAAATATGAGCTGTCCCGCGTGACGTTTTCCACACTGTCCACACTGTTATCCACATCATTTTTCATTTTCACACATGTCATTTTTTTATGATACACGTGTCATTTACCCTGATTTGAAACGATTACAAAACAAAAAAATCAAAAAAAAGAAGAAAAAAATGAAAATAATTGAAAAAAAGGTAAAAATTCGACATTTAAAAAATTTGTAGCATATTTCTCATATATGAGGTATACTATATGTGTTATCCATGTTCTACATGGAAGTCATCCCCATTTACAGGAAAGGATTTATTATGATTTACTTAGGTTCTCATGTAGGTATGAGTGGTAAAGATATGTTTCTCGGTTCCGTAAAGGAAGCGATTTCTTACGGTGCCAACACATTTATGGTTTACACCGGTGCTCCGCAGAATACCCGACGCAAAAAAGTAGACGAGCTTCGTATTGAAGACGCACACGCTCTTATGAAGGAAGCCGGTATTACCCAATTTATCGTTCATGCTCCATACATTATTAATTTAGCCAATACCGTGAAACAGGAAACCTTTGAACTTGCTGTAGAATTTCTCAAAGTAGAAATCGAGCGCACTGCTGCTATGGGAAGTAATATCCTTGTTCTCCATCCCGGCAGTCATGTAGAAGCCGGTGTGGAAGCCGGAACGGCCCAGATTATCAAAGGACTCAATATGGTTCTTAACGCAGATACCCCTGTTTATATTGCCCTGGAGACTATGGCAGGAAAAGGCAGTGAAATAGGACGCACCTTTGAAGAATTAAAAGCAATCTACGACGGAGTAGAACACCCTGAAAAATTACGAATATGCATGGATACTTGCCATATGTCTGATGCAGGATACCCTGTTGCTACCGATTTTGACGGAATTCTTGCAGAATTTGATAGAATTATTGGTTTGGACCAGCTTGTCGCGATTCATATTAATGATACAAAAAATCCTCAAGGCGCCCACAAGGACCGCCATGCCAATATTGGAGACGGTTACCTCGGCTTTGATGCACTTCGCTATATTGTACATCATCCAAAGCTGGACAATGTTATCAAGATTTTAGAGACACCATACATTGACGATCCGGCTAAGGAAGGTAATAAAATCGCTCCATACAAAGAAGAAATTGAAAAATTATTAAAATAAAGGAGTTTTATCATGAAAAAAATTGAAACAACCAAGGCACCGGCTGCAATCGGTCCTTACTCTCAGGGTTACATCGTAAACGGCCTGTTATTTACCTCCGGCCAGATTCCTTTAGACCCTGCTACCGGTGAAATTGTCGGTACTACCATTGAAGAGCAGACACATCAGGTAATGAAAAACCTTGGCGCCCTTTTAGAAGCTTCCGGCATTTCTTATGGAAACGTTGTAAAAACTACATGTTTTCTTGCAAATATGGATGATTTTGCAACTTTTAATGCAGTTTATGCACAGTATATGACTGAAAAACCTGCAAGAAGCTGTGTAGCAGTCAAAACCTTACCAAAGAACGTCCTTTGCGAAGTAGAACTTATTGCAGAAGTATAAGGAGACTAACGTTATGAAACCAACTGCCATCGTTTATACATCTAATACCGGTTTTACTGCACGCTATGCAGCACTTCTCAGTGAAGAAACCGGTTTACCGGCCTACTCTATCAAAGAAGCCGGTAAAAAGCTCACCAAAGGAGCCTCTGTCATTTACCTGGGCTGGCTTTTTGCCACCAATGTCAAGGATTATGAAAAAGCTTCCCGTAGATATGATATTTGTGCCGTATGCGGTGTAGGCTTATGCACTACCGGTTCTCTGCTCACTGAGGTACGTCAAACTGCCAAAATTCCGGAAGGGCTGCCTCTTTTTACCGTTCAGGGTGGTATGGACCATGCAAAGCTCAAAGGCTTATATAGATTTATGATTAATGCCCTGACAAAAATTCTGGTATCCAAGACGCTGAAAACAGACGACGAAAAAGCAATGCTTGCACTCCTTCAAAAAGGCGGCGACTATGTGGACAAAGCCAACCTGAAGGACTTGCTTCACTGGTATGAGAACATTGCATAATATAATCGCATATACATAATAATACAGGCGTTTGTGAAGTATTACGACCTGCCATGGTCACTAGCTTCACAAACGCCCTTATCGTTACCTATAAAACTCCGCCATCTTTTCCGCGGCATTTTCCCTGTCTACCACTTCCATATGCTCCCATTCACGTGGATAAAGTACCTTATAGGAGGCCTGCAAAAACCTTTCATCCAATAACAGCACAATCCCGATATCCTCTGCAGTTCGTATTACACGTCCGGCGGCCTGCAGCACCTTGTTCATGCCCGGAAAACGATATGCATAATCAAAACCGCTAAGTCCCTGTTTATCAAAATATTCCTTTAAAAGCTCACGCTCCTGCCCAACCTGAGGTAATCCGGTACCCACGATGGCTGCGCCAATCAGACTGTCATGTTTTAAATCGATGCCCTCAGAAAAAACACCGCCAAGCACACAAAAGCCCAAAATCGTGCAATCACGTTTCTCTCGGAAGGCATTCAAAAAGCCTTCTCTATCTTCCTCTGACATATCTTCCTTTTGCAACAAATATTCCACTTCCTCCCCGGCATACCTTGTCACATAAGTCTGAAACACCTCTTCCATAAATATATAGGAAGGGAAAAAAGCCAGATAATTGCCCTTTTTAGAACCAATCATATCATGCAGGTACTCTGCAATTCTCTCATACTCCTTAGGACCACGCCGGGTATACTTGCTGGTTACATCCCTTGCCACAAAAACCCCGCGATTTTCCGGTGGAAATACCGAATGTGCATACACCTCATAATCCTCTTTCTCACCACCCAAAAGCTCTTTATAATATTGAATCGGCAGAAGCGTTGCCGAAAACAAAATACTGCTCCTTGCTTGCTCCATACGCTTTTGCAAATTAGCAGATGGGTCTACATTAAATAACTTCAGCAAATAGTCCCCATTATCTAACAGATGCCCATATATGACATACTGGTCATCTATTTCTTCATAAACAGCGTTAAAATGTGCAATTCTAAAGTAAAAATCTATAAGTTTATCTGCGACAGCACTGTCATTATGGTTATTGATATATACATCAATCTGCCCCTTCACATCCAAGGCGGCTAAATATACTTCTTCTACCTCTTCAAACAAGGTCAGTCCATCGCTCTTTTTTTTGAGAGCAAGCAGCGCCTTATTTAGCTTTCCTAAATACATCGCTAATTCTTTATCCTGTCCCTTGACAAGACGCCGGATTTCCAACACCTCATCCTTTAAAAGTGCAGCACTATACATTTCACGCCCACGGTCCAACAGGTTGTGAGATTCATCAATTAAAAAAATATATTTTCCGGCATTGTCGCCACTAAAATACCTACGCAGATACACATGTGGGTCAAACACATAATTGTAGTCGCAGATAACCCCGTCCGCAAATAAACTCACATCCAAGCTAAGCTCATACGGACACACCCCATAGGCTCTGGCATATTGCTCAATCGCCTCACGACTAAACCTTTTTTCCTGCGTAATTATGGCATACAAGCACCCATTAACACGGTCAAAATGACCCTTTGCGTAAGGACAGACTCCCGGATTACAATCGCAAGTCTCATTAAAACACATTTTTTCCTTGGCAGTAATTACAATATCTTTAAAAGCCAGCCCCTTTTCTCTAAGAAGCGCAAAGGTCTCCTCTGCCACCGTACGCGTAATGGTCTTGGCCGTCAAATAAAACACTTTTTCGCTAAGCCCCTGCCCCAATGCCTTGACCGCCGGAAATACGGTAGAGAGGGTCTTTCCAACCCCGGTAGGCGCCTCCAAAAAAAGCTTCCTGCCATGATAAATCGTCTGATATACATAGCTTGCCAGTTTCTTCTGCCCCTCACGATATGTATACGGAAACGATAGCGACTGAATGGATGGGATCTTCTCTTCCTTCCATGCAAAATGATACTGCACCCACTTTAAAAGCTCCTGCATGGCCGCCTCAAACCATTCCAACAAAGCTTCCTTTTTAAATGTGTAATGAAAATATTTTAAATCATGGTCTTCAAAATTACAGTAGGTTACACGGACACCAATTTCCGAAAGTTCCTCTTCCATTGCCACAATATACGCATAACACTTTGCCTGCGCCAAATGCTCCAAATAAGGCTCCTTAATACGACTTAACGCCTGATACGTGCCCTTTATCTCATCAATATACGTTAGAGGCGTCGGAACGTCCATAAGGCCATATTCCGTGGCAAATAAAGGCATCTGCTCGCCCAGCTTCCGGTATTCCTCCGGCACATAATCCTCCATAATACCATCTGCCCTGCCTTCCAGGCAAATATGATACTCCTCTGCCTCATAATTCCACCTAAGGCCAACCTCGGCATGATACCCGGCACCGCCCTTTTTTTGCAGCATACGATGCACCCGGTTTCCCTCTGCCATAGCAAGCTCTGAGCTGGTCCTTCTTCGATTATCTAAGTCTCCACTACGGAAAATAAATTCCACCAGGCTGCGGACGGATAGACGTATTTCTTTTTTATGTTCCATAGCGAAGGCCTCCTTTCTGCTGTCTTTTTAAACATATATGTGAACACATTTTACTGTACCTACATATAGTTTAACACTGCAATTCCGGACAGTCAACTTAACAAAGTACACACAACGATTCTTTACAATTTGCTAATTTTTAGATATTATATATATAGTAATGTATATTGTATGAGATGCTTATACAAAAAACTAATTTTAAAGGAGATTTGTAAAATGAAGGACAAAAGAAAAAATAATATGAAAAAAATTATCTTTCCCCTGATTCTGTTGATTGCTGTGACTTTACTTGCAAAGTCTACAGGATTGCTGAACGGGTTTGATAGCATGGTTATCGTTAATCTGGAGAAATTGCTTGAAATTATTATTGCGGTTGCTTTTGTCATGGTGTTTGGAAATCTGACTCTGATGTTGTTGGGCATTTACAGAAAAAAGTTCGGACGAGTAGGTACCATGGCAACCCTTATTTCCAGCATCGTGAAATATACCATGATACTCATCACCTTTTGTTGGGTACTGTCCATTATCGGTGTGGATGTAAGTACGATTTTTGCAAGTATCGGAATTATTGCATTAATTATCGGTTTTGGTGCAGAAAGCCTTGTTGCCGACCTTGTTACAGGTATATTTATCCTTTTTGAAAATGAATATAATGTAGGCGATATTATAGAAGTTGACCAATTCAGAGGTACGGTAAAGGAAATCGGTATCAGAACCTTAAGCCTTGAAGATACCGGCGGTAATATCAAGATTATCAACAACTCTGATTTAAAGAATATTATCAACCGCTCCAATCATGGCTCCAAAGCCGTTTGTGATGTAGGGATCAGTTACGATATTGATTTAGAAGATCTTGATAAGATTTTGCCTGGCATCTTGGAAGATATTAAAAAGAAACACGAAGATGTTTTCAAAAGCGAAATTAAGTGTCTCGGTGTAGAAAGCCTGGGTGATTTCAGTGTAGTTCTGAGATTCTGCGTAGAAGTTAATGAAAAGGATATTTTCAGCGGCAGAAGACTTCTGAACAAGGAGTTGAAGATTGCATTCGATAAAAACAATATAACCATTCCTTTCCCACAGTTGGATATACATACAAAGTAAGTAGAAAAACGATAAATCCCGGAATATGAAGAAGCATATGAAAAGCGAGTTAAATAATATAGGAAAAGAGTTCCTTAACTCTGAAGAGATTTACCAGTCTGCAAATCAAGAATCCATTGTCCCTATGGAGTTTTCCATGCCAGTGGGTGAGTTTACAGAGTGTGCACCGGAATTCATAGATATGGTGCAGTCGGATGATGATAAATCAGAGAAATCAGCCCTCAAAAATAAGGAACAAAAGAAAAAAAATGCCCGTGAAAAGCTTGTAAGAAAAATGTCTTACATGGTAGTGAGTGCTGTGACTACACTTACACTGGCGGGGACATTGGATTTAACGGGTATCATACAAGAGAACGTATTGTCTGCCGGAGGTTCTGTTGACGGTGATTTAAGATTTTCCATCCAATGGAACGATAACAAAAATAATCCCAACGATTTTGATGCACATTGTGTAGAACCTGATGGATATCATATAAGTTATGGAAATGCAAAACAACTATCCCCTTCAGGCGGTTTGTTGGATGTAGATATCACCTATCCTCAGGATGTGGCTATAGAAAACATTGTATACAGTGACAAGAAACAGATGAAGGAAGGTACTTATCGACTATACGTCCATAACTATGCATCCCGCGGTGGAAAAGAAGGCTTTTGTGCAGAAGTTGAAATCAACGGACGTGTCTATCAATTTGAATATGACAAGGAGCTGGCACACGGTGAAATTGTGGATGTGGCAGAAATCACTTGGGAAAACGGAAGATTCACCATTGATAAAAAATTACATAAATAAATCATTTTAGGGTGCGGACTTTTATCCGCACCCCTTTACTTTACTTGTAAATCCTGCAATCTACTCAGCAGCTCAATCCGCTCTTTTAATAATTTATTTTCTTCTTTCAGTGCTTCTAACTGTGCTGCATGACTGTTTTTACAAGATGCTTTTCGGAAATCAGAATCAAGCACCAATCTGCCGGCGCTATAGGCCTCTCTCCAATGCGCTGCAGCTCGCTCAATGCGTTTTGGACCAAGCAGATCCGTATCAAAGCCGGCCTCACGAAAAATCTGTGTAGGCCCTTTTCCGGCTTCCAGATATTCCTTCATAAAATGTCTTTTAAATTCTTTTTTATATAAAATACGGCCATTGCCAACACCCTTGATATTCGGATTTTCGCAAATCACTGCAATTTCTTCATTCGTTAATTTTCCTCGACCCATTCTTTTTTCCCATTCTGATTTTTAGCACATTTTCTTATAACCAACGTAAGTGGATTGCCGTGTACAAACCACATGTTTATAGTGAACCAATAAACCGTCTTTTACATTGTTCGCGTCGCTCTTTGTTCTGAAATATATAAGAGAAGAATCCTTGATTCCCCCTTCCACTTTCCTGTTCCCCTATTTTATTGCATTATAACACTAATATTTTGCATTTGCAATATGCTAGTTTGTAAAAACATGTTTTAGGTTTGTTTATTTTATTAATACTTTTTAATAAAATGATATTATGTGGGAATTTTTATGCGCAAAGTGAAAAAACTATTTCTACAAGGTGGTGATTCGTAATGTGCATAAATGAAAAACGGAAGCAAGCGTACAAGATGATCGGCTTAAATATCTCATACTATCGCAAACTAAAAGGCATGACACAAATGCGGCTTGCTGAGGAAGTCAATATTAGTCGTACCCATATGAGTAATATTGAAGCCCCTAACATGCCTACATCCATTTCTTTAGACACCTTACTTGATATTGCTGATGCATTGGATATTCCAGCTTCTAATCTTCTATGTTTCGACCGATAACTCCCATCCTAAGACACAATTAGATAAAAAACAGGCTATAACTCTGCCGTTTTTTAGCGGAGCTATAGCCTGCATTTTTAACCTTATGTAATTTTTCTTGTTATTTTACAATCTTTAAGAATACAAGGATTGCAAGAATAACACCAATAGTGCAGTAGATTTCCAACAACCAGCCCAGTATACCTGCAATAAAACCAATAACCGGAATAATGCCAAGTAAGCCGATAACCAAGCCGCCTACTACTGCAATCACTGCATAAATCAATAATGCAATGATTAAGCTTTTAACATCGTTTGCTTTAAAAGCCTGTGGAAAATACTTTTTAACCATATCCATAACACGTTTCTCCTTAAAAAGTTTTTATGTTAATAAAATAATATCCCTTTTTGTAAAAAAATGCAATGCCTTTTATTTTTTCCAAATCATTTCACGCGTAATTTCCTTCAAAGAATGCGCACCACACATTGCCATGGTATCTTCCAGTTCAGCGCCAATTTTGTCCACGTAGCACTGCACGCCTTCCGCACCGCCACCATAAATGGCTGTTACAAATGGGCGGGCAATAATCACGCCGTCTGCGCCCATTGCAAGTGCTTTAAATACATCTACACCACTGCGGATGCCACCATCTACAATAATCTTCATGCTGCCGTCTACTGCTGCCACAATATCCTCTAAAACTTCTGCGGTAGCCGGACACTGATCAAGCACACGACCGCCATGATTGGATACTACAATAGCTGCAGCACCGGCCTCTTTTGCCTTTAACGCAGCCTTTGGAGTCATAATGCCTTTTACAATAAACGGTACGCCTGCCATGCCAGCAATAGCCTTTAATTCTTCCACACCCTTACCGCCTGCCGGAGGAGTCATGTTTTTGAGGAACGGAAGCCCTGCTGCATCTACGTCCATAGCTACTGCAAAGGCGCCTGCCGCCTTAACCAGCTCCATTTTTTCACGGATAATATCCAGATTCCATGGCTTAATGGTAGGGACAGCCAGTCCATCCGCACCTTTAATGGCTGCTGCTGCCGCTTCCATAATCTTTGGATTGGTTCCGTCACCGGTAAATGCCGCAATGCCGGCCTTTGCACAGGAATCCACCAGTAAATTGTTATAAGTAACATCGTCATACTTATCACTATAGTGCAGATTTAAGGCGCCCACAGGTCCTGCGAAAAATGGATATTTAAAGGTTTTTCCAAACAATTCCAAAGAAGTGTCCACAGGCTTATTTTCACATATGGTATCCATATTTACGCGGATTTCCTGCCACTTTTGATAATTACGAATAGCAGTGTCACCTACCCCTTTAGAACCCGGTCCCGGAATCTGATTTCTACATGCCACACCATTACAAATATTGCACGCCTTACAATACGCACCCATACAGGCACGCGCCTCTTTTAATACGTCTGCATAATTCATATGTATACCCTCACTTTTAGAAACTGTGGGAAGTCCTCGAACTTTGACGAAAACTTCCCTTTGAAATAGTATATCATACTTGCCAATAAGTTATTTTGTTTATTATCTAAAATACTTCACACCGGACTCGAAAATCTTCAAATCCTGCTCACCGTAGATATTAATTGCTACGCTGTCGCCTCTACGTTCGGAGTGTGCCATCTTACCGAAGCATCTGCCGTCCGGAGATGTGATACCTTCGATGGAAGCGTAGGAACCGTTGATGTTCCACTCTTCGTCCATGGATACATTGCCAAGGTAGTCAGCATACTGGGTAGCAACCTGGCCGTTTGCAAAGAGTTTGTCAATCCATTCCTTAGGAGCTACGAAACGTCCTTCACCATGAGAAGCCGGGTTACAGTAGGTAGCACCAAGCTCTGCACCCTGTAACCATGGGGACTTATTGGAAACAACCTTTGTGTAAACCATCTTGGAGATGTGACGGTTTATGGTGTTGAATGTAAGTGTTGGAGAATCTTCCTTCTGACCTACGATTTCACCATATGGTACTAAGCCAAGCTTAATAAGCGCCTGGAAGCCGTTACAAATACCAAGTGCAAGACCGTCTCTTTCGTTTAAGAGCTTCATAACTGCTTCCTTCATCTTTTCATTCTGGAATGCAGTTGCAAAAAATTTCGCAGAACCGTCCGGTTCATCACCTGCAGAGAAACCGCCTGGGAACATAATAATTTGTGCCTGGCCAATTGCCTTTTCAAACACTTCTACAGAATCACGAATGTCTGCTGCTGTCTGGTTCTTGAATACCTTTGTAATTACGTTTGCACCGGCTCTTTCGAATGCCTTTGTGCTGTCGTATTCACAGTTTGTACCTGGGAATACCGGAATAAATACGGTTGGTTTCGCAATTTTGTTCTTGCAAACATAAATGCTGTCTGCCTTATATACATCACTCTTTACAGGGGTTGTATCAAGCACTGCCTTGGTTGGGAATACTTTTTCTAAAGTACCTGTCCAAGCCTTTAATGCTTCCTTCATAGTAATCGTAGTATTTCTGTAAGTAAATGCTGCATCATCAGAAACTACACCGAGAACCTTTGCAGTGCAAGCCTTCACTACTTCGTCAGCGCCTGCCGGTGTACATTCTACCACCAAATCACCGATTGCTCCCTTGAATAAATCTTCTAAAGAAAGCTCATTGTTTACCTGAACACCAAGGCCGTTACCAAATGCCATCTTGGACATAGCAACTGCCACACCCTTTGTATCTACGCTGTATGCAGAAACAATATGACCAGCCTTCATTTCTGCAAGTACTGCATCATATGTCTTCATAACAGAAGCATATACAGGTACGTCAAATGCATCCTTTTCTAAAGAAACCTGTAATAATACATTGCCTGCTGCCTTTAATTCAGGAGTTACAATGTCACTGCTCTTTGCCACATCTACTGCAAAGGATACCAATGTCGGAGGAACATCGATGTCTTGGAATGTTCCTGACATACTGTCCTTACCACCGATTGATGGAAGTCCAAATCCAAGCTGTGCATTGTATGCACCAAGGAGTGCTGCAAATGGCTGACTCCAACGCTTCTTATCCTCTGTCATTCTTCTGAAGTATTCCTGGAATGTAAATCTAATCTTCTTATAATCACCACCATTAGCAACAATCTTAGCAACAGATTCAACTACTGCATAAATTGCACCGTGGTATGGG
>JAZQUB010000044.1:0-48619 GCA_045631045.1 Lachnospiraceae bacterium
GAGATATACATCTCAGTAATATTTTGGGGAACCTTGTGTTTTTTGGCTAGTTTGTTATCATAAATCGCAAAATACTTTACACTACCATCAGCAAGATATGATGTCAGTCGGACAGAAGTAATAGCAGTCGGTATACTACCCCAAATGCGATCGGCTGTTACATATAAATCTTTACCAGCTATATATTTAACCAGAGAGTCATCGAGCTTATAGCGAGCATGAGTGAAACCACTTGCGCTACCACCCACAACGGTTACTGTATAACCATCATTGGAAATATCCAAACTTGTTAGATTTTGATTTTTCAACCTGCTAGCATCGAACAAATTTGTTCCGGATGAAAATATAGCCATAGTCCACCTCCTATTTCTTGACAATATAGAGCGTGTTAGGGTCTTTAACAGCAAGAGCATCGTATTCTGCCTGAGTCATTGTAACAAGAGACAAGTCGCCCAATGCATTGTTTGCGTGATTTACCGCTTCATTCATATTGTTTATGTCTGCGGCACCGAATACATCACCATTCTGTTCATACTCCGTCATATCTTCAAAAGACACTGTTCCATCTAAATTTCTAATCATATTAAATTTACGTTTTGTATTTACGGATGTATCAAGTACATCATCCCTGTAATCTGTTCTTAAATTTGCCATAATTTATACCCTAATTCCTTTCTGTCCACCAAGTGTAAATGCCAGTCTTGGTAAATTTGCTTTGTGTGCCTGCAATGTTGTATACAATTTTAACATTGCACTTTCGATACGATTAAACTCTGAATACACCGGAGTATTGCCGTTGTCCTTATAGACCACTTTTTCTCCTATATTGAATTTGTATGTACCCAGGTTAATCGTTTCCAGATTTGTTTCAATAACATTGATTTCCCTTGCATAAATAAGACTTTCGTATGTTTTGTCCTCACCCATGGACACAAGTTCCACATCCTCAAACAATTCCATTGACATAGTCTTTAAATAAGCCAAATTTCCAATTAGCCTGTTATAATCTTCTGCATTGAAATAATCGGATTCCTTCCAATTGGTTTTCGGTTCTGTCCAGGCCATAATCATCATGCCTCCTGTGGTTTTTTATTTATTATTTTTTTCATGCTATTTCACCATTTTTAATGCCTTTCTTAGTTCTAACGAACCACTAAATGTTCCATCAAATTTCAACGACTGCGATACTACCTCTACCTGCAAATTATTTACAGCATCGCTTTCCATTTTAATAATATCGCCGGCCGATAGCCTTGGTTCTCCACGGTAACTTACATCATAGGAAATATTGTTTGCATAATAATTACCAAGCCATTCCGCTAAAAGCTCTGCATGCTCCTGTCTGGAAATTAGCTGATTTTCACAAACTTTATTCTTTCCTGCAATATTTAATACCCTTTTTACAAATACACTATCTTTGACCTCTTTTAGCTCTCCATCTTCGTCCTCTTCAAAAGAAAAAAGCTTTACGCTTACACTTTTCACTTTTTCCTCTGCATACCCATGAGGACTTTCCAGCATAAGATCTTTGGTCAGCACATAATCTGTCAAATCACCAAAAGCAATCTCATTTACTAAAATACGATTGTGCGGTTTTGCCTTACTGAATTCAAGAACCATTTGGTCAAAGGCAAGGAACTCATGATATAAGGTTGACTCCTGCTGTAAATCCGTAAAGGCCACTTCCTGTATCGGTTCACCACTTGAGTATGTGCGTACGATCACTTCCTCCGGTGGGTTTCCGTCAAACTTTATATTCACTCCGTAATACATATATGCAGCCGGTAAGGTAATAAGAAGTATAGGATTTTCTACAAATAAGCCCTCATCATCCGATATCTGCTCACTAACATATGAAGTAGCCAGATAGTTGCTGTTCTCTGGTAAAAAATACATATTGCCATCTAATCTAAAAACATTTTTTGTCATGTCCGCATACACATATTCTGTGCCGTACAAGACATTTTCCAGCTTGCCCCATGGTGCAACCCCATTTGCCTCCACTAACATATTTTCCGGTCCAATTACATTTGCAAAATTTGCACGGATAACAATCTTTCCGTCTGCATCCTGAAACAAAATACAGCGACTGGCATTTGCCAGAAGCTGTAGGCATTCTCTATGAGGGGCTTCCGGCATCGGATTTTCCAGAATAACATCCCTCAGACATTCATCTAACTTGTACTCATCCGCTTCCAGACCTGCATCCGTTAAAATGCTGACCGCCTCATCATAGGCTGTTCTCTCGTATATTTTATTGCCAAGGATATATTCCTCTTCCATGTGGGCCAGCCTGTCCGTTGCATTTAGTGTAAAAATACCTTTTTTACTATCCCAATCAGACAAAAATAATGTGGCATATTTCAGCCACTCTACTTTTCCATTATCCAGTTCCATACCAAAGGACAAGCTAACCTTCTGCATGGTTTCCAAAAATTGAATAAAGGAATTATCATCATCTACATGGAATTTGTTTTCCTTGTCAAATAAACTTAACGTTATCCTATCATCCGGCAGTTCATCACTAATCGAAGATGCAGAAGACTTTGCAGAAACACTTTGTACATCTGCATTGGAAAAAGTCAGACCAACACCCATGATAATACTATATATTCTCAGTCGTTGCTGTCCGCCAACCATAGACAATGGGGTAATCACAATATAATCCGTTTCACCTAATACATCTGGAGTAACAAATTTCTGTGCATTATTTGTGTACGTTAGTGTTTTCTCTGCGGTTTCAACAAGAAACCTACTTGGATAAGCTTCACCAAATTCCAAAGTCAGTCCTTTTACCGCATATACATGGTCAAATTCTATCCTAAGAGGCTCCAAAAACTCAGGTGTAATTGCACAATTTGATAACTCCTGCAAATACTTTTCCGGCATAAACACCATGGAACCATCAGCCTTCATAAAATTTTGCTCCATGGTAGCATATATCTTTGTTCTGGTATTATTATCAAAAATAGCATTTGGATTACACCAATTTACACACTCTGTAGATACTGTTGCATCCTTTTGGGCATCCTGATTCACAACACTAAGACCAATGGAAACATATGCGCGGTTTCTGATTGGCCTGTTCATTATTTTTTTGTAATCACTTGAAACACTTTTCATTATTCCCACCCACAATCAATTAAATTAAATTGACAGGTTTCAAAATTCTTGTAAAAAATGCCGTCAAGAAACAGCGGCTGACCTGTCGTATCCCCAGGATACATATAAACCGTATGCCTTTCGTTATCATCTCCCGTAAACGTTACAGGCACATAAAAAGGCTCTAATGCAGCCTTCATCTCCGCCCAGGTCTCTGCATCAAGCCCATTCCATTGCAGGTTGTTGATTTTCCACAACTTTCTGCCTACCTTCTGACCAACCACCGCGTTGTTGGCATTTCTGCCGGCATCCACTACTTGTGAATGCACAATCTGCATTCCCGGAGCCGGACACGGAAACCGGACTCCATTAATAATCAAAAAATCTGTAGCATTCTTCATATTGACCTCCTTTTTTGATATAAAAATGCACCGGCAATAATCTGTAACGATTATTGCCGATGCCTGACATCGTTTTGCTTTATTTAGTTACTCTGCGCTTGAATCATAAATCACTTCGCCTGTCTGTTTATCGACTATCTGAACAGTCACATATCTTTCCTCAATAGGTACTAAATTATACGCTTGATAATCCCCCTAAATATGAAATATAATTATGTACTATGTTAGGACTTACAATATATCCACTTTTACGATGAAATGTGTACTCATCAATATCCCTAAAATAAGGCTATCCTAAATAAACATTTACTTCCCATCTATTTCAATATATTCACCAACAATGCATGGTAAAGTAATACTAGAGCCCAAGACGGACGTATAAGTTTCTGTTCCATTCAATTTTCCATAAATGGTTACTATATCATCTTCCAATATCCTATCTTCCGTTTCAGACTTCGGTTTATAAATAACATAAATTGTATCTTCATAATTACCATATTTATTTTTTGTAATATTGACCCTTAAATAAGTATATGCATATGATTCTACAACCTGAATAACTTTACCACTTACTTGTGCCGTTTCTCCCTTCACACTTTCCGGATTTCTTGCAACCTCCTCGTAAGTATATACCTTACAATTGCTTTTATATTTTTCCTCAACGTCCTCAAGAGTAAAGTCCACTTCAACCTTATCAAAAGCGATAGGCACAACTTCATTTTCTGCATTTATGTAATAATAAAATTTTACACCATCACCCTCTGAGAGTTGTAACAAACTCTCGACATCATCATAACCCATTTCATCAAGATATATTGTTTGAAATTCATAACCACTTTCAGTTTCTTGATAAAAATCAATCCAATAAAGACCATGTTTTTCCACGCTTTTAATAATACCGGTACTTGTTGCCACAGTATTGATTTCCAACTCTTTATGTTTAGAGTATAAAATCTCGTTTGGATTTTCTACAAGCCATTGTATAAATTCATCTCTTTCTGCTATAAAATTATTTTGATATAATATTTTACCTTCATTACTTAAGAGCTGAATTTTTGCGTCCTTACTATAAGTATTCATACCTGGTAATTCATATAAATTGGAGAATCCCATAAAATCTCCCATAATCCTTATTTCTTTTCCGGTAAGTTGTTTGATTTTTTCTACAGAATAAAAAGGACGTGTGGCAATGGCTACCAACCACCGGTTTCCATCCATGTCATCTAAAAAAACACCTATAATTTCATCTTGAAGAAAGCACTCCTTTACTGTGCCTTCTATATAAATTTTCTCGCCTTCTTTGTCTTGGCCACTACCTTGATAATTATAATCTTCATAAACGGCTTTTTTAAATCCATCAATAACATTGTCGGCCGAATCTGCTTCACTAGTTTCTACGATAGAATACTCCGTAACATTACTCTCCACAACACTGGGTGTATTATTTTCACAGGCACAGCACAAACAGCTGATTAATAGTAACAAAGCTAAATATTTAAATTTTTTCATTTTAAATCCCCTTTCGTATGCGTTTTATATTATTTTACCACATTTTGGGATTCCTGTCACTATTTTTAATAGAAAAAAATCAAACTAAATTTCTGCCATAATTTTTCGTCCAAGTGAACGTTGTCCTCTGCTATTTGCTCTGGCAATATCCCGGTCACCGATATTTATAGAAAATTCCTTATGAGCGCCCTCCCTTGTATTTTGAGCAATCTGTACCAAATAAGAGATTATTGCATTTGCATAAGCGTTTTCGTTTGTATTGATATGCTCTTTGAAAATATCATGCGATGCATAATTTATGCCTTCTCCGGTATATGACACCGTTGGTTGTACTGTATTATAACTGAATTTTCGCAACGAACTATATGTACTTTCATACATACTCTCTAATCCGTTTAAAAAACCTTCCATTGTAAATGTGCCAAGTTCAAACATAACCTTTGATGGAGAATGAATTTCCAATGAAGCTTGTAGAGTTGATTTAACATTATCAGCGATGGTATTTACTTTATTATAGAGTTCATTTTCCAAAGAGGATAGTCCTTCTATAAAGCCGTTAATGGTATTCACTCCAAATTCAAACATCACATTTGATGAAGTCTCTATACCAAGTACAGATTTGATATTTAATGTTATATTTCTAGCTATATTATTCACTTTAGAATATAATATATTTTCCACAGAAGCAAGTCCCTCAATAAATCTTTGCATGGACGTCTGAGCTATTGTAAAGAAAGAAAGCGGCATACCCGAAAAGCTATCTTTAATTGCTTGGGTATAGTTGCCCATAGTTATAGTTGTACTCTCAACATTCCCGACTATTCCCAAATTCAAACCATCTACAACCGCTTTTCCTATACGTTTAAAAACCTTTGATGGACTATTCATCTCGAGTTTTTCTTCTGTACTCTCCGTAGCGGCATCTGATACTGCTACTGCTGCGTCTTCTATATCACGCGTATTTTCCACCATACCATCTGCAGTGCCTTGATTAATCCCGTTTGCTCCTATATCAGCTGCGGCTTCATAAGCAACTGGCTCTGACATTTCCAGCCCGGAGGATATAATTTCACTAAAGTTGTCTTTAAGGGTATAAACATATCCACCAACTCCCATGTCACCATAATAATATTCAGAATTAAACAACTCACCTAATATTTTTTTGCCAGTCTCTCTTGCCCAGCCGGCTCCTTCTTCCCCCATACTGGTTAAAGATTTTTCAATTTCATCTGATATAGCCCCAACATCTCCAACATATTTCTCAATTGCTTTCTTTACAAATTCATCCTCTGTCGAAGGACCACCTGCCATCTTGAATCCAAGCTTTTCAAGCCAATTGAATTCCCCCCACTCTTCTTGCGCCTTTCCTATTGTATCATTAATCCCACCAATAAGCTCTGTTTGAATAGTATCCGTCAATCCCTTTGCTTTCTCGGCAATATCGCTTTTTAAAAGTTCTGTTGCTTCTGGAATGGCATTAATCCTTTCTTTAAGTGCTTCAGCAGTGGCATCATTCCCTATATTCTTAGCCGCTTCCATTTCAGTTATAAGTGCATTCTTTATCCCTTCCATTGCCTCACTAACAGCAGCTTGTGCATCTGATGTAGCAGTTGAAATAGAATTCAAATAATTTTCTACTGCCTGGGAATCAAGTGCTCCATCATCTCCAAAGAAATCATTGTAATTAATCTCTCCCATTTCATTGATTAATGATTCATATTTTTGCATTGCCTGTGTCAAAGCGTCTGTATCATTGGTTAAAGACATTAAATACGCTTTTTGTTTTGCATATTCTTCACTGTATGGATCCAAATCGGCCAATTCTGCCTCTACTCTTTTAATTTCCTCTTTTACTTGGTCATTAAGACCAACAACCATTGTAATTGTATCCTGTGCAGAGTATCCGAGTTCATTAAAAACCTCAGATAACACACCATTTTCCCCAAAAGCTAAAAGTAAAGTGGTCTCTAATTCTCCAAATTTTTGAGATGCAGCTTCAGCCAATTCACCAAATAGTGTTTTTAACTTTGCACTCCCTTCTTCCACTGACAAAACGCCTGCATCCATTGCTATTTCAATTTTTTCAATTTCTAACCAGGTATCTCGGATATTAGAATCAGCTTCTTCTAACACCTCTGTTCTAGATGTCAATTCCGAAAAACAATTACCAATTTGAGACATGGTTCCTGCATATTGCTGATATATTTCATCTAAGCTTATTCCACCCGGTTTTGTAAGTGTCTCAAAAATAGCATTACCAATACTCTCATCTACCATCTCATTCATTGCTTCTGCAACTCCCAAAATAGCAGCCGTAACTATCGTCAATCCACTCACGACCAATCCGGCCGGACCGAACGAAGCATACAATGCAGCCGAAGCAATTGCTGCACTTCCCGCAACCTTTCCTAAAGAAACCACAAAATTCTCTGTACCACTAACCAGTCCATATATTCCATCTTTTACTTGTGTAAATTCTGTAAACACAGCAGTAACACCGACAACACCTTTCTCTAATGTTGTCATTTTATTTCCCAGCTCATCAATACCAAGGACAAAATCTTTAATACCAATCTCTTTATTAAGTAGTTTTTGTAGCGATGAAAAATTGTCAGTTAGATCAATCACTCTTTCTGAGAGTTTTTCAAGTGAATTAGATACCTTTATTTCATCAGATATTTTTACATCAATCTTAATACTTTCCTTTAAAAAATTATCTGCCATCCTCTCACCCCTTCTCTTTTTTTCTTCCTCATACTTTTCCTCCTAACTTGGGCTCTGCGGAAGCCCCTGTTGTTTTAACACATTTATTCGCTGCTTCATTTCAAATACAGCCACCTGCTCTCTGGATTCCGGATTGGCATTGTCTGTATTTTGTTCGGTCTGCAAAATCGGCTTTTCAATATATTTTGACCGTGCCTTCTTGCCATGGAGATTGTGTTCCACAGCCATGGATACTGCAGACAAAACATATTGCCCCATAAACCACATTTGTTCATCCAGAAGCTTTCTTTTTATTTCATACGCCTTGTAAAAAGCCTTTAGCTTTTTGGGTGTCAGATGCCAAAAAATCTCATATGGTACACCGATTGCCAAAGCATTCGGAAGCATCTCGTCGAAGACTATTTCTCGGAAGCTTTTGCGGTTTTCTTCTTGTGGTCCTGTGGTGTTTTTGGCTTCTTGTCGGTCTGAGCTTTTTTCACCATCTGCTCCAGACCGATTTGCTTGAAAAAATCGTCGTCTGTCATAACCTCAATCATAAGCCCCATTACACCGTAGAAATTACCGGTTTCATCATCCTTATGTTCTTCAAAATACTTCTTAATAAGCTCTTTTGCAGTTTTCATGCTTAATACACTTCTGTCACCCTCTTCGCCATGGTGCTCCAAAAGCCCCGCATAAAACATGGTTAAGGTTGTCTGTGGAATATCAGACATAGACATAATCATTGCCTTAACATCTTCCTTTTTTCCGGCCTCTGAAATAGACATCAGAAGATTTGTTACCTTCTCCGTACACTCATTGTACAGGGATGCTTCCATTGTGAATTCAAATGTGTAATCTTTACCGCCAATATTTAATACTTTCATTGTTTTACCTTTCCTTAGAAACAAAACTGTTTGTAATAAGCTCTAATTAACATGGAAAGGGGCGGCTTTAAGCCACCCCATCTGTCATTATTTAAGCTGCCTTTGCAGTAAGAGTGATTTCGGTTGGATAACCGCTTTCATCTTCTACAACGGTAACGTCATAATTGTCTTCAATCCACTTCGGTACAGTCTGTACAGAAACAGTTGCAGTACCTGTCAAAAGCTCTGCAGTTGCTTCACCCGGTGCAAAGCTTTCTGCACCGATAAATGCGAGGATGCCTTCGGAGCCCTTGCCCTCTGTACCATAAAGAATACAAATATCCAGCTTCTTACCTTCCACATTCACAAGTTCATCCTTGTACTGCTTTTCAAATGCACCTGCAATTTCCATGCTGCCTGCAGAACGTCTGCCAAATTCCTGTGTTACCACTAAGTCTTCTAATGTGGATGTGTCCACCATGTTGTGTGCGCCAAATGGGCTTGGAATGGATGTAGCTTTAATCAAAAGCTTGTATGTACCTTCCCAATAATTTGCTGCGCCAGCCTCTTTTGTTGTTTCTCTGTAGATAATTCTACTTTTTAAACCTGTTGCCATTTTTATTTCCTCCAAGTTTTTCAATTTCTTTTAGGCACTTACTGTCTGCCTATAACGCAAATATTCAGTTGTTTTTTGTTTTACGATCGCATAATAACAATATCACATGAACCATATGACATTCTATGACATCATTTATGTTCTAAATATTCATGACCATACTTTGCTTCAAATGCTATGAGAGCCTTTTCATGTACCCTTGAAATCTGACGAAGCGAATAGTTTAACTCAAGCGCAATCTTTTCAAAGGGTTTACGCTCTATGTATCTGGCAAAAAGAATCTGATAATGTACCTCATCTTCCATGGCATCAATCTGTGCAATAATATGTGTTTTTTTATCTACGAAATGGTCAATCATTTCATCCAGTTGCTGCTCCATTTCTGTAAGCCTGACTATGGAACTTCCTATCCTGTCCATATTAGGTGATGTTCTCACCTTAATATCACTGCTAACTGCTGTCAGGCTGACAGATAATTCCCGATACTGCATAATCTCCAACAATTTATTTTGAATCATGCTATCCAGCCTGCTAATTTGGTTCAGGTAATCTTTTGTAGTCATATGCGTCCTCCTATTTACAAATCAAATTTCATTTGACGAAGAAGGTAAAAAAATGTTATTCAAAGAAATTTTATAAAATTTACTTAATCTCTTAGCCTCTGAAATTTCCAGTTCTCTCCTTCCCTTCTCCCAGTCTATAACGATGCTCTGAGATACATTCATATACTCAGCAACTTCTCTCTGAGTAAATCCTGCATTGATTCTGGCTGCATGCAAAGTGATTTGTACTTCTTCTCTTTTCACGTCTCCAATTCCCCCTTTTCTTTTGTTTTTATTCATATTGAATCAAATTTAATTTGATGTCAATACATAAAAATCAAATATAATTTTGTTTTGTGTTGCACAAAATCAAATTTTATTGTACAATAGTTTTACGGAGGTGACGGAAATGTCCGACTTAGAACAAAAACAGATTTTCCAAAGAAAATTATTAAAATATATCTCTGCCAGTGGCAAAACCCAGCGTGAAATTGCTGAAGCCATTGGTGTGTCCCCTCAGACCTTTAATACCTGGTGCCAAGGGATTGCTCTTCCACGTATGGGCAAAGTACAGCTATTGGCCGACTATTTTCATATAAATAAATCTGATTTGATTGAAGAAGGAGAAGGGACAGACTGCACTTCCATTTCTTGTATAGATGATGAATCCATAGAAATTGCAATGGAAATATCCGAGAATGAGGATTTAAGATTACTTTTTTCTATAAGCCGCAAAATGCCGCCGGAGCACCTAAAAGCCTACATTGAATTCATAAAAAGGCTACAAAAAAATTCATAAAGCCACTTAACTGAATAATTATAAAAGCCTCAAAATCTTTTTAAAGACTCTGAGGCTTTTGTGCTATGCATTTCCGGCTCATTTGTTCAAGCCAATTTAAATTTTCTCGGTTTACACTTCATTCAAAGAAGTTTTTAATTAGCTGCTCCACTCTTAAGGAACATAGTGGTGTTCCCTCGGTTTCATATGTGGTAATCAAGTTAATAGTCGGAATGATTCCATTCTGTGCATAAGTATTAAGCTTGTTAAAGCAATTATTAACATATCCCGACACATCCATCATTCCAAAATGCTCCCAATAAACCACTTCACCGGTCAAGGGATTCATAATCGTAAAATCCGGGTACAAAGTCACTTCTCCTAAAGATAATTCACATTCATACCTAAAGGGAATATCATGCGTAAATAGCGCATCCGCAATAATCACTTCTGACTTTGACCTGACAACATGTCCACTTTTTGTGACATGAATCAATTTTTCCGGATGTTTTCTGTTTTTTTCATACTTTTCAAACATCCACTCATAATACTGCCTGGCCCTTTTCTTCCCCAAAGGCTGTAATAATTCTATGTATCGCCTATCTCCTAATAACTGTTGTGATTTTCTTGGGATTTTTCCTATATTTGCAATAAAGTCGTTTAGTGCACTTATCTCCTGTTTCAACTCTTCCAATTGAAACTTCATAAACTTCTTGTGAGCCAGCTTCTCCGCATATTTTCGCTCTTTCTTTTTGATATATTTAGACGTGCTTCCAAAAGAAACATACCATTTGGTATATGTAGAATTTTGTGTGCATATCAAGTCACCGGGCGGCGCCTGTTTTATCTCTTTTTGTAACTCAAAAATCTTTTGTGCTAATTCATTTCGATTTTGAAGTAAATAATTCAAATTCATCGATATAGCACCTTTCATAAAAGAAACATGGTTTCTATGCAACTATGTTTCTTTATGATATGTCTTTTTATGACAAAAGTCAACATGATTTTTATTGTTATTTGGCATCTTAATTTCATGCTTGATATTCCTTTTGGGCATACTTTGGGCATTAGGGCGCCATTTGCCCACCCCACACCCAACGCACCACATTTCAGCGCTTTAATGCATGATTTTGGGCACATTTTGGGCATTAGGACGTCATTTGCCCACCCCATGCCCAACGAGCCGGCACAACATAAAAATTTCCCAGAAAACGCATGCGTTTTCCGGGAAATTTAAATTTGTTCAAATTTTCAATTCAAAATTTAATTATCTCTGTACACGACCGGATGCATCGCCACCTGCTAAGGTTTCAACTTCCTTGCGTGTTACTAAGTTGAAGTCACCAGGAATTGTGTGCTTTAATGCAGATGCAGCAACACCGAATTCAAGAGCAGCCTTGAAATCTTTGCCATCCAATAAACCACAAATAGTACCACCTGCGAAAGAGTCACCACCACCAACGCGGTCAACGATTGGGTGAATGCTGTATTCCTTAGAGTGGTAGAATTCCTTTGTATCTCTGGAGTAGATACATGCAGACCAGCCATTGTCAGATGCAGAGCGGCTTACACGTAAAGAAGATACGCAGTATTCGAAGTTGAACTTCTCAACCATCTGCTCAAAAATAGACTTGTAACCAGCAAGCTCTAATTCACCGCTTGTTACGTCTGTTTCGCCCGGCTTGAAGCCAAGTACTAATTCAGCATCTTCTTCGTTACCGATACATACGTCAACGTACTGCATTAAGTTTGTCATAACCTTCTGAGCCTTTTCAGAAGACCATAATTTCTTACGGAAGTTTAAGTCAACAGATACTTTAACGCCGTGCTTCTTTGCAGCCTTTAAAGCTTCTTCTGTTAAAACTGCAGCAGCATCAGATACCGCCGGAGTAATACCTGTGAAGTGGAACCAGTCAGCATCTGCAAAGATCTTGTCAAAATCAAAATCAGCAGCCGTTGCTGTAGCGATAGAAGAATGAGCTCTATCGTAAACAACCTTAGAAGGTCTCATAGCAGAACCGGACTCTAAGAAGTAAATACCAAGTCTTTCGCCACATTTTGCAACGTTATCAACCTTAACGCCGTATTTCTTTAATGCTGCAAGTGCACAGTCACCGATTTCGTTGTTAGGAACTGCTGTTACGAATTCAGCATCATGTCCATAGTTTGCTAAAGAAACTGCAACGTTTGCTTCGCCACCACCGTAGCAAACATCGAATTCGTCTGCCTGGATAAACTTTTCATTATTTGGAGTAGAAAGTCTGAGCATAATTTCGCCCATTGTAATAACTTTTGCCATTAGATTAATCCTCTCTTTTTATAAATGATAAATAGTATTTAAAATTTATTTCTGTACTAAGTGAATCGCATAGCCTGCAACTTCGCCCTTAATATAGATAGCCTTTAAGTTGCCCTTTGCATCTCTCTTAGCAGTAGCTTCATCAAATTCAACGCCTAAATTTTCCATGTAAGCGATTGCTCTGTGAATGTAGTTTGTACCGATAGCGATATGACCATTCTTACCTAAATAAGGAGCCTTCATAATTTCAAAAGCTGTGTCAACAAAGATAGAGCTGTTGCCATCCTTCTTTGCAAAGCTGAACATATTTGCCAAAACATCTGCAGTAGCGTTTGCTTCTGTTTCGTCTGCTGCATTGATACCGATGTGCTTGATTTCAAAGCCTAACATAGTCTGAACTGCTTCTCTTGTAAGCTTTTCGATTTCATCAAATTTCTTCTCATCTACTAACTTAGCAGGAACCATCCAGGAACCGCCGCAAGCGATAATCTTAGGGAATGCTAAATATTCGTTAATATTCTTTGCATTGATACCGCCTGTAGGCATAAACTTCATATTTACATATGGAGCTGCCATAGCTTTAATCTTTGCCAAACCGCCGGACTGCTCTGCCGGGAAGAATTTAACAACGTCTAAGCCTAATTCAATAGCCTGTTCAATATCCGTTGGGCTGGATGTACCAGGTGTAATAGGTACTCCCTTTTCCTGACAATACTTAACCGTCTTTGGGTTTAAACCAGGGCTAACGATGAAAGTTGCACCTGCTTCTACTGCTGCGTCAACCTGTTCTGCGTTTAAAACAGTGCCTGCACCTACAACCATTTCAGGGCATGTCTCTGTCATAATCTTAATAGCTTCCTTTGCTGCTGCGGTACGGAATGTAACTTCAGCACATGGAAGACCACCTGCACAAAGAGCCTTTGCTAAAGGTGCAGCATCTTCCACGTTATTGATTACAACAACCGGAACAATACCAATTTTGTTGAGTTTTTCTAATACTGCGTTCATCTCTCTAATCCTCTCATTTTATAGTGTGAAACAATATATACGCTGACAGATTCCTGTCTGCATACTTAATGTCATTTTACTATTGCACAAATTATTTGTCAACACTTTGTACAATCAAACAATAAAATGCACATTATCTGCCTATAATTGCTTCTACAGCCGCAGCAATTTTGTCACACTTGCAGTTTGCATAGAATAATTCCTTAAACTGTGCACCGCTAAGAGCTCCCTTAACAAGCTCTGCATCCAAATTCTGTAAAATAGTAACCATATCTGTATGTGTCACTTCTTTTACCTGATCTAAAATTTTCTTGTTACGCTGTTCCGGAACTACTCTTTCCTTTGGATATCCGCCACCGCCCGGTGCGCAGAAAAGCTTTTCAAAGGTATACTGTAAATTTAATTCAGCACCCCATCCAAAGCCCTGTGCAAAAGGCATAGCAATGCAGTTACCATCGTTTACCTGACTAAATAAATATGCATCTAATGGGCTTGTTACATGACCGCAAAGTACCTTTGGGAAGGAGTTTGCAGCAAGCATAGCACCTTCGCCGGTACCACAGCCTGTAATAACAAAATCTGCTGCGCCGGAGTTAATTAATACTGCTGCTAAAATACCAATCTGTACGTATGTAAGAGAATTTGGATCCTCTGTGCCGTACATACCGTAGTTGTAAACCTCGTGGCCCATTGGCTCAACAACGTTCTTTAAAGTGTCACAAATAAGAGCATTCTTTGCTGCCTGTGAATTTTCATTAATTAAAGCAATTTTCATGATTATATATCATCCTTTCTATTCATTCGAAGCGGTCTTAAACGCTTCACTGCGCCGGCTGCATTTTCCGATTGCAGCCGTGTGCATCCACGCGGAGCGAGTCTAAGTAAATCAGCTTGCTGATTTACTTAGGCTGCTTGCCGATGTATGCTAAGATACCACCGTCAACATATAAGATGTGACCGTTTACACCATTGGAAGCTTCGGATGCCAAGAAAACAGCAGGTCCTGTAAGCTCTTCCGGCTTTAACCAACGACCAGCAGGTGTCTTTGCACAAATGAACTGATCAAACGGGTGCTTGCTGCCGTCAGGCTGAATCTCACGAAGAGGAGCAGTCTGAGGAGTTTCGATGTAACCAGGTCCGATGCCGTTACACTGAATATTGTATTCACCGTACTCAGAGCAAATATTCTTTGTAAGCATTTTAAGACCACCCTTTGCAGCTGCATAAGCAGATACAGTTTCACGTCCAAGTTCACTCATCATAGAGCAGATGTTGATAATCTTACCGCCGCCCTTCTTCATCATAGAAGGAATAACAGCCTTTGCACAAATGAAAGGAGCATTTAAGTCTACGTCAATAACCTGACGGAACTCTGCTGCTGTCATTTCATGCATTGGGATACGCTTGATAATACCTGCGTTGTTTACCAAAATGTCGATAACACCGATTTCAGCTTCAATCTTTGCTATCATCTCATTTACCATGTCTTCGTTTGTGACGTCACAAACATAACCATACGCCTTGATACCAGCTTCTTCGTATGCAGCTAAGCCTTTGTCTACGAATTCCTGCTTAATATCACAGAATGCAACGGTTGCGCCTGCTTCTGCATAAGCGCTTGCAATTGCAAAACCAATACCATAAGATGCACCTGTAACTAATGCAACTTTACCTTCTAAAGAAAAATTTACCATATTTTTGTCCCTCTTTTCTTTTTATTTTGAAAGTATGTAAAACTTTCTATTTTTTCTTAAATGTCGAATTTCCCCTCATCGGGCTCTTCTTCAAAATACTCACGATATTCCACATCTATCTGGTGTCTCATACGCTTCATACTGTAATACAAATGCTCTTTTAATTCTTCATCGATTCCTTTAAAATCCTTTTGTTCAATACAGTTTAAAAGACGTTTATGCTCCTTAATAATTCTGGAAAAATCCGTTTCAGTTGTAAAATCCAGCATACGAAATCTGGTATAATATAAATCCTGTTTTTGCAACATATCCCACAAGCCGGTGCGCTTGGTTGCCTCAAACCAAACGGCATGCATCTGTGCATCCAGTCGATAAAACTGCTCCGGTGTAAAGCTCGGTTCTTTAATCAGCGCTTCCTGCTTGCGAATCATATAACGGATGTCCTCTAAAGCAAATTCAGACGCAGCTTTTGCAAAATCACGCAGTACACTGGTTTCTACTGCCACTCTCATATATATCATCTGTTTAATATAATTAAGACTAAGCAAGGTTACAAACACGCCCTGATAAGGAACATTTTTGACAAATCCCTGCTCCTGTAACAGACGAATTGCATCTCTGACCGGTGTTCTGGATACTCCGAACTTTTCGCAAATTTCAGTTTCTTTTAAAAGCTGTCCCGGTTTTAAGCGCAAGTCCAAAATGTCGCTTTTTAAGGATTCATATACCCACTCTTCGCGGCTTTTATACTGTTCGCCTCCCATATTAGCGTAACTCGGTAGCAACTAAATTGTCCATATCATCAAATGCCTGGTTTTCGCCACCCATAGCCCAGATGAATGTATAATTGGAAGTTGCACTTGCACAGTGAATGCTCCAGGATGGACTGATAACCGCCTCTTCATTCTGCATTACAATGTGTCTGGTCTCTGTAGGCTCGCCCATAAAATGCATAACAATCTGATCCTTCGGAACTTCAAAGTATGCATAAACCTCCATACGGCGTTCATGTGTATGGCAAGGCATGGTATTCCAAACACTGCCCGGCTCCAGACAAGTCATACCCATAGATAACTGGCATGTCGGCAAAACATCCGGATGAATGAACTGATTAATGGTGCGCTTGTTGGAATTTTCCAAGGTACCTAGATTTCTCTTTGCTGCATCCTCAATAGAAATGAAGGTAGTTTTGTAAGAACAATGAGCAGGTGCACTTACCATGTAGAACTTTGCAGGTGCCTCTGCATCTAAGCTCTTGAATGTAACCTTTTTGGTCCCCTTTGTGATGTAAAGGCAGTCTTTGTAGCCTAATTCAAAAGTCTCATCATCTGCAACAATGACACCCTTGCCGCTGCCCATATTGAAAATACCGATTTCTCTTCTTTCTAAAAAGAAATCTGTGCCGAAGTTCTTCCAGCAGTCAATGCCTTTGTCAATAGAAACTTCTTCCAAAACAGGCATACATCCTAATGTAACCATACGGTCTACATGAGAATATACTGCAACTACTTCGTCTGCTACAAAAAGATTCTGAATTAAGAATTCATCTCTTAATTCCTGCTGAGTGTAACGTTTTACATCTCTCTGGTTTGCTGAGTAACGAATTTCGATTCCCATAGTCGTATTCCTTTCTTTTTTGATTTTAAATCGCGCTTCATGTAATTTGTATAATTTGTATACAAATTATCTATAATCTTATAATAGCACGTTTTATTTAAATACGCAAGAAAATTTTCCCAGAACATATTGTACTTTTTCTTTAGAAAGCATATTCTATTTTTAGGACGAAAAAGGAGTTTTTTCTTATGACGAAGGAATGTATAAAAATTGGAATTGCCGGCCAAAAAGGGCAGACTGCAAACTATGAACGCTCTTGCCTAGAATTGGGGCTCATCCCACTTACCAACCTCCCTCTTTCCACACTGAGCACCTGTGACGCCTTGATTTTACCCGGCGGAAGTGATATTACTCCGGGATTTTATGGTCAGGAAAATCATGGTTCCCGCGGAATCAATACCGAGCTTGATTTATTGCAAATTCAAGCACTGGAATATTTTATTCGTGCCAAAAAGCCGGTTCTTGGCATCTGCAAAGGCATGCAGTTAATTAATGTATATTTTGGTGGTACCCTGATTCAGGATTTACCAAATCACAAAGAGCACCAACAAGAAGAAGGTGATTTATTTCATTCTTCTTATGTCACCGAGGACTGTATATTGAGCCGGATTTATGGCAAGGAGTTCATCATTAACTCCAATCATCATCAGGCAGTCGACAAGTTGGGCAGGCATTTGCACATTATCCAGTTCTCCCATGACAACGTTATCGAAGGCATTGTACACGATACCCTTCCTATTGTTGCTGTGCAATGGCATCCGGAACGATTACCTCTTATTCAAACAAAAAAGGCCTCCCTTCCGGGAAACCTTTTACTTCGTGCCTTCCTTACTGATTCGATGGCTTAATGCTTCTATTTTTGACTGGATATAAATTCCGGTTTCTTCCTTTAATCTGACTTTGGATACAGCAGCAAGACTTTTCATAATTTTGTGCATGCTGTTTTTGGTTGCTTCATCCAGATTCTGGATTGCCCCTGCCATACCGGCAAGGCTTTTGGTCCAGTTTTTGGTGAAGCTGATTAAATCCGTGGCCTCACTGGCTGCCACAATCTGATAAAGAGTATTTACAAAAGATGACACTTCCTCTGTGGACAGACTCATTACCCACTCATTCAGGCTTTCATCCATAATTCGATGGCTTTCATCCAGTCCTTCCAAATACACAAAATCAATTCTGTCTACCATCCACGAAAATGGATCATGCTGCAAAAAACCTATATTCTTGCTGTCAACCACTTTATATTCTCCGTGATTTTCCAACAGCATTCCCACAATGGAGGAATGTGGAATAATTTTCACAATGCGATCTGCAATCTTTTCAAAGCTGCCCATACCATAGACCTCTGTACGAAAGCCCGGTCCATCCAAATTGTAAATGGTACTGATTCGATTCTGAATCGCCTCCTGCACATGCATAGCTGCATAAACTGCCAGATTACCACCCTTGGAATGACCCAGCAACTCAAAGTCACCCGGTATACATTCTGCAACCTGTTCCAGATATAACCGACTGGCACTCTGTCCGGGAATGGGGTATTGAAAAGCCATATTAAAATCCTCTTTCCACCCCACAATGGTTTCGTCTGTTCCACGGTATAATATCTTTGTGCTGCCGTCCGATAATATGCAAGTCACGGCCATAAACTGAGTTTCGCTTTCCATACAAGTGTGGTCCGCGCAATACATCAGCTTCATATCGCCAAAGCGCTTGCTTTCACACATTTCCTTAAATAGTGCACGATTACTTTCTTCCCATCTTGGGTCTGCAAAAAGTTTTTCGACTTTTTCATGTGCCTGCAATTCCTTTAAAGTAATTGCACAGGCTCCCGGGAAAAAACCTTCTACCATGCCTTCCATTTTCAAGTATACAAACTGCCCCAGCACCAATGCATCCACGGCACCGAAAGGCAATGCCTCAAAATCAAAGTAACCATATGAATGTACATATTCTATAATATTTCCAATCATAATATACCTCTATCTTGTCTTTAAAAATTCATACTCCCTTTTTGCTGCTTCATCATTTGGATAATCTTTTAAATAGGCGAAAAGCAGTGTGGCCGCTGTTTTAAAATCTGCCAGATATTCATACGCAATAGCCTCATTAAATCGAAGAGACTGGTGCAGAGAAGTATCCTCACATTTTAGTCCCAGCTGAAAGGCCTCCAGTGCTTCTGTATACGCTCCACGCTTCATCTGACACAGTCCAAGCTGATTGTACAAGGCCGGATTGGTGCTGTTTGACATCCCACCGCTATACACGCTGGCCGCATAATTGTAGTCCCCCAAAGCTTCATAACTCATGCCAAGATACAAAGAAGCATCCTTCACTTTCCTTTTGTCTACTTTTTCCAATGCCGTCACAGCCTCATTGTATTTACCTACATGGTAAAACATACGTCCCTTGTCATAATCATTCATGCCCTCTTGATGTTCCATGGCATCTTCCACATACTCCATACCAAGTGCACCATAGCCATATTTATAACATGCTTTATAAATATCGATTATGCAATCATAATTTGTCGGTTCCAAAGCTACTGCCCGATCAAAAGCTTCCCTGCCTGCTTCATAATTTCCCAATTGCAACAAGGTCACACCATGAGAAAAGTGCACCTGTGCATTCTTTGGCTGCAGTGCAGCCATTGCAGAATACACATGTTCTGCATCTTCAAACCGTCCCAGGTTGAAATATGCTACTGCAAGATACTGGTTAATGTCGTAATCCACATCATGAACAAATCCATCATTATAAGATAATGCAGTTTCCAAAGACTCCACTGCCGCCCGGTAATCCCCAAGTCCCATCTGACATATTCCCATAAGTCTGGCAATTTCCTGACGATTCCCTCTGTCTGGCTCGATTTCACTAAGCTGAACCGTGGCTTCTTCATAAGACATCGCCTCAACAGACGCATATACTGCTTTTAACGGTTCTTCCTCATTGGTTCCACAACCTGCAAGCATCACAAGTACAAGACCTAATAACATATAATTCATGTATCGCTTCATAATTTTATCCTTTTTCAACATTCTAGCCAAACTTGACTACAATATACTCCTCTGTTTCCACAATGGACCCTTCCTTTGGCCATCCCGGCAAATCCGCATACTGTGCCTGTATCTCCCGACAGGCTTCCGGATCCATAATACGAGGAAACTTGTGTCCGTGAATCGCAAAAAACTCATGAGTTTCTTTATCCCAAACCTCAAAAGCAATATTGCCCCATGTAAGCACGGAATATACTGCTTCACTGCTTAAACTGTAACCACCCGGCATCGCAAAGCAGGTTTTTAAATTAGGGTCCATAATATCCAAAATAGATGCTAAAGTCTGATAGGTATCAGAATCATATGGCACATACATCTTTTTTACGATACGCTCCGGTATGGTATAGTTTCCTACGAATACTACCGGCTTCTCCGTATCGGAATTTTTCTCTAATTCATAAGAGATTAGGTTTACGGTGTTCTTGGCATCTTCATACTTCATATAGTCCACATAAAACCATTGCGTCATCTCAAAGGCTTGATTGTATACTAAAATACCAATTACAATACACCACACGGAGACAGCCTTTTTGCCCCATATCTTACCTTCCATCCACTGCTCTACGGCACAGGTAAGCACCATCACCACAAATGCCACATAAATAGGTACATACTGGCTATTACGGTAGAAGGTGGCGTGACCCTCTAAGAAAACAAGAATCAGCGGTATTAGCTGCATAAACACCATACCCAAAAGAGGAAGGATTTGCCGATAACGAATCAGACGATATACCGCCCAAATCCCCAGTGTAATCACTGCCAGTAGATAAATACGAACCGGAATATATGCAATAGCATTGACATAGTACATGGCAATGTATTTCTTGATAGTCATCACAAACTCTGCAAGTCCCTGACCGGATTTAAACCAGTCTAGTGCCTCCAAAACACTTCGCCTGTTCATAATACCAATCTGGTCTTGCAGGGAAAATAACGCCGTAATTCCTTCGATAGTAATGGTACGAAGTAAAATACTTACGCCCAACAATCCACCTGCCGTTAATCCTTCACAAACCACAATCTTTGGAGTAATTTTTCGAACCTTGTAAATACACTGAAGGATCCAAACCATGACAATTGCCATTAAAAATACAATGGTAAAGGCTTCCACAAAGCTATTGGTAATCCATAAAACAGATAGTGCCTGAGCAAGCTTATACCACCTTGCTCTGCCTCGTCGCTCCATGGCCTCCATAAAAAGCAGTATCAACAGGGCTGACAGACAATAACACATACACACACCATTGTGCAGGTAATAGATAAACACCTCGCTTATCATAGGGCAGGAAATCATCACACAAGAAAAACAAGTGGATGCCATCAAACTCAGCCTGTGTCCCATTGCCTTTTCCCATATCAGACACCACAAAACGGCACCCAATATTAAAAACAGTACACCAATAAAATCTACGACAAATGGCGTATATTCTGCCACCGGACAAATCTTATTCAGCAGGAAATATCCAAATCGCCCCATAATCGGTCCAAGACCTTCTGCAAAATATCTTCCAATTGCGCTGTCATCCACACCTATCATAGGCTGACACACCGCAAAGCCGTAACTCATAACAGCTGTAAGGGTAACACAGATAATATATATTTTTTGATTTAAAATTCGTTGTATATCATGCCAGATTTTTTTCATTGGTTGCCTCTTTATTGTATATGATTCTATATTATATACTAGTTTAAAATTGCTTTATTGTCAATGCAAAGGACAATCCAAGATAGTCTAAAAACTATCTGCGAGGCATAATGCTCCCCATCCGTACATTTCATTTGGCCACTGGGAAGGGGTAGGAAACCTTCTGGCACCACGTATTAAGCTGGCCTTTACTTTTTCTCCATACATGAAAATATCCTGTTCCCGCACGATTCCCCACTCCATCAAAAGAGCAGCACTTCCTGCCACTACCGGTGTTGCAAAGCTGGTACCTGACACATACTGATATGTTCCGCCCGGTGTAATCGCCTGTAAGGATACCCCCGGTGCCACCAAGGTAGGGCGCACACTTCCAATCTCACGTTCTGCTAATCCCACACCTTGGGCTACATACCCCCGCCCCGAAAAATCTGCATAGGCATTATATACAGAATTGTAAGCTCCCACCGCGATTGCTCTGGTAGCTGTGGAGGGAATGGTTAAGGTTACTTCCGGTGTAGAACTGACAAATCTGGTTCCTGCGCTTCGAGCAGCTTCACTTGGCAAATACATATATATATATCCGTTTTTCACTTCCAAAGGTTCCAGTGTTATGGTCCACACTCCACTGTCCACATAGGTCCTCTGTGGCAAAAAGTCAATATAAATTTCCTGATTTGTGGTATAAGGCTTAGGTTCCCCTACATATATCAAAAGCTTCGTTCGTTCCAGCACAGCTTCCGTCTGTCCTAAAAGCTCCTCCTGAATAACAAAAGACGCTCCCGTAGGCGCTGTTATGATGATACGATACTTATCAATATAGTTTTTCCAGATTTGCAGATTTAATGCCGCCTCATAGGATGCTACTGCAAACTCTACATTAAGTGGCTGCCCCCGCCGTACGGTTGCAGCAAAATGTCCCCCACTGGCTCCTTCATTTCCGGTGCCGATACAAATCACGCTGCGGCCGATTTCCGAAATATTATCAATAAAACGTTCTAAAATGGAACCGCCATTATGGGAACCATAACTATTGCCAAAGCTTAGATTTATAGCCACCGGCAAGCGACGCTCTGCTGTAAAGCGTGTCACAAACGTAAGAGCCCGCATGAGCTCTGTAGTTCTTGGAAAACTTTCTCTGTCTGTATTGGCCAGCTTAACCACAACCAGGCTGCTTTCCGGTGCCACTCCCTGATAATTTTCTACGGGACCGGATGCCGCTATCCCTGCCACGGCGGTGCCATGACCGGATGTATCTTCGCTCAATGGTGCCGGTATTCCTATACCGATTCCATGATTTTCTTCATCATCATTGGCACCTTTAAGTACCGCATTTATATCGTTTTCCGTATACAGTCTTCCCTGGGAAAACCCTTTCGGCGGCGGATACTGACTGCTTGTACTTTGCCCTTGATCCCATAATGCCAAAATTCTGGTGCTGCCATCTCCATTTCGAAAATGTGGCAATGTATAGTCGATGCCGGAATCAATTACCGCTACTGCCACTCCCCGTCCGGTCAAATTCGGATACCCCTCCGTCACCTGTAAAATACAAGAGGCATTCCTTGCCTGAAAATCAGAAAAGAAAAGCCTCTTTGGTATTTCCACATATTCAATTTCCGGTCGAGTTAATACCGGCTCCACTAAATTTTCAGGTACAGTTAAAATCCCATACCCTGCAATCAACTCTTCTGCCACCACTCCGGAAAATGCCTCAGCAACTTCACGAAGACTCCCATTATATTTCACGATAAACTCCCAAGTTCTTGCCGCGACAGAATATCCTACATTTAAATTTCCTGACCGGACACGCTCTGCCAGCGGAGTCTCCAGTGCCAGACTTAATATTGTTTCTGCTTTTTGATTTGCCATATATTACTCTGATTTTTTTTACAGTATATGAGACAATTAAGCAGTATATTTAAACTTATTCCACGGAAAGTACCGCATAATCCTGATCTTCTACCGTTTTCTTTAATACGTCGTTTGCAAGTTCTGCACTTAAGGTAACCACTGCAGTTCCCGCTTCATGATTTACCACTGCTTCTGCAACTTCCGGAAGCGCTTCCAAAACCTTCTTTACACGTGCCTCACAATGTTTGCACATCATACCTTCTATTTTCATCGTTCTTGTCATATTCTTTTCCTCCGGTTTCTTTTTCTTTAATCTTTTATCACGACTTGTATCATACAACTTACAGTAATTCAGACGCAACGCATTACTTACCACACAAAAACTGGATAAGCTCATGGCTGCCGCCCCAAACATTGGATTTAACTCCCATCCAAAAATCGGAATCCAAACTCCTGCCGCCAATGGAATACCAATGATATTGTAAAAAAATGCCCAAAATAGATTTTCATGGATATTTTTAAGCGTTGCCCGACTCAAACGGATTGCCGCCGGAACATCGCTAAGCTTACTCTTCATCAATACCACATCTGCCGCATCCACGGCAATATCCGTTCCTGCGCCGATAGCAATTCCCATATCTGCCCGGGTAAGGGCCGGTGCATCGTTGATACCATCACCAACCATTACCACCTTGCCTTTTTCTTTCAGGGCACGAATCACTTCTTCCTTCCCATCCGGAAGTACGCCTGCAATCACCTCATCCACACCCGCTTCTCTGCCAATTGCCTGTGCGGTACGGGCATTGTCACCGGTAAGCATTATCACACGGATACCCATATTTTTCAGTTCTGCTATGGCCTGTGGTGAATCCTCTTTGATAACATCCGCCACGGCTATAATACCCGCCAACTCGCCTTCTTTTGCGAAATATAATGGTGTTTTCCCTGCACTTGCTAAAGTCTCCGCCTGCATTTTTATATGAGAAGACACACGGCATTTGGTGGAAATAAATACATAGTTCCCCCCTGCCAGTTCCTCACCAGATGCTTCTCCGTCGGACCTTTGCTTCACACCGGCTCTTTTTGCAGTCAAACCGCTGCCCGGAAGAGCCTGAAAATCCACCACTTCCTCTGCAAAAAGCTTCCATTCTTCTGCTTTTGCCAAAATGGCCTTTGCCAAAGGATGCTCGCTTTTCTGCTCTAAAGTATATGCCAGTGTTAAAAGTTCTTTTTCTGAAAAGTTCTCACATGGTATGATATCCGTTACCTTAGGCTCACCACCGGTAATGGTTCCCGTCTTATCTAATACTACAATCTCTGTTTTGCCGGTCTCTTCTAAAGAAACTGCGGTTTTAAACATAATACCATGCTTAGCTCCAACCCCATTTCCTACCATGATGGCAACAGGAGTAGCAAGTCCCAACGCACACGGACAACTGATAACCAGTACCGAGATGCCTCGTGCCAGTGCAAAACCTACACTTTCTCCTGCCAATAGCCAAATTGCAATGGTAATCACTGCTATACCAATAACAACCGGAACAAATACACCGGAAACCTTATCTGCCACCTTGGCAATAGGAGCCTTGGTTGCTGCTGCATCGCTTACCATCTGAATAATCTGGGACAAGGTAGTATCCTCTCCCACACGAGTTGCTTCACAAGTAAGAAAACCGGATTGATTCAGCGTCGCAGCCGAAACCATATCTCCCGGTGCTTTGTCCACCGGAATGCTTTCTCCGGTAAGTGCCGCTTCATTCACTGCACTGCTGCCCTCTAACACTTTACCATCTACCGGAATATGCTCCCCCGGACGCACCACAAAAACATCACCCTTTACCACGGCATCAACTAAAACCTGTTCTTCTATGCCATTTCGTACCACATTCGCAGTCTTTGGTGCAAGCTTCATCAGACTCTTTAACGCATTGGTAGTTTTGCCCTTGGAATGAGCCTCCAACATTTTACCTACAGTAATTAACGTGAGAATCATAGCCGCAGACTCAAAATAAAACTCATGCATGTATTCCATGGTGCCTGTCATATCACCTTTATTCAAAGCTTCTGTCATGGCAAACAGTGCATAAGTACTGTACACAAAAGCTGCCCCGGAACCAAGTGCTACCAGGGAATCCATATTCGGCGCCCTATGCCATAAGCTCTTAAAACCGCCGATAAAAAACTTTTGATTTATGACCATCACCACAGTGGTAAGAAGCATTTGCAAAAGTCCCATTGCCACATGATTTTCCGAAAAAAACTTTGGCACCGGCCAGCCCCACATCATGTGACCCATGCTGAAATACATAAGCACAAGTAAAAAGCCCAACGAAGCTACTAATCGCTTTTTTAACAAGGGAGTTTCTTTGTCGGCAAGAGCATCTTCTGCTGTACCTTCCATGCCTCCTGGCACATTGCTCCTGTTCACTAATCCAGCGCCTACTGACGCATTTTTCTCACTGGCTCCATACCCGGCTCCTTCTACCGCACGAATAATATCAGTCGGCGACACCTCACCTTCTACACCCATGGAATTGGTGAGCAGACTTACCGAACAACTCTCCACACCCGGCACCTTATTTACTGCCTTTTCCACACGAGCACTGCAGGCTGCACAACTCATGCCGGTTATATTATATTGCTTCATAATTATTTTCCCTCCAGTTGCATTTTACTAAACTGCAACGTATAAAGGTTATAATACTTTCCTTTTAATGCCAAAAGCTCCTGATGATTGCCTTGCTCTACGATTTTACCTCGTGACAAAAGAATAATATTGTCTGCATGCTGAATCGTAGAAAGTCTGTGTGCCACAATCAACATCGTACCGATATTTTTCATCTTTTCCAAAGAATCTTGAATAAGAAGCTCCGTTTCCGTATCGATATTGGCAGTTGCTTCGTCCAAAATCATTACGGATGGTTTATGAATAATGGTTCTTGCAAAACTAAGGAGCTGACGCTGTCCCGCAGAGAAATTATTTCCCCTTTCACGCACCACTTCATCCAGGCCCGCATCCAGCTTATTGATAAAAGAATCTGCATTTACATACTGACATGCCTTCATTACTTCCTCATCGGAAATACCTTCAGAGCGCAGTAAAATATTGCTTCGAATATCACCGGAGAATAAGAACACATCCTGTAGCATCTGACCAAAATGCTTTCTCAGACAAGATATTTTAATCTTCTTAATATCAATGCCGTCAATTAAAATCTGCCCCTTTTGAATGTCGTAATTTCGACACATCAGCCCAAGAATAGTGGTCTTACCGGAACCGGTGGAACCCACAAACGCTACCGTCTGTTTTGGCTCTACATGGAAAGATACGCCCTTTAATACCCATTCTCCCTCTTTATAGGCAAACCATACATCCTTAAATTCAATCTCGCCGCGAATGTTATCTAACTCTATGGCGTCAGGCTCGTCCACTACTTCCGGTTTCATATCCATAATGGTAAAGATTTTTTCTGCAGAGGCAAAGGACTTTTGAATCACGTCAAACTGCTCTGCCAGTGTCTGAATCGGATTATAGAACTTGGAAATATACATATAAAAGGAAACCACAATACTTCCGTCTATTACCTGCCCCAACCACTCTGTCCGGTTAATATATCCCTTGGCACCAAAATAAAACAGGCACAGTACAGTGGAAATATTAAGCATGTATACCATTGGACGAAAAACACCAAACACATAAATCTGCCGCTTTTTTGCTTTTTCCAGCTTATGGCTTCTCTCCAAAAAGTCTGCCATTTTCTGCTCTTCACGGTTAAAAATCTGAGTAATTTTCATGCCGGAAAGATTTTCAGACAGGTAGGTATTGATGTCCGTTCGAGCATCGTTTACATTGCGGTGTACCCTTCTGGAGAATTTTCGAAAAATAATCGTAAACAATACCACAAACGGTACAAAACATAAAATCATCAAGGTTAATGCATAATTTAACATCAACATGGCACCAAATACACCAACCACAACCATACTGTTTTTTACCAGTGTTATCAGCACATTGGTAAACATCATGGAAATGGCATTGGTATCGTTGGTTACACGAGTTACCAACTTACCAACCGGAATATTATTCAACTGGTCATGAGACAGACTCTCAATATGCGTAAAAATATCCATACGCAGTTTGGAAAGAATTTTCTGTCCGGTACGCTGCAAAATAATGGATTGACCATAGGTACAAATCATAGAAACAACAAGCATGCTTGAATAAACAGCCACTCGTATGTATAAATCCGAAAGCGCAAAATCCGTCATCAATATTTTGGCAATGTCTCCCATAATTAACGGAGAAATAATATCATAAAGAATGGAGAAAATCATAATCACAAATACAAGTAAAAAAGATTTCCAGTAAGGCTTTGCGTAGGAAAACAACCTGCTTATCAATTCGCCGTCGGACATGTTTCTTTCATATTCCTTTTGCTCTTTTGCCTTGCTTAACGCAATGTATGCTAAAATAAATACGATGGAAAAGACTCCGATAATGGAACCGACAATTAAAATCGGTAAAAATTCTGCCATATTATTCTCCTCCTTCCTCTTCTAATTTCTGAAGGTCTACCATCTTACGGTAATCCGGACAATTTTCATAAAGCTCGGTATGTGTGCCCACTGCCACCAACTTTCCTTCATCCACAAACAAAATCTTGTCCATAGATTCGATAGTAGAAATACGGTGTGCAATCAAAATGGTCGTCTTGCCTGAGCGGGTAGCTTTAAGGTTATTCAAAATAGTTCTCTCCGTCTTGGTATCCACTGCGGAAACAGAGTCATCCAAAATCAAAATCGGAGCATCCTTCATAAGCGCTCTGGCAATGGAAATTCGTTGCTTCTGACCGCCGGAAACCGTCACACCACGTTCCCCTAAAACGGTACCATATCCCTTCTGGAACTCTTTGATGTTACTGTCCACATCTGCTAATATGGCTGCTGTTCGAATGGCAGAAGGCGTTTTTACGTCTGTACCAAAGGAAATATTATTTTCAATCGTATCAGAAAACAGGAAATTATCCTGCGGCACATACGCACAAGCTGCACGTACATCCTTAATCGGAACCGTATTTACATCCTGCCCATCAATAAAAATGGTGCCATCCGGAACATTATATGTACGAAGAATCAAATCTACTAAAGTAGTCTTTCCGGAGCCGGTCTTTCCTACCAGACCTACATTTTCTCCGGCATGAATGGTAAAGGACACGTCTTCCAACGCCTCAAACTCACCATCCGGATAGGTAAAGTTTAAATTTCTGAATTCAATGTCACCTTTTACATTTTGAAGTGAATGTACATCCGGCTTGTCTGCCACATCTTGTTTTGCATCCAAAAGCTCACTGATACGTTTCAAGGAGGCTTTTCCTCTGGATGTCATATCAATCAATTCAGATACTGCCATAATTGGCCAAATGATAGCTGTAAAATAACCAATAAATTCTACCAACTGACCTGCGTTAAACTGGCCTTTATATACCAGATAGCCGCCATAGCCCAAAATAACACAAATTACACTTTCCACAAAAAGTGTAACTAAAATACGTAACAGCACTGCAGAACGGGTATAGTCGATATTGGCCTTTTCATTTTCCACATTTAATTTCTTAAACGCCATCAATTCCTTGGCTTCCTTTACAAAAGCCTTGATGACCGCAATACCGGAAAAACTCTCCTGTGAAAAGTCACTCATCTTGGAAAAAGCTTCCTGACGAATATCCCATTTCTTCATCATATAGCTTCCTACTACCGCACTGGATGCCAAAAGGAAAATCATCGGTATGGTTGCAAAAATCGTAAGTGTATGGTTCATGTTCCACATTTTTAAGAAAGCCAATGCTCCTAAAAATAAGGCATCAAAAAACATCAGATAGCCCCAGCCATAACACTCCTGCACCGTGTCTAAATCATTGGTAAAAAGACTCATTAAATCGCCTACTTTATTGACCTGGTAATATTCACGACTCAAATCCTTGGCATGGTCAAACATCTCATTTCGGATATCCGTTTCTACTCTAATTGCCGCCCCGAAAATAGTCACACGCCACAAGAAACGTCCAAACACCATTATCAAGATAATACCTACCATAGGCATACATATTGCATCCAAAAGGAAATTCAAATCAAATACTTTTCGTACACCATCTACTACCACATAGCCGTCATTCATACCATTGATAACCATCTGATACATATTCGGAATAATTAACTGAAAATAATCCACCACAATCAATGCCGCCAAGCCTAAAAGCAGCATGCCGGCATATTTTAAATAGTATTTATTAATGTGTTTTCCAAAAATCATATCACAAAATACACTCCATTCCAATCTTCTGTGGCACCAGTCCGCGTGCCTCATAAAATTTCTTGGCGCTTTCGTTACATGCCCATACATTCAGGGTAAGGTTGTAGCAGCCGCTTTCCTTGGCAAACTGCACTACATATTCATAGAGTTTTTTGCCAATATGCTGTCCTCGGAGTTCTTCGTCTACACACAAATCATCAATATACAAGGTTTTAATATCCGTCAGGATATTGTCATTCGGCAATTGCTTGAAGATGCAAAAAGCATAGCCAAGCACGGCATCCTTTTCATCTACACCTACAAAAATAGGCGTTTTATCGTCTGCAATAATAGCAAGTAATTCCTCATCTGTATATTTCTTGGCTCCGGTTTTAAACAGGTCCGGTCTGCCCTCATGGTGTACTTCCAGCACCTGGCAAAGTAATTTATTAATACCGGATATATCCGTTGATTTAGCTCGTCTGATTTTCATAGTTTTTTCCTTTTTAATTATTTTCAGTAATTACAAAGCTTTATACCTCGATTGTGGGACACAAAGCTCCGCAATTACTTATAAAATTCTTTCAAAGCCTTTATAAGATACTCTATGTCCTTTACACCGGCAGTTTCCACCGCAGAATGCATAGCAAGCTGTGGCAAACCGATATCCACGCTGGCAACGGATACATGTGCCGTGGAAATATTGCCCAAGGTTGAGCCGCCCAATACGTCAGAATGATTATAAAAGACCTGATATGGCACCTCTGCATCCAAGCAGAGTTTCTTCATAACGCTACCACTGAACGCATCAGATGTATACTTCTGATTGCCGGAATATTTGATAACAATACCACCGTTTAAAACAGGTCGATTAGTCGGGTCAGCCTTTTCCGGATGATTTGGATGCAGAGCATGTGCGTTATCCGCAGAAATCAAAAAGCTTTCTGCTACCGCCTGCATGTAAGTTTCCTCATTGCCTCCCATTGCATAAACAATGCGCTTTAAAGTATTGTAAAGGAAATCAGAGTCTGCACCTTGTCTGGTGCCGCTGCCTACTTCTTCGTTATCCAGTACCGCACAGATATTTACAAAGGTATCCGGTGTACTTTCTACCAAAGCTTGCATACTGCCGTAAGCACATTCCAAGTCATCCAGTCTAGGAGACATGAGCATATCCTTGTCCGCACCTACTACAAGACCTTTTTGTCTGGTATATAAATATAAGTCCTGCCCCAACACATCTTCTGCATTGACACCGGCTTTCTCTGCCAATAATGTACCAAACTGCGTTTTATCTGCTGTGGTACTAAGTACCGGACACATATCTGTTTGGGCACTGTATTTTACACCATTATTCACTTCACGATTCATATGAATAGCCAAGTTTGGTATCACCAGTAAATCTTCATCAAAATGAATCATTCGCTTTTCGATTCCCTGCGCTATACTCACATACACACGCCCTGCCACGGAAAGTGGTCTGTCAAACCAACTGGACATAATCATGCCGCCATACTTTTCTACATTCAGTTTGGTATACGCCTTGTCTAAAGTCAATTCCGCATTTTCCTTAATCTTAAAGGACGGTGAATCGCTGTGGGACGCTACCATATGGAATCCTTCAAACCCCTTGTTTGGTATCTCAAATGCTATAATGGCAGAATCATTACGCACCACGAAATAGCTGCCGCCTTTTTCCAGTTCCCAGCTTTTATTTTCCTGTACTTCTATAAAGCCTGCCTCTGTCAGCATCTCTTTCATCGCTTCTATAGCATGAAATGGACTAGGGCTCTTGTCTATGAAAGAAAAAAGCCCCTCCACGTAATTTACCTGTTCTAATTTCTGCATATTTTAATTACTCCCTTATTATTTGGTATTCTAAAAATTCATACTTTAAACGGCAGCCTTCATAAATATCTGCCGGAAGCAGCGCTCTTGCTACTAATTTTAACTCGTCGCCTTTTGCTTCCACATCTAAAAGATGTGCATAATCGCCATCAATCTGCATTACCCTGTATACTCTGCTAATCATGTACTTTACCCTCTAATAACAAATTTACAAATTCTGTGTCACGAAGCTTCCACTTCTCTTTGATAAGTGCACGATTGGTTTCCACAATCTGCTGTGGTGTGGCCCATGCCAGCTTATATCCTTTCGCCACCTCAGAATCTGTCAGTTTTAATGGTATCACGCTCTCCTCCACATCGCAACCGTAAAAATATGTTAAACAGTGATAAATTCTGTTTTTATGGAAAACATCCAGGCGTTTTTCCTCCACCACGCCGATTTCGCGCAAGCTGTCCGCCTTTACAAACATTCCCGCCTCTTCCTCTACTTCACGTAAAATGGTAGTAAGATGACTCTCTCCGTCTTCTACTACGCCGCCTAAAATCTTATATTCTCCGGTATGACTCTGCTGCATGGCAAGCTTGCCGTCCTTCATAATAATAGCACGAACGGTATGCTTTTCATACACCGGTAATTCTTCTGCGTAATTTTTATAATCTAATACAAGTAGTTTCTTCATATACATCCTCGCGGAGCATTTTCTTCAATAAAAAACGTAGTTTTATGTTGAAGAAAAAGGACCCAGACACACTGAGTCCTTGCTTTATCCAATTATGCCTTGTCTTTTAAAGCTTCTGTTAAAATATCCATTGCCTTTTCACATCTGTCTTCCAAAGAATACGTTCTAAAAGACATACGATTTACACGCACTACATCCATATTATCTTTTAATTCGGCAAGCTTCACCTTTGCTGCCAATGGATTCAAGGATAAGTCTTCTATATAATCAAAGTATCTAATGCAATTTCCTTTAGTCAAATCCTCCACTGCACCAAGAATTGTCTTGGAAAATCCTTCCCCCTCTAAGTCAGCCATGCTAATCTCTGTATCTTCAATGATATCATGTAAAAGCGCAACAATCTGTTCCTCTTCTGTATCCATAGCTTCCATCACACGATAGGTATGTAACTTATAACACTCTCCTTCTTCGTACTTTTTTGCAAATTCACGTTCAACGATAGCTTTTGCTCTCTCTAATAAAACGCTCATAGTTCCGCCTTTCTATTCAAAATACTTTTTCTTAATCATAACACAAAAAATTATATTTGTGTAAAATTTTTATTAAATTTTATAAATATTTATATTCAAGAAATTATATTTTTGGCAATTTTTTACAATAAAGAGTAACTATACATTCGAGTATGGCGGCACACCAAGTGCTGCAAGGCCTTCTAAGGCAGCTTCATGTGTTATTGCATGTACCCCCTTTAAGCCCAGCTTTTTTGCTGCCTCTACATTCTCAAGAAGGTCATCTACAAAAACACATTCCTCCGGCACCAAATTATATTTGTCAATTAGTGACTGATAAATAGCAGGGTCAGGCTTTATCAACTTCACTTCATAAGACAAAATCCCACCATCTGTATATGGCATAAAAGACAATGCATCCTGACAATGTGCTCTTGTAATTTCCCCAAAATTGGAAAGATACAGCACCTGGTATCCTGCTTCTTTTAAATGCTTAATCCAGGTAATAGTATAGTCTCTTTTCGTTACTATACCATTTATATTTCGAAAGACCATCTTGATTTGCTGCTCTATACTTGGGTCATTTTTAATAAAAGAAGCAATAATTTCCTCTGTGCTCCAGAGTCCTCTGTCCAATTCATTCCACTCAGGACTTTTCACCGTTGCCTTTGTAAACTTCTCAAACACCTCTTCTGAAAACCCAAAACTTCTGAAAAAAGGTTCCCATGAAAAATCAGCCAGCACATTTCCAATGTCGAAAATTATAGTTTTAATCATAATATCCTCGGTACTCCTCGCTCAAACCTCTAAGCACACGGCCGCTGGCTACATAGAAACCATCTTCTCCGCCGTACTGCATCCATTCACGCAATTTTTCCAGTTCCTGACCGTCTCCGGTAGTAATAATTGCCGCTTCAATACTTTTCATTTTTTCTTCTAATTCCAAAGAAAGGCTGTATAAGTCTTCCCTGCCGCTAATCATTTCCACATATTGACTTTCCGGATACAACATTCTGGCAGTGGCAAGCCAAGTCAACAAGGTCTCTTCTGTATGCTCTAACTGATAAGAGGCTTCTAAATCATCCAATGCCTGCTCATACAAAAACAGCTGAGCCTTTGATGCTGCAAGATTATAATAACAGGCTGCCCGCATGGTCATCTCGCCGTCCGGTAATATTTCCAACAATGCTTCGTATGCTTTCATAGCCTGTGCATAACGTTTCCCACGGTAAAGACCATCCGCCTCTATTTTTTTGCGTTCAAAACCGGATAATCCCAAACCCTCGGAAATTTCCTGAATAATGCGGCTGATTTCCCCTTCTGAAACGTATCCCACAAAACGTAAAATAGTCTCTACAAAGGCTGCTTCGTCCCCTTTTTCTTTTAAGATGGCATATAAACGGTATGCTAAATCCTCGCATTGACACTGCTCATCTATCCACTGTACCAGCTTTCTGCAGGCAAAATCACTATCCAAAGCATATCCTTTGTACATACAGAGGTAAGCCAGCTCTTCCACGCTATATACGGTTGTATCTACCTGTGGAATATAGTATCCCACGGCAGTAATTGCACTTTGACTGATAATCAATGCTGCTTCCTCCTACTCTAAATGAAATATATCTTGAATCACCTTGCAGCTTCCCGGTGACACCTGCCCAAGACCAATGTCTTCTATAGTAACCGCCAGTGTATGTGCATCCGTAAACACTAAATTAAGCTTCATTTTACTTTGACCGGCTTTCCTTTGAGGAAAAGCAGTTATATCCAAACGTAAAAGCTGTGATTCCGGATCTGACAACGCCTTTGCCTCTATTACGAGTTCCTCTTCCCCCTCCGGCAGTAAGTACATCTCGGCATTACAGGTTTCATATGCGCTGCCACGTTCAAAAATCCTCACATAATCCGGCTGAGAGCTTTCCCGCACTACCCCCTGGCTGTAGCAATACATGCCAATATCATACGCGATATCCTGCTTGCTCAAATATACATATTCTTCCAAACGAGAAGTCGGTTCTATCATCTGACGCAAACAGTAGCATGCACCGAGACTATATAAATTATTGCCCTGGAACACACGACCATGCTCACACAATTTTATCAAAGACCGATCCATCCAACCGCCCTTAAATCCATCACCAATCATATAAGAAAGCCCGAAGTCGTATTTTTCCTCCAGGTCTAACACGATTTGATGGAATGTATCGTCCAGATGACGCACTCCGGTAGCAATGGTAAGTTCTTCCGCCTGCTGTACTACCAGCCTCATATCCGGATAATCCATACGATTTACAGATATGGTATAGGGAGCCTGGGAACCGTGCTTTTTCACAAAGTACGTTTTAAGGTAATCCTTCTGATAATCACACACCAACGTATCCTGTTTCATCAGGTTTTCTTCTTGATGCATCAGAAAATAATAAATACTCTCACTTCTGGTCTGCAAATATAACTTGGTTTTCTTGCCGAAAATCTGACCGGCTGCCTTTAAAAGCACCTCATATACTCTGGTCTGTAATACCGGGTCCTCATCGATGTAGGTGGTAAATATTATCCCACCTGCCTTTTCTACCTTGCCAAAGGAATCCGGAAGCACTAAGGTAAGCTTTAAAAACAACGTTAGTAAATATTCCGTATCAAAACGCTGTCCGCCTGCTACAATGGTAGTCTGATTCATGGCAAGCTCCAAAAGATCCTCAAATACAAGGGCACCTTCTTCGCCTGCCAGACTGGCTGCTTCATACCCTGCATAAAAACGACCGTTATATTTTACCAGCATACACGGAAAATGAAATACCGTAGCATCCTTACGGCTCAGCAATGTAACCGGATTTAAATCGCCTTCCGAAAACACACTGATTTCGCCATATCCTGCACCCAGGTCATATCCAATATATGTCTTGCCTCGTCCTTTTAATTCTTTATTTATTTTATCTACCAAATCTAATTTTTCAAACATGGCAACCCCTAATAAAATGTTATTTGAGTGTGAACAACTGCTCTACCATAGCACTCTGCCCATAATATGCTTCTAACTCCTGATACAGTTCCCAATTGTCACGCTTGTCTCGCAGTGCCAGCATATGGTTGATTTTGGCGAACCGGCTGCTTCCGGTCTTTTCTAAGGTCTGTCCGCGCTGTAACACACCTTGCTTTAACAACGTATGCTCCGTGCCCTCCAAACCAAAAATCTCATAATGCATGCGTTCACCATAAAACAGGATAAAACTCTTTGCATAAAGACCCTCACATATCATATCCATTACTTCTGACTGCAGACTGTCCGCATCCTCTTTTCCGTCGGTATACTGTGAAAAACGTACCCATACCGGACCGAACACCTGTCCCCTAAATTCCAACACCTGAAAAGCCTCTTTCTCAGAAAGCTCGTTGCAAATCACCTTCAAAGGCTGCATCCAGGAAAAATAGATATTTTGCTTTAGCAACTCCTTTATGTAAAGCCCGGCAACCATTGCCGGTTCTTCCCCGATACTGCCTACGCCTCCTTCTACGATGCTGCACAAGTATGCCAGCTGTGCCATCACAGAAAACGAACTTCCGGAAGTGGTAAGAAGTGCCTGCTTTTGTACAAAGCTTGACGCCATCTTACGCTCCTGCATATAGGAAAGCTCCGCTTCAAATTCCAAAAATGCCTGTACCAACTCCGTATCCACATTCCCTTTACAATATGCATCGAAAATTTCCACATGCTGCGGCAGCGTCTGACCGGATTCCATCATTTCCTTAAGAAGCATCTCGGCATAGCCCCAAGTCTCAATACCAAAGCTCATAGCCTTATTGAAAATACTTCCATGCTCCATAAGAGAACCTTCATAGTGGTCCAATAAAAACTGCATGCCGTAAATGCCAATGTGGTTACGCATATATTGATTCTTCCAGAATACCGTTTCCTTTTCCTTGCTGTAAGTACCAAGCTCAGAAAATACAAAAGGTGCCGCCCCCAGAATTTCCTCATATGCTCCGTTAATATCCCAATATGGTAATATCCCCTCTGCGATTTCTTGTTTAAGAGCCTGTGAAATCTTTTCCTCACACAACACTGCCTTTATAGAAGATGCCTCATGCTCCAGCTTTCGTGTTTTAAGCGCTGCTTCTACCTTGGACATATGATACAGGACATTGGCTATCTCCTGTTTGGTAAAAAAGTCATCCCATAATTCTTTGCGCACGAGTGGATTTATCTTCACATTCGGTGCAGAAACTTCACTGCCTGTATAATTTAACACACTACACGTAAACTGCTCCCCATAAAGCGGAAGCACTGCTTTCCAACCCGTAAACGGCAGGCCAATCACATCCTCGTAGTGGTCGTAATGCACCAACAACGTACCTGCTTCTATCGGAAGCCCGGTAACCTTACAGGTATGACACACATCCAAAAACCCTTCCAGTCGCTCTGCCGGAAGCTGCGTAGCCTGCAGTAAATTCTCATACAAATAAGCGAGCCCCGCATTTACCTTGCCTTTATATAGCTGATTCATCATAAACGGCTGCAAAAGAGGCTCATACAATTTATAGGTAGAAAACCAATTATCACGGTATTTGTGCACCACAGCATACAAATATGCCGTACGTACATCATCGGGTCCGGATGCATGTGCAAAATACTCAATGACTTCCGATGGAATACGTCTTTCATCGGAAAGCTCTTCCCCATCTAAGACCCATTCTTCCACCGGCATGGACTTCATAAACGCCTCATACAAACCGGTAACACGTACATTTTCAGAAATGCCCTTGCGATACCAAAGAGTAAACTTGTCTCCTGCACAGCCCCCCAGTACCATCATCCTGCAAATGCCTTCTAACATACGCTTGGATGGGGTCACCTCATAACAACCACACATAATCACCAGATACAAATACCGATAATCGGTACGATTAAGCATATATTCAGCCAAAATATCGCTGACACGATTACTCATGCCGGCGTGACGTATCATAAATACCATCAGCTGTACTTCAAACTCAGAAAACTCATATAAAAACGTAGGATTACGCTCTAACAATGCCCTGGCCTCCAAATACATAAGAGGACTTCGGCATCCCTTCAAAAACATACGCTTTAGATAGTGGTACTGCTCCAGAGGCTTGCCTGTCAAACTTCTGTCCGTATAGAATAACAACCACTGAATCTGCCAAAGCTCCGGATTCTTGAGTGACAGTTCCTTTAACTTCACTGTAACCCGCTCGTCATATGCCTCATCGTCTTTGGTAAGCGTAGTCAGATATAAATAATAAGCATGACATGCCGGTGCCTTGTGGCTGTTGCCCCTAAGCCACTCTGCTGCCTCCTCTAATACCTCTTCCACTGCTTCATAGGCTTCCTTCGTAATCAGAAGGTGTGCATAAAACAATTCCGGAATAATATCAGCATGCTCCACTTGGCGCAATGCATCCACTGCTTTCTCCGACTCCATCATCCAGTTCAGCTTGGAAATACGCTTCAATCGCATGTCCATATAAAGTTTGGTGACCTTTGCCTGTAATCTAGTGCTTACTTTACTCATGTTCGTACGTCCTTTATAAAATATCATCTTTAGTATAGCACACATATTCCACTTTTGCATACTATAAAGGTAACTAAATTTTTAGGGATTCTTATGCCAACTGAATTAAGCCAGGGCTTCCTTCGCGTCTTTGTCATTGAGCGAACCGGATTAGCCCCAATTGAAAATGCGTCTGTTACTATTGTTTATGAAGAAGCCCCCGAAGCAGAGCCCCGTGAATTTACCACGGATAATTCCGGACAGACTCCGATTATCACGCTTCCGGCTCCTCCCTTAGCCTATAGCGAAGCTCCGGATGAGCCAAAACCTTATTCCGAATATACCATTACCGTAACCAAAGAAGGTTATGAAGAAACCATTGTAACCGGAAGTGAAATATTGCCGGACGAATTATCCGTGCAGGTCGTGCAATTACGACGCTTAGAACAACCGGAAGAAGCTCCGGTTATGATTAATATTCCGGACCATACCCTATATGGTATCTATCCACCGAAAATACCGGAGCCGGAAATCAAACCATTACCGGAAACCGGTGAAATCGTTCTTTCCCGCGTAGTAATTCCGGAATATATCATTGTACATGATGGGATACCAAGCGATGCTTCTGCACCAAATTACTGGGTTCGTTATACCGACTATATCAAAAACGTAGCCAGTTGCGAAATTTATGCCACTTGGGAAGAAGCCAGTATTTTAGCAAACATTTTGGTTATTATGTCCTTTACCCTTAACCGAGTGTTTACAGAATTTTATCGCAATCAAGGTTATGATTTTACCATCACTACTTCCACGGCCTATGACCAGAAATTTATATACGGCAGAAATATTTTTGAAAATATTTCCAACCTGGTAGACCAAGTATTTAATAACTATCTGGCTCGTCCCGGCATTACCCAGCCGATTTTTACGTCTTACTGCGATGGACAGCGTGTAACCTGTAACGGACTTAGCCAATGGGGCTCTAAATTCCTTGGAGACGAAGGCTACAGCGCTATTGAAATTATTCGTAACTACTATGGTCAGGATATGTATATTGCCACCGCCGAGCAAATATCCGGTGTGCCAAGTTCCTTCCCGGGTTATGACCTTACTATCGGTGCTTCCGGCGATAAAGTCCGCCAATTGCAGCGCCAGTTAAACCGCATCGCCCAAGATTATCCGGCCATTCCGACCTTAAATGTTGACGGTATTTATGGTCCGAGAACCGCAGAAAGCGTCCGCATTTTCCAGCGCATCTTCGGCCTGCCACAAACCGGAGTTACCGACTTTGCTACCTGGTATGCTATCAGCCGCATTTATGTAGGCGTAGCCAGACTTAGCGAGCCCGGAGCATATTAACTCCGTTTTGGCGGATTCTTGGTGCCTTAATGAAGGATGACTTTATCTCAGCAGACACATATGCATGGGGAATTGGCTATTATACCATGACAATTGCAATTGCCGCTATCTTTGCCGGTGCTGTATGGATGCTTGTCACTAAGATAATTATGAAACGCAAAGCCAAAAAGACAATGGTTACGATGATTTCAAATATAAAGAAGAATGGAGCGAAGCAAGAAGCGAATGCTATAAGACTTGGTCCGATGCTCGTTCTGCATTTTATAAAAAATGGTCTAATGAAAGATCTTATATCTATGGATTATGGTCTGCAGTATTTTCAGGTGAAGGTAATCGAATCACAATCAACTCTGAGTACCAGGGTGAGGATGTTGTTCGTATTGCAGACTCCGCCTTTGAAGATTGTACAATGCTCGAAAGTATCATTATGTGGGCAGATATAGAAGAAATAGGAAACTCTGCATTTAAGGGTTGTACTGGACTGACAGAGTTTAGTGTTCCAAGCGACACCGAAGTAATCGGACATCATGCGTTTGAGGGATGCAGCAATTTGGAAACCTTAATTATTTGGGGATATCCCGATATTGGAGAGTATGCCTTTGCTGACTGTGTTGGTTTGACTGAAATTAGCATTGGTAGCGATACTAAAAATGTTGGTGATTATGCTTTTGCCGGATGTACTGCTCTGTCATCAGCAATTGTATGGGGCGATAAAACTGCTATTGGCAAAGATGCATTTGCAAATTGTCCTAATTTGGATAAGGCACCATCTGCGAGAGGAATCGTCCTTGAATGTACTATGAGTGATTCTGAAAGTGTTGAAGATGACAATAATATAGGAACAAATAATCTTACTCCAAACAACGATGTAGAAGATACATCAAATAATATTAGGCCAGAATTCAAGGAAACCATGGACAGTTACGAAGCGTTTTACACTGAATACTGCGACTTTATGAAAAAATACAGCGAGAACCTGACTGATTTGACATTACTTACAAAGTACGGTGATATACTTGCTAAAGCAGTGGAAATGAATGAGGCCTTTGAGGCATGGGATAAAAACGAGTTAAACACAGAAGAACTGAAATACTACCTCGATGTAAATAACCGTGTTATGCAGATGTTGATTGATGTAGCGGGTTAATGGCTAAGCAGACAAAGGGCGAAGACACCGATTTAAAGCGTCTTCGCCTTTTTAACTTATGCTATCTTAACAACCAATCGGCATCCCGTCTGAAACGACGGAATGCCGATTAGATTTATTACTTAGGTCTTTTAGCTATCTCAATTAAATTTTGTTTCGGGCCATATACGCCTTATTATAATTCAAACTCAAACAACGTATTCAGCCAGGTAATGCTCCAGTCCATCCAGCGTGCATTGTATGGGCTGTAAGAACCAACCTCTTTCGTACAGGTAGACATTCCATGTGGTCCTTTTGGAAATACATGATACTCAAACGGAACCTTTGCTGCTGATAAAGCTGCCGCCATCTTGATACTGTTTTCTACCGGCACTGATTTGTCTTCTGCAGTATGCCACATAAAGGTCGGAGGTGTCTGGTCATCCACATGCTTGTCCAAGCCAAACCATGCATATTCCTCACTGCCCACTTCAGCACTACTGACTTTAGAAATAGAACCTATATGAGCAAATTCATCCGCTACAATAACCGGATATCCCAAGATCATAGCATCCGGTCTGATGTCTGCCTCACGACCAAAAGCCTGTAAAAACTTTTCTTCGTTAAAAAGAGTACCCAAAGACGCTGCCAAGTGACCGCCTGCAGAGAAACCACATACCGCGATCTGCTCCTTTGCCGTAAACCACTCCTCTGCATTTGCACGGATGTCTGCAATAGTTGCTGCCAACTGCTTTAATGGTGTAAATCCCTTTACAGCCTCTCCAGCGGTATATGTCAATATGTATGTATTGTAACCTGCTGCAAAGTATGCTCTTGCTACCGGTTCTGCCTCACGATCAGATACACGCGCGTAACCGCCGCCCGGACAAACAATCACTGCTGGATGAATGCGCTGCTTCACGGATTCACTGCCGTTCTGATAATGAAGCCATACCTTTACGCTGCAGCCTGTAGTACCCTGTGGGGTAAATTCGAAAGTTTTCATGATAAATTTTCCTCGCATTTACTTTCTTATTCAAAATCTGTAACGTTCCTAATTAATGATGGAACAATCTGATTCCTGTAAACACCATTGCCATGCCGTGCTTATTTGCCCTTTCGATAACTAAGTCATCTCTTACGGAACCACCCGGCTGAGCAATATATTTCACGCCGCTCTTTGCTGCGCGGTCGATGTTGTCGAAGAATGGGAAGAATGCGTCAGAACCGCAGGTTACGTTCTGCATACCGTCTAACCATGCTCTCTTTTCTTCTCTGGTGAATACCGGCGGTTTTACCTTGAAGGTATTTTCCCATGTGCCATCTGCAAGAATGTCCATGTATTCATCACCGATGTATAAGTCAATTGCATTGTCTCTGTCTGCACGGCCAATCTTGTCATGGAACTGCAGGTTTAATACCTGTGGTGCCTGACGAAGGTACCAGTTGTCGGCTTTCTGACCTGCAAGGCGTGTACAGTGGATACGTGACTGCTGACCAGCACCGATACCGATTGCCTGACCATCTTTTACGTAGCATACAGAGTTAGACTGTGTATACTTCAAAGTAATCAAAGAAATCTTCATATCGATTAAAGCTTCTGCAGGTATGTTTTTATTATCAGTCACGATATTGGATAACAAATCACCATTGATATCTAATTCGTTTCTGCCCTGTTCGAAAGTAATACCATAAACCTGCTTTCTCTCAAGCTGTGCAGGAACATAGTTTTCATCAATTTGGATAACGTTGTAGCCGCCTTTTTTCTTTGCCTTTAATAACTCCAAAGCTTCCTCTGTATATCCCGGAGCAATAACACCGTCAGAAACTTCTCTCTTAATAAGACGTGCAGTATCTGCATCACATACATCAGAAAGGGCAATAAAATCGCCAAAAGAGCTCATTCTGTCTGCGCCTCTTGCTCTTGCATATGCACAAGCCAAAGGAGATAATTCGCCCAAATCGTCTACCCAGTAAATTTTTGCTAAGGTCTCAGACAAAGGAAGACCTACTGCTGCACCTGCCGGAGATACGTGCTTGAAAGAAGTTGCTGCCGGAAGACCTGTTGCTTCCTTTAATTCCTTTACTAACTGCCAGCCGTTGAATGCATCTAAAAAGTTAATATAACCCGGTTTACCGTTTAATACTGTGATTGGTAACTCGCTGCCGTCTTCCATAAAAATGCGACTAGGTTTCTGGTTTGGGTTACAACCATATTTTAATTCTAATTCGTTCATGATGATTCCTTTCTATTTATATCAAATTAAACATTCTTGTTCACAATCTTAGTTTCATATGCACCTGTTTTAATATCGATGTAGCGTACAAATAAGGAAACCTTGTTGTCTTCATTTAAATTTTCCCAGAGCATGTTGGTGAATTCATCCATGTCGTCTAAGATTTCCACCCATTTTGGTTCGCCTTCAAAGCTTGGTAATGGATTGATGTCCTGTGCGTAGGTGTGAATGAAGTGTCCTTCGCCTGCTACCGGATTTTCATATGTAAAGGTGTAGCGGTTAGAGGCTGCCGGATTGCCGTTGTTGCTCTTTAAAATAGACATTGCATAGTGGAACTGTCCGTCTTTAATCTGCATAACACCGGAAATTCTTGGTGTAAAGTTAGGGCCGTCCGGCTCAAACTCACGAATTCTTAAAGACTGCTCAAAAGTTTGGCCCGCTGCCATGCCATCATAAATGGTGTCAGTCTGATCACCGTTGGTAACGATAGTATATTCCTTTAATACCCTTACCGGAGCATAGATAATCAAACTTGGGTCTTCCAACTTGCTTGGGTCAAACGCTTCTGTGCGGATGCCTTCGCCCTCTGTAACAAACACACGATTACGGGAATTGGAACTTCTGCCCATAATAAAATAAGCGGTTACTGCCTTTGTACCATCCGGAGTCTTACCGATTACGATACCACGTCCTGGATAAGTGTTACCGGATAATTCTTCTTTTAAATTTAACTTTTGCATGTTTTTCTCCTTTATATTTTTATATAGAGTTCTGCAGGCAGAACTCTTGCGCCGAAGCACAACTGCTTTAGCATTTAATATCCACTGTGCTGAGTGCGCATCCTTAGCGGAGCGCACATCTTTAGTATCAGCATAGCTGATACTAAAGATGCCGACCAAACCCAGGCCACCCTTTGGGCGCCCAGGCGGTCGGCATTTAATTCCTTACTTGATGTTCCCTCTGGGTAATCCCATTCATATGCATACGCATACTTCCGCCAGTTACATCTCGGATGTTTTATAAAATTGGGGTCAGAAATTAATCTGTAGTATAGTTTGGTGCTTCCTTGGTAATCTGAATGTCATGTGGATGACTTTCCTTTAAGGATGCTGCAGAAATCTTAACAAATCTGCCCTTTTCCTGTAAATCCTTGATAGTAGGTGTACCACAGTAACCCATACCGGAACGAATACCACCAACTAACTGGAATACGGTATCTTCCAATAATCCCTTGTATGCTACTCGACCTTCTACACCTTCCGGAACTAACTTCTTTGCATTAGACTGGAAGTAACGATCCTTAGAACCATTTTCCATAGCAGCGATGGAGCCCATACCACGATATACTTTGTACTTACGACCCTGATATAATTCAAAATCACCAGGAGCTTCGTCACAACCTGCAAACATGGAGCCCATCATACATACACTGCCGCCTGCTGCGATAGCCTTGGTCATATCACCGGAGAACTTGATACCACCGTCTGCGATAATCGGAATACCATATTCCTTTGCAACTGCATAACAGTCCATAATAGCAGAAATCTGTGGAACACCAATGCCTGCAACCACACGTGTAGTACAAATAGAACCAGGTCCGATACCAACCTTAACAGCATCTGCACCGGCTTCAATTAAGTCTCTTGTTGCTTCGCCTGTCGCTACATTACCGGCGATAACCTGTAAATCAGGATATGCCGCCTTAATCATACGTAAACAACGAAGTACATTCTCAGAATGACCATGTGCGGAGTCCAGTACAACAACATCTACATGCGCTTTAACCAACGCTTCAACACGCTCTAACACATTTGCTGTAATACCAACAGCTGCACCACAAAGTAATCTGCCCTGTGCGTCCTTTGCAGCATTTGGATATTTAATAGCCTTTTCTATATCTTTGATAGTAATAAGACCCTTTAAGTTGTAATCATCATCAACGATTGGAAGCTTTTCAACTCTTGCCTTTGCTAAAATCTTCTTGGCTTCTTCTAATGTAACGCCTTCCTTAGCTGTTACTAAGTTATTGCTAGTCATACAATCCTTAATCTTCTGTGTGAAGTCTGTTTCAAACTTAAGGTCACGGTTTGTAATAATACCAACTAACTTCTTGCTACCAACTTCCACAATCGGCACACCGGAAATACGGAACTTACCCATTAATTCATCGGCATCTGCCAAAGTATGCTCCGGTGTAAGATAGAACGGGTCGGTAATAACACCATTCTCACTTCTCTTTACCTTGTCCACTTCCTCAGCCTGTGCTTCGATAGACATGTTCTTGTGAATAATACCAATACCACCTTGTCTGGCCATAGCAATTGCCATCAGATGCTCTGTAACGGTATCCATGCCTGCACTCATCATCGGAATGTTTAACTTGATTGTCTTTGTAAGATAAGTAGATAAATCTACTTCGTTTGGAATTACCTGTGAATAACTTGGTACTAAAAGTACGTCATCAAATGTAATGCCTTCACCAATAATCTGACCCATAATTCTTCTCCTTATATTAAAATAACAAAAAAGTATTTCTCACTAGTATAAAATAAGTCATTTATAAAGTCAATGACAAATTTCGCCATAATTTAATACATATGCACTTTGTGTGGTAATGTATTTCGCAATGCTTCTACCAAATCGCGATTTGGCTCGAAAAGAATTTTCTTACCTTCACAATACATTACAAAAATGTGACTGCCCGGTGTTCTCACACCGCTTGTGTAATCGTATTCACGATAATTTTTGTGTGCAAAACCACCAAGTCTGTCAGAATTTAAAGGAGCAACAATTTCAATACGCCCCACCTCCAACCGCTCGATGCGTTTTCTCTTAGACCTGGACAAAATTCTATCAATACTGAACTCACCGGTAACATAAACATACTCATACTCAACATCTGTGTGAGTAAACGCAAAATAGATAAGTACTCCGGCAACTACGGTAGCAATAAACATTACAATATTTGCTGTTAACAAGAAAAGTAATATACAAGTCACTAAGAAAATTACGCTCACTGCTCTGATAAGCTTATCTACAAACCCCCGCTGTTTTTTAACCATCCACTCAATATAAACGTCCTTCATAAAACCTCCCACTGCCGTTTCTTTTATCAATTAATCTTCTAAGGTATAACCGGATGCCTCAAGTCCATCGCATGTCCGCTTATAGGAAATGTATGTGATGGATTCCTGCTCTTCCTCTGTGAGACCCAACAAATATCCTCCATCCATCAGTGCCTCAATGTCGGCATGCTCCAGATACAAATTCATTACCAGAGTATACACATTTCCTTCATAGGCAGAATACACTTCCACTCCCTCCGGAGCTAAAGCCTGCATATTTGCAACGGTATCGTCATAATATGCTACAAGCATCTCCAGTGTAGTCTTGTCCAATTCCATAAACTCCAATGTGGTGGTCTCAAGTATCTCATATACTTCCTCTCCCCTTGCATGAAGGGTCTGCGTATCGGTCATGGTAAACATCCCAGCTTCTTCCTCTGTGAGAACATATGTAGCACTCTTTTCCTTTGGCTCAGCACTACAGCCAAACATAAGTGACATCATACATATGCTTAATAAAACACTTAAAACCTTCTTCATTAAGCACTCCTCCATTAAAACCACTATCAATAGCTTACTCTTTTTTCCCTATAATGTCAAGTCACACCTTAGCCGCAGAACACGATAAAGTACCCCAAAAGCACTGCCAAAAAGAGCAGATTCGCCACCGTAAAATACACCAAATACCTGCCTCGTAAATGCTTGTAATCCTTGCCCATATATTTAAAGGAAATCAAGCTGGCCATGGATGCAATAATGGTGCCTAATCCACCCAAGTTGGTACCTACAATAAGTAAATCGTATCGTTTCGTAAACCCGGACAAAAGAAGTGCTGCAGGCACATTGCTCATAAACTGACTGGCTGCAATACCGGTTAACACCTCATTGCCCTCTATCATAGCTTGAAGCCATCTGTTAAAGACAGGTATTCTTCCCATATTTCCTATGAAAATAAAGAAACCCACAAAAGTCAAAAGCAAGGCATAATCCACCTTAATAAGAGCACTCTTATCCACCCATAAAACAACCGCACACACAAGAACCAATGTGACACCGTACGGAAGAATATGTGCTACCGTAAGCAAACACCCAACAAATAAAACGCCATAAATTGCAAACTCTTTTTTGTATGTATGTAGTCGGGTTCGTTCCTCCAGCTTAAAGGTGACCTCTTTTGCACCTTTGTAAGGAAACATAAGGCACCAACCCGCCAGCAGCACAAAGGCGATTACGGTATACGACAGCATAAACCCAATAAATTCTGCCAGATTCATGTCAGCCCTACCATATAAGTACAAATTCTGCGGATTCCCAATAGGGGTCAGCATACTGCCCAGATTCGCCGCAATAGTCTGCATCACCACCACCGGCACCACAAGCTTTTCTGCACCCTTTCCTAAAATCATCTGTAACACAATAAAGGTGAACGGTACAAAGGTAATCAACGCCACATCATTGGTAATAAGCATACTGCTGAAAAAACACAGCATAATTAAAATAAGAACAATTCCCCGGATATGATGTACCATTTCCAAAAGCTTTTCTGCAATATATTTAAAAAGTCCAATCTTCTGAAGCCCCGCCATTACTGCCATCAAACAAAATAATATAGCCAATGTTCTAAAGTCAATATAATCGATGTATTCCTTGTCCGGATGCACAAAAAAAGCCGATATCACTGCAAGTAAAAATGCGATACTAAGCACTGCTTCTTTTTTGCACCAATCCAGAATTCTTCCAAATATATTTTTTCCTTTCATCTGACGCACCACCTTTATATTTCTCCTTGTATATTAACCGAAATCCGAATAAAATAAAAGCAATATTTGTAAAAAAATTCCCCCAAATCGGGGGAATTTATCTTTATACTTTAACACCTTTATTCCGCACAATGTCCCTTTGCCTTAATAACATCCGCAATCTTATCCGCGTAAGCACGGCAAAGTTCATCTGTTTCACTCTCAATCATCACACGAATAACCGGCTCCGTTCCGCTTTCACGTAAAAGTGCCCTTCCATTACCGTCGATGAGCTTTTCCACGTCTTCTACTGCAGCCAAAACATCCGTATCGGAAGCTACTGCCGCCTTATCCTTTACCCTTAAATTTACCAAATACTGAGGGTAAAGCTTAACAGGCTCTGCCAAAGCAGAGAGCGTACTCTTGCGGTCCCGCATTTCCTCTGTAATCATGATAGCGGTAAGCAAGCCGTCACCGGTCGTTGCATATTTTTTCATAATGATATGACCGGACTGCTCGCCTCCTAGGGTGTAATTATTTTCCTGCATACATTCATACACAAAGCGGTCCCCC
>JAZQUB010000045.1:0-70562 GCA_045631045.1 Lachnospiraceae bacterium
TTTCTGTACTTCACGTAATAGTTAAATCCTTCCATAAACTGGTCGGCTACCAGTTCTCTTGCTTGCGGGCTAAGATGTAAGTGGTCTTCCAATAAGTCCGGAGCAGTAAAGTAAGACACAGAACCATAGAAAGTATCGATGAAGGTAACTAAGGATTTGTAGCATACTTCATGCTGGTATTGTACATAGGAAGCCAAAGGACCTTCATCACCATAGATTTTGATGTTGGAGTCTACTAAAGTACCGTCTGCTTCCAACCCGTAAGCATAAGGAGCTGACAATACAATAATCTGGATGTGTGGGAACGTTTGTTTAATCAGTTGGATGGAAGCCTCCAAAGCACCGCCAAAGTGACGTATATTGGTGGAGTCATCTCGGTTGTACATGCCTCGTTCTGCAAGGTAGTCGCTGCCGTCATACATAATTGTGATAACGTCTACCGTATTAAAGTCCAGATTCTGCAGGAGAGACAGGGTGGCTTTTCTTTCAATAGAGGCATTTGGTTTTGCCTCAAGGTACTGGTTTACAATCGTATCATTATTCAGCGTAAAAATCGTGGTAAGCCAATATAAACTGAAAAGGTCATTGTGTCCGCTTTCCAGGGCTGGATTTTCGCAGGATAAGTAAGAGTCTTCAAATGCAAAATTGTAAACAGTTGCTCCGGTTTTATCAGCAATAATGTTGGCAAGATTATTTTGCTTGCCCAAGTCATCGGAAAATGGTGCATTTCCAAAGCATGCAATAATCATATCTTCGGGATCTTTTGCTTCAATTTCGTAGGTGTAAGGAACCAAGTTGTCCAGGGTTTCTGTATCAAATTCAGTGCTGTTCGGATTTTCAGACTCAATCACGTGAGCACGATTGTTCCAGGCATTAAGCTTTACTACTACAACTAAGATAATAAGAGCCATTATTCCTAAAAATACGTAATGAAAATTGAGCTTAGATAATATTTCTCTTAATTTGTCCATAAAAGATTCCTTTCCAAAACATGTCTTGATCATATGTTAACAATTTTTTAACATGTTAATGTTACGAATCTGTTATGATTGTTTAGTTTTTTGAAATCGTCAGATGGTTTGGATTTTTCAATTTGTTTTTTAACTGGTTGCGCTCCTCCAGCCCCAGTTCTATGTATTCCATGTAGGATATTTTTAATTCCATCAGTCTGCGTTCACAGGTTGGGCAGATGGATTTGTGGCCATTTAGAATGTGTATTCTGTGACAGGCCTGACAATAGTGAATATACATCATGTTTTATTACCCCTTTTGATTTGCTTTGCATGGTTCATTCTGACATCCGACGTCGCAAAAGTCAACAAAAATGGATTTCAAAATATCGACAAGATTAGGGTTATGGGTTGAAATAGTACCCCAAAAGATGTTATAATAATAAACTGTAAAATTATGAATATTATTAGGAGAAATGAATGGGTAAGTTTTTTAGCAATAAACGCTATGAAGATATATTAAAGGAATTTGAGGAACAGGAGGTCTGGGTGGAAGACTTCGAGCAGCAGCCTTCTGAGCAAGAGATCTTAGATGAGCCGGTTTTCGAGGATGAAATTCCGGAGGAACCGATTGTAGAGGAACTCATTCCGGAGAAGCAGGTTCCGCAGGAACTGATAGAAGATAAAGATACGGAGTTTTTTGAACTGGATTCTATCAAGGAATACATAGGTAAAAAGCGAGAAGCATATATAGAGGCGGAAGAGGAAGAGGATGATAAAATCGGTGGTATCATCAGTATGAAGGTACTTCAGTTGGCGCTGATTTTTATTTGTCTTTTCCTTGCCGGTATATGTGGTATTTTTGCATATTCATCCATGAAGGAAAAAGAACAGCAGGTTGCGGCTAATTATCAATTGATTGGCAATGGTTTGCTGGATGTAGAAGTTTTGGGCGGAGATGGTCTTTTGGCATTGAAGGAGGCTATTCTTGCAGAAAAGGCCACGGAAGAAAGCTCCGAAAGCAGTGAATATCAGGAAACGAATACAAAGGCGGATATACAGGTGAAATTGGTTATGACATCCGTTCAGAAGGATTTAAAAATTAAATTTACCAACAAGAAAACCGGGAAGCTGATTGCCAATATACCTTTTGAAGTTGAGGTAAAAAGTCCAAGCGGAAAGACCAGCACATGGACTGATGAGGACATGGATGGTATTATTTATATGAAAAATATCGAAGGCGGTATATATAAGGTGACGTTAAAGCCACTTGAAGATGCCAAGTATGAGAAATATTTGATGCTCGCTACTGCGGAAAAGGTCAATGTCAAAGAAGAAATTACGTATGAGAAGGTTGACGTTTCTGCAGAGGTCAAGAACGAAAGTGAGATTAATGTCAGCAAGGAGGAACAGAACGTTCCTCAGACTCCGGTAGAAGAGGTGGTTGAGGACACAGTAGCATGGGTGGAAAGTACCAAAACATACATTGGTGACAGCTACAAGGAAATCAGCAAGTCTGATATTCAGGCACCGTCAGCGAGTGTGGCGGCATTAAGGTTTGTGAGAACGGAGCAGTTAAATCTTGTTACGGAACTGGGCAGTGAGCTTTCTTCAGAGCAAAATAGTGAAGTGACAACGGAGGTGGCAACCCCGGTACCGACTGAAGAGCGTACTCCGGTACCGACTGAGGAACCGACTCCGGTACCGACTGAGGAACCGACTCCGACCCCGACCGTGGAGCCTACACCGACCCCAACCGTGGAGCCGACCCCGACCCCGACCGTGGAGCCGACACCGACGCCGAGTCCGACACCGACCCCAACGCCGAGTCCGACAATCACGCCAACCCCAAGTCCAACTCCGACGTTGACACCAAGTCCAACTCCGACGTTGACCCCGAGTCCAACACCGACCATTACGCCGACTCCGACCCCGGTTGCATTAAAGACCAAGGATGGCAGAGAGGTTTTCATAAAAGATGGTGACAGTTACAAAGTAGCTACCTCTTTAGATTACGGGCAGAATGACAGGAAGTTCTACGTAAAAGAACAAGGCTACAAATATACCGGCTGGAATAGCATTGATGGTGCATTATATTATTTTGATGCCAATGGAAAGGTGGTTACCGGAGAACAGGTAATCAGAGGCGTTATATATGAGTTTGGTGACGACGGCAAGTTGTCTAATGGCAACAGCGTGTTTGGTATTGACGTATCCAGCCATAATGGTTCTATAGACTGGAATGCAGTGGCAGAGTCCGGCGTAGAATATGTTATTATCCGCTGTGGTTATCGTGGTTACGGTTCCGGTGTACTGGTTGAGGATTCCAGATACCGTACCAATATTAAGGGAGCTTTGAATGCGGGCTTAAAGGTAGGTGTATACTTCTTCTCTCAGGCATTAGACGAAATTGAAGCCGTAGAAGAAGCATCCATGGTACTGAATGCTATCAGCGGTTACCAGATTACCTTCCCGATTTTCCTGGATGTAGAGTATTCCAATACGTCCAAGAACGGACGCGCTGACGCTCTTAGTGTCAGTCAGAGAACCGCAGTATGTAATGCATTTTGTAAGACTATTACCAATGCAGGCTACAGAGCAGGTATATATGCCAATAAGGACTGGTTATATAATCATATTGATACCAGTCAGTTCCCAAGCAGTACCAAAATCTGGCTTGCACAATATGCAAAAACACCAAACTATTCCGGAAGATATGAAATGTGGCAGTATTCTTGTACCGGTTCTATTTCCGGCATTAAGGGAAATGTAGATTTAAACATGAGTTATTTAGGTTATTAAAATACGAAAAACAAAGGAGTTTACCATGAAGGGAATTATTTTAGCAGGTGGTTCAGGAACCAGACTTTATCCATTAACCAAGGCAATCTCTAAGCAGATTATGCCTGTATACGACAAACCGATGATTTATTATCCGTTATCTACTTTGATGCTTGCAGGCATCCGAGAGGTTCTGATTATTTCTACACCGAGAGATTTGCCGGTATTTGAGGAGCTTTTAGGAGACGGTAGTCAGTTAGGCATGAAATTTTCCTATGCGGTACAGGATAAACCAAGAGGTCTTGCAGATGCATTTATTATCGGTGAGGAATTTATTGGCGATGATAATGTGGCTTTGGTTTTAGGAGACAATATTTTCTATGGACAGAGTTTTTCAAAATTATTAAAGACAGTAGCTTCCAGAGAAAGCGGTGCAACTATTTTCGGATACTATGTTCGTGACCCTAGAGAATATGGGGTAGTAGAGTTTGATGAAAATGGTATGGCTATTTCTATTGAAGAAAAGCCTGAGCATCCAAAGAGTAATTACGCGGTACCGGGGCTTTACTTCTATGACAATGATGTTGTAGAAATTGCAAAGAATGTTAAGCCGAGTGCACGTGGTGAAATCGAAATTACCAGTATTAATAACGAATATTTACGCAGAGGTACCTTGCGTGTAGAAACTATGGGCAGAGGCTTTGCATGGTTAGATACCGGCAATCACGATGCACTTTTAGAGGCAGCAGACTTCGTGGCAGCGTTCCAAAAGAGACAGGGACTGTATGTATCTTGTATTGAAGAGATTGCTTACAAGAGAGGTTTTATTGACAGAGAGCAGTTGTTAAAGCTTGCGGAACCGCTTATGAAGACCGATTACGGTAAATATTTAGTAGACGTTGCAAATGGTTTATAGGAGTTAAAAAATGGGCAAGATTACAGTAGAAACCTGCCATATTGAAGGCTTAAAGGTAATTACACCAACGGTATTTGGAGATAGCAGAGGCTATTTCATGGAAACATATAATTATAATGATTACAAGGCAGCAGGTATTCCGGAAGTATTCGTGCAGGATAATCAGTCCGCATCCAAGAAGGGTGTACTTCGTGGATTGCATTTCCAGAAAGAATTTCCACAGGATAAGCTGGTGCGTGTGGTGCGTGGAGAAGTGTTTGATGTGGCAGTAGACTTACGAGAAGGTTCTGCTACCTTTGGACAGTGGTATGGTGTACTTTTATCCGAAGAAAACAAAAAGCAGTTCTTTATCCCAAAAGGCTTTGCACATGGATTTTTGGTGCTCAGCGATTTCGCGGAATTTGCTTATAAGTGTACGGATTTTTATCATCCAAACGATGAAGGCGGACTTCTTTACAATGACCCTGAAATCGGTGTGGAATGGCCGATTCAGGAAGGTATGGAGCTTATTATGAGCGAGAAGGACACCAAATGGGGCGGGCTTAGCGAATATAAGGCGGGCCGCAGATAATACAAAGGACCTATATCTTTATGAAAGAAATGTTAGTAAATAGACATCTGATTTGGAAACTGGCAAAGAATGACTTTAAAAAGCGTTATGCAGGTTCTTCCTTAGGCGCGGTATGGGCCATGATTCAGCCGGTTATTACCGTGTTGATGTACTGGTTTGTATTTCAGGGCATTATGAACCAGAAGTATCAGAGTATATCAGAAGGAGTAAATGTTCCATATGTGTTATTCCTGACGGCGGGGCTGGTACCGTGGTTTTTCTTTAGCGAATCTTTAAACAATGGTACCGCCAGTCTTTTGGAATATCAGTATCTGGTAAAAAAAGTAGTATTTAATATCAATATTCTGCCCATAGTACGTGTGACGGCGGCAGTGTTTATTCATGCTTTTTTTTCACTGGTTCTCTTGGTGGTATCGTTACTGTATGGGTACAGACCAAGTCTGTATATGATTCAAATCGTGTATTATAGCTTCGGACTTTACGTATTTTCCTTGGGAGTGAGCTATATCACCAGTGCCATTGTGGTGTTTTTCAGGGATTTGACGCAGATTATATCTATTGGGTTACAGCTTGGCATGTGGGCTACTCCGGTGCTTTGGGATATTTCCATGGCAAATAGCTGGAGTCCTGTAATTGCCTTTATTATAAAGCTGAATCCGGTGTGTTACGTGGTGACGGGATACCGCAGTGCAATTTATGGTGAGCAATGGTTTTTTGAAAGATCGGCCTATACGTTGTATTTTTGGGTGGTTTCTCTCGGACTGTTGTTTGTAGGACGCAAGCTGTTTGATAAATTAAAATTCCACTTTGCAGATGTATTGTAAAGCATATAAGGGTGTTTATGAGCGAGAAAAAGATTGCCATCTCGGTAGAAGGCGTAAAAAAAGTATACAAATTATATCAAAAGCCTTTTCACAGAGTGTTGGATGCACTGGGTGTAGGCAAACATAACTACAGAGAACATGAAGCCCTAAAGGGTGTGGATTTTAAGATTCATCAGGGCGAGTGTGTAGGTATTATCGGTACCAATGGTTCCGGTAAATCCACTATTTTAAAAATTATTACCGGCGTAGTAAATCCGAGCGCAGGTAAGGTAACGGTAAACGGCCGTATCTCCGCGCTGTTGGAGCTGGGAGCAGGCTTTAACATGGAATATAATGGTATCGAGAATGTATATTTAAACGGTACCATGATGGGCTTTACCGAGGAGGAAATTACAGCGAAGCTGGATGATATTTTGGACTTTGCCGATATTGGGGATTATGTATATCAGCCATGTAAGACCTATTCATCCGGTATGTTTGTGCGACTGGCATTTGCGGTTGCCATCAATATCGACCCGGAAATATTAATCGTGGATGAAGCACTGAGCGTTGGGGATGTATTTTTCCAGGCGAAGTGTTATCATAAATTTGAAGAATTTAAGAAAATGGGCAAGACCATTGTATTTGTAAGTCATGACTTGTCCAGTATTCAGAAGTATTGTGACCGCGTCATTTTACTCAATAAGGGTGAAAAGCTGGGCGAGGGGCTGGCAAGGGATATGATTGATGCCTACAAACAGGTGTTGGTTGGTCAATATCAGGTTGCAGAGGAAGAAAGCTCTTTGTTGGATGACGAAGACATCCGTGCTTTGGCAGCAGAGGCTGCAGGGCATAATCCACAGCTTTTAGAGTATGGGACCAAGGAAGCAGAGATTTTTGATTATTATGTTACCGATGAAAACGGGGTTAGAACTACCGCAATCGTTAAGGGTACCGGGTTTACCATTCACTATAAAGTGAAGTTTCATGTAGACAAACCGGCACCGATTTTTACTTATAAATTTAAGAATGCCCGTGGTACGGAGATTACCGGTACGAATACCATGTACGAAAAGGCATTTTTAGAAAGCGTTTGCGCAGGAGAGGTAAAGGAAGTGACCTTTACACAGGCGATGAGCTTACAGGGCGGAGAATACCTTCTTTCTTTGGGCTGTACCGGGTTTGAGGGGGATGTATTCCAGGCGTATCACAGATTATATGATGTTTTAAATATTACGGTTATTTCTGATAAGGATACCGTGGGATATTATGATATGTTTAGTGAAATAACCGTGAAATAGTTGGGGGAAGCGTATGTTTGACAGATCAAATTTTGCAGATACTTGTCCACAAAGAGCCAATGTAATAGAGTGGCTCCCGTTTGAAAAGGGGCAGTCTGTTGTAATTAACAGCAGTGCACCAAGTGCAGTGACCTCTATGCTGCGGGATAAAGAGGTGCAGCTGCAGGTGCTTAGTGATACACAGGTGGAGAAGCTTGCCGCAAATCCGGGCAAAGGCAGTCTGGATTATGTGATTGTCCTTGGGATGGAAGTGGATGCAAAATTTCTGGCGGGATTATATCGTAAAGTAAAACCGGAGGGGCATCTGGTAGTGCTTTTGCATAATAAATACGGGATGAGCTATTTCGCAGGAAAACCTGCATTTAGGGAGCGTTATTATGCAGCTTTAACGGAACAGAATGCAGGAAAAAGTGCTTTCAGCAGTTTAAAAGGCATGGAGAAGCTCTGTAATGAGGCCGGAATATGTGAGTTTTCCAGGTTTTATCTGGACCCGGATGGGGAGTTTGTGACCAATATTTACAGTGACAAGTATTTGCCAAAGAATGGTGACAGCAGCGTAAAGCCGCGTAACTTTACCTATGACAGGCTGGGTATGTTTGATGAAATTGCAGCATGGAATCAAGCAGCACAGGAGGATATGTACCCGGTTTTTGCCAATGATTATCTGTTGGTAACAGGGCCGGAGCTGAAGCAGGTAATGGTGCGTTATTCCAATGACAGAGCGGCCGCATACCAGATAAAGACTGAGATGTACATGACAGAGCATGGCATGGAGGTTCGCAAAACAGCGCTGCATCCGCAGGGCGTGGACCATCTTGTGAAGATGACAGAGAATTATCAGAAGCTTTGTAAGCAGTATGATAATTCTGTGTTTACCATGGTACCTTGTACTTGGAATGGAGTAAATCTGGTTTCTCCATTTGTAAAGGGGGCAACTCTGTCAGAATGTATGAAGACAGCAATGGCAAAGGGAGACGAAGAAACGGTATTTACTTTGTTCCATACCTTTTTAAATAAGCTTCGTCAGGGGAAAGACCTGGCGTTCTCCAATTACGATTTTATTTTCAGTAATATTTTAATAGATGGAGATAACTGGCAGGTTATTGATTATGAATGGACGATAGATAAGCTGGTTCCGGCGGAGGAACTTGCATTTCGCGCAGCTTATTGCTTTTCCTTAGAGCATAAGGATTTTCCGTTTGAGGATATTTGCCGTATTTTAAATTTTGACAAACAGAAGGTGCAGCAGTTAATCAGTCGCGAAACCGCGTATCAGCAGAGTATTACCGGAAGCGGGGAGGCTTTGGGTACTTTGTGTGAAAAATATGGTGGAGATGTATACACCAAGGATGCGCTTTTGCGTGCGCTGGAAATCAGCACCACGGACCATAGGGCTCAGATTTATGAAGATAGTGGCAAGGGCTTTCGCGAGGAACAGTCTTATTTTGTGGAGCATGTTTTAACCCACCATGATGAAATGGAGCTGACACTTAAGGTTGCAATAGGAATGAAGGCACTGCGGGTGGACCCATGCGAAGAACCATGTCTGGTACAGATTAAGAGACTTTGGTGGAATGGGGAAGAACAGTATTTAGACAAACAGATAGAGGCAAATGGTATAAAGGGCAAGGGTGGCAAAAACAGTTATCCGGAATATATTTTTGCAACAAAGGACCCTAATTTTACGATTTCTTTTGATAAAATGCAGGATGGCAATGGTAGCTTTAACGAATTAAAGCTCCAGTTGGAGATTCATAAGCTTTCTTTGCAGCTTGCAAATGCGCTTACAAAAAGTATAAAACGAATTATTTGAGGTAACATTACATGAGCATCCTTTCTACGATGATACAGAAACAATGCTTAAAAGAATATGAAAAAGAGCTTTCCGCACAGTCCTATACGTTAGAACAGTGGAAAGCAGTACAGCCTGTGTTTAGTTTAGACCACAGGCTTTCTGATGTTGCCGTTTTGTATGGAGATTATATGGGACAGGACACTGCGGGACAGGATGCGCAGCTGCCTGTCTTTTTGCCTGATTTTAGTCCAAATCGTTGGGATTACGAGGATTATCTTGGGGAGGCAGTATATATCCGAGAGGATTTATATAAACAAATTGATTGGGAAAAGACCAGCAGGCGTTCCGGTTTAAAGAAGATTATGAGTATGGCTAAGCAAGCAGGATGTGAGCCGGTGAAACATATGAGAAGCATGTTGAAGGGGCCAATTCCGGGATTTGTGAAGTTGGACAGGCTTCCGGGCAAGGGCACCTTTGAACAGGCCCAAAAGGACGATATAAAGGCTTGTGCAGCACGTGGTGTGTCCATCATTATTCCTTCCAAGGACAATCCCGATATATTAGATAAGTGCCTGGAGTCCATTGAGAAGACTACAGGAGACATGCCATTAGAGATTATTGTAGTAGACAATGGTTCCTGTAAAGAGCACAGAGTTCGTGTGGAGGCTATGTGTAAATTTACCACCGAGGGCACAAAGGGCCGTTTGAACTGTCATTATATATATGAGCCTATGAAGTTTCATTTTTCCAAGATGTGCAATATGGGTGCTGAGCAGGCTACAGGAGAAATTCTTCTGTTTTTAAATGATGACGTGGAAACTGTAGAAGCAGGGTGGCTTGAGTCCATGCTTTCAGAAGTGTTAAAACCATATACCGGTGCGGTAGGCATGAAGCTTTTATATCCGGACCGAAAAAGAATTCAGCATGCCGGAATTGTGAATCTTCCTATGGGACCGGTACACAAGCTGCAGTTTGCAGAGGATTCTCAGGTGTATTATGATAAACGTAACCGGGGCGTGCACAATGTCTGCGCGGTAACCGGGGCATGTCTGATGATGCGAAAGGACCTGTTCTTACAGTTGGGCGGTATGAGCGAGGAGCTTCCGGTGGCATTTAATGATGTGGAGCTTTGTTTTCATGCTATGGAAGCCGGCTATTATAATGTGGTTTGCTGTGATACTTTTATGGTACATCATGAGTCTGTCAGCCGTGGACAGGACAATACCGAAGAAAAGCGTGGGCGTCTTCTTAGAGAACGTGGAAAACTTTACGAAATGCATCCGAGCTTTGTCTCTTTTGACCCGTTTTATCCATACGAATCCGGTACCGGTTATGGGCTATGTCATGCATATCTGGACACCGCTATTCGTCCGGCTTATGAGGATGGAACGGTAGTAGTGCAAAAGGTGCAGGAAATAAGGCAGGTTCCAAAATCCGGAGAACAGAAGGTGTTTGGCCAAAAAACCGAGCATGAGAAGCTAAATCCTTGCCTAAAGCTGCAAGTGGAGCAATTGTATCAGGAACGGGCAGAAAGCATTCATGTGGCCGGCTATAGTTTTGTTGTTGGCAGTGATAATTGCAGGTTTGCGTATACCCTGATGCTTCGTGGCGGGGATGTGCTTTATGGAATTGAGCTTGAACGTGTACGTAGAAATGATTTGGAACGGAATATGCCGGACCAGATTCGTGTGGGACTTGCGGGATTTCATGTGGAAATACCTGTGGCAAACTTGCAAAAGGGAAGATACCGTGTGGAAATGTATGCTAAAGACAAAGCTTCCGGTTTAAGACTTCGTCAGGCATCCAACGTATATATGAATATCGGCTGATTTTGTCAGCATGAAATATAAAATGATTTAGGAAACGAATTATGGAAATCGATTACAAAGAGTTATATGAGAAAGAACATCAGAAAAATGCGGCATTGGCAGAGCGCGTGGCGGCCTTAGAGGATGCCAATGGTGATTTGCAGTTTAAAATAGACCGCATTAAAAACAATCCTCTTTGGAAGGCTTCAGGGCCTGCCAGAAAGGTGATGCATGCAGCTATTCGTCAGGTAGACCGTGTACGCAACTGCGGTGGTGTGCGAGGTTTCTTTGCCAAGCTGGACTACAAAAAGCGTGAGAAAGAGGCTATGAAGCAGTTTGGTACTGCCAGCTTCCCAAGCGAGGAACAGGCTAAGACAGAGCGTGAGACCAAGTTTGCCTATATGCCGAAGATTAGCATTTTGGTGCCTTTATACAATACCGATGAGACCATGTTAAAGGAAATGATAGACTCTGTATTATACCAGACCTATGAAAACTGGCAGCTTTGTCTGGCGGACGGTTCTGATGGGGCTCATGGATATGTAGAAGAGGTGTGTCGCAAGTATATAGAGGCAGAAGGCGAAAGAGCACGTATTGTGTACCGTCGCCTTACACGTAATGAAGGTATTTCCGGCAACACCAATCAGTGTTACAAGCTGGCAGATGGTGAATATATCGGTTTGTTTGACCATGACGACGTTCTGCATCCAAGTGTATTATTTGAATATGTAAAAGCAATAAATGAACAGGGAGCAGATTATTTGTATTGTGATGAAACTACCTTCCAAAGTGGTGACATCAATCATATGTTGACCATGCATTTCAAACCGGATTATGCACCGGACAACCTGCGTGCCAATAATTATATTTGCCACTTCAGTGTATTTAAGCGTACACTTTTGGAAGGTACGGAGTTGTTCCGTTCCCAGTTTGACGGCAGTCAGGATCATGACATGATTTTGAGACTGACGGATAGGGCAAAGAAGGTAGTGCATATTCCGAGATTGATGTATTATTGGAGATGTCATCCGGCCAGCGTAGCAAGCAATATCGGTGCAAAGACCTATGCAATAGATGCAGCCCGGGGGGCTGTGGCGGATCATTTACGCAGTCATGGCTATAATAATTTTAAAATTACTTCTACCAGAGCTTTTGAGACTATTTTCAAGATTCGTTATGAAATCATAGGAAGTCCGAAGATTTCCATTGTGATTGCCAACAAAGACCATGCCGTGGATTTAAAGCGCTGTATCAGCTCTATTTATGAGAAATCTACGTATGAAAATTGGGAAATTATTGTAGTAGAAAATAACAGTACCGAGGACGGCATTTGGGCATACTATAAAGAACTGACCGGTAAAGATGTGAAAACAGAGGGGAATTCTCTTAGCGAAGACGGCAAGGTGCGTGTAGTGGTATATGAAACCAACGGTGGTTTCAACTACTCCGCAGTCAATAATTTCGGTGCAAGCTTTGCAACCGGTGAATATATATTACTATTAAATAATGATACCGAAGTCATTACGGTAAATTGGCTGGAAGAACTTTTGATGTATGCACAGCGTGAGGATGTTGGTGCCGTTGGTGCGAAGCTTTATTATCCGGATAAGACTATTCAGCATGCAGGAGTAGTACTGGCACTGGGCGCTCATCGCACCGCAGGCCACAGCCATTACAAGCAGCCAAAGGCAAATTTAGGTTATATGGGCAGACTTTGCTATACGCAGAATGTCAGTGCAGTTACCGGTGCCTGCCTTATGGTAAAAAAGACATTGTTTGATGAAGTAGGGGGCTTAGACGAAGGCTTTGCTATTTCCTTGAATGATGTGGACTTCTGTCTGAAATTGCGTGAAAAAGGTTATTTAAATGTATTTACCCCATTTGCAGAGTGCTTCCATTATGAGTCCATCTCCAGAGGGTTAGATGACCAAGGGGAAAAAGCAGAACGTTACAACCGTGAATCCGAGCAGTTTAGAGCAAAATGGAAGGACGTATTAGAGGCCGGAGACCCATATTATAATAAAAACTTCAGTCTCGACAGAAGCGATTTTTCGCTGAAGGTACAGGAACAGTAAGTATGATTAAAAAAATTCTGACGCCATCTAATTGGAAAAAAACATATTATTATTTAAAGAAAAATGGGTTGAAACCTGCGGTACTGGCAGCCATGGAGCGTCTGCAAAAAAGCGAAAATGACGGGTATCGGTATGTGCAGCCATCTGAAGGAGAACTTGCAAAACAGCGTCAGTTAAGTAAAGGCGGAGAAATCCTTTTCAGCATCTTGGTGCCGGTTTATCGTACTCCGGAGCGGTACTTTATGGAGATGATTCAGTCTGTGTTGGAGCAGACGTATTCCAACTGGGAATTGCTGCTTGGGGATGCCAGCCCGGACGAATCCTTAAGAAAATTGGTAGAAAACGTGGGTGACAATCGTGTCAGGTATGTGAAAATATCGGAGAATAAAGGTATTTCTGCTAACACCAATGTCATTTTGGAAATGGCACAGGGTTCATATATTGGGTTATTGGATCATGACGATACATTGACTCCGGATGCGTTGTTTCAGGTATATCATGCAATTAAAAAAAGTGAAAATGCAGGAAAAATTGCAAGAATGCTTTATACAGATGAGGATAAAGGCGATGGGGAAATGCAGTTTTTTTATGATGTAAATAAGAAACCTGCATTTGATCAGGACTATTTATGGTCTAATAATTACATATGTCATTTTACGGTGATGGAAGCCGTGCTTATGAAGGAACTTAAATTCAGACCGGAGTTTGACGGAGCCCAGGATTTTGATATTTTCTTGCGTGCAGTCAGAAAAATTGCAGAAGAAAACGAAAATTGTTACATGGATTCACAAGTTGTTAACATTTCCGGGGTATCATACCATTGGCGATGCCATGTGGATTCCACAGCAGTGAATCCGCAAAGCAAATTATATGCGTATGAAGCCGGAAAACGTGCCGTGGAAGAGGACTTAAAGGTACGTGGTATAGAGGCTACCGTTACACATAGCAAACATCTTGGTTTTTATGAAGTGAATTTTGCAGATATTTTTCGTGACAGACCACAGGTGGCTATGGTAGCAGGACCGGTTTTTGAAAAGGGGCGTATAGTAGGCGGAGCCAGAGATGAACATGGCAAGCTTTTGTATGGTGGCTTGAGAAAAGGCTTCAGCGGCGGTCATCTGCATAGAGCCGGTGTATGGCAGCAGTGCCGGCAGGCGGATTTTTCCAATGCAATTTTTAGAGAAGATTTGCTTTTGGAATTTTTAAAAAGCCAGGGAGTAAGCAGTCGCGAAGAGCTTTTAAGCTACAACGGTGAGTGCGCGGATAGATTGCGTGCAGCGTGGGCAAAATATGTACACGACAGAGCCATGATTATTTTGTATAATCCACAGATGGAGTAACACAGAATGGTTACGATTATTATACCAAATTTTAACGGATATGCTTTTTTAAAGGATTGTCTGGAAGCGCTGACACCTCAGCTTAAAGAAGACATGCATGTGCTGGTGGTGGACAATGGTTCTACAGACGAGTCCGTTAGATTTTTACAAAGTTATGAAGGAATTCAGACCATATTCCTTTCAGAGAATACCGGTTTCTGTGGTGCTGTGAATGCAGGAATTAAGGCCAGTCGTACCAAATATGTTATTTTATTAAATAATGATACGAAGGTTTTGCCCGGATATGTGGACAGCCTGGTAAATGCTATGGAACAGGATGCACGGATTTTTTCCGGCAGTGCCAGAATGCTTCAGATGCATGCACCGGACCGGATAGATGATGCAGGAGATGAATATTGTGCGCTTGGCTGGGCTTTTGCCAGAGGAAAAGGCAAAACGGCAGACCAATATGAGGAACCGGCAGATGTGTTTGCGGCATGTGGCGGTGCAAGCATTTACCGCAGAGAAGTGTTTGAACAAATCGGCTGCTTTGACGAGCAGCATTTTGCGTATTTAGAAGACATTGACATTGGATATAGAGCCAGAATTTTTGGTTACCGCAATGTATATGTGCCGGAAGCTAAGGTGCTTCATTTTGGGAGCGGTTTCAGCGGGTCCAGATACAATGCGTTTAAGGTGGGGTTATCCAGCAGAAACAGTGTGTATCTTGCGTGGAAGAATATGCCTTTGGTACAGCTTGTGTTAAATGCTCCGTTTCTTGTGCTTGGTTACTTAGCCAAATATATTTTTTTTGTGCGAAAGGGATTGGGAAAGGAATATCGGAAGGGTATTTCAGAAGGCGTTAAGCTTTGCAAAAGTACTCAGGGCAGAAAGCATAAGGTTGGCGGTTTTTTCAGGCATTTTAAAGCATATTGCCATATTCAATATTTTTTATGGAAAAATTTGTTCAGACTTGAACATTAAATAAAGTACTTTTTGGTAGAGGATTTTATGATTAAGGATAATCAAAAACTATTAAATAAAATTCATTTACTGATGGATGCAGCTGTGATTGTAATTGCGTATGTGCTGGCTTGGATTGTACGATTCGAGATAAACAAGGTTTCCGGCGGCGTACTGCCCAGGGAAAATTATTTTGCAGCACTTTTAGCACTGATTCCGGGATATATGCTATTGTATTCTGCCTTTCAGTTATACACACCAAAGCGGACAACTCGTACAAAGATTGAAATCTACACCGTAATCAAAGCCAATACGGTAGGGGTATTTGGATATCTTGCAGCGTTGTATGTGATGCATCAGGAAGATTATTCCCGAAGTATGATTGCTTTGTTTTATGTATTTAACATTGCATTGGCAAGCGGTTATCGTGTGTTGCTTCGAGATATGCTCAGGCATTTCCGCAAAAAGGGTTACAACTTAAAGCATGTGCTTTTGGTTGGATATTCCAGAGCGGCAGAGCAGTATATAGAGCGCATCAAGCAAAATCCTGCGTGGGGTTATCACATTATGGGAGTGCTAGATGACCATGTGGGCAAAGATGTGGCTTTTAAGGGCATTCAGGTTATTGGAGAAGTGGATGAAATTTATCACCTTCTTCCCGAAAACAATCTGGATGAGATTGCTATCACGCTGTCTTTAAGTGATTATGACCGTTTGGAAGAAATTGTATCGTTTTGTGAAAAGAGTGGTGTGCATACGAAGTTTATTCCGGATTATAATGCAGTCATTCCGACGAAGCCTTATACAGAGGATTTGGATGGACTTCCGGTTATCAATATTCGTAATGTACCACTGACAAGCGGTTGGAATCAGTTTGTGAAACGTTCTGTGGATTTGTTCGGTGCAGCCTTTGCGCTGATTATATTTTCTCCGGTAATGCTTTTGTGTGCATTACTTGTGAAGCTTACAAGTCCCGGTCCGATTTTATTTAAGCAAGAAAGAATCGGTCTTCATAACAGACCGTTTTATATGTATAAATTTCGCTCCATGCGTTTGCAGACCGTGGAGGATGAGGCAAAAGGCTGGACGGTTAAAAACGACCCGCGTGTTACGGGTATCGGTAAGTTTATGCGAAAGACCAGTATAGACGAGCTGCCACAGCTTATTAATATTTTAAAAGGGGACATGAGTCTGATTGGCCCAAGGCCTGAGAGACCTCAGTTTGTTGAAAAATTCAAAGAAGAAATTCCGCGTTATATGATTAAGCATCAAGTACGACCGGGACTTACCGGTTGGGCACAGGTCAATGGCTATCGTGGCGATACTTCTATCAGAAAACGTATTGAGCATGATATTTATTACATTGAGAACTGGACGTTGGGATTGGACATCAAAATTATTATATTAACCTTTGTCAAAGGTTTTATAAATAAAAACGCTTATTAAACAAAAATATATGCATTTTAAGGAGAAAACAAAGTCATGGATACCCAAAATACAAGCAGAAAAGCAGGAAACGGGAAGAATAAGGCAAAGAAAACACGTAATATTGTAATTTTAGTAATTGAAGTACTGGTACTGGCAATTATGTTGGGTGTATTGTGGTTTGTTACCAAGGCAACCGATGAAGATACCGGTATTCAGCGTGTGGAAATTCCGGAAGAGGAGATTGAAGTAAATGAAGGCGTGGAGGAAAACGAAAACTTAGAAAAGTATCGTACCGTTGCTTTGTTTGGTTTGGACTCTACCGTTGGCGAATTAAAGCAGAATACACGAAGCGATACTATTATGATTGCTTCTATCAATAGTGAAACTAAGGAAGTACGTTTGATGAGTGTTTACCGTGATACATACTTGAATCTCGGTAATGACACCTACAACAAGTGTAACGCGGCATATGCAAAGGGAGGCCCAAAACAGGCTATTAATATGTTGAATATGAACCTTGATTTGGATATTACAGATTTTGCTGCAGTAGGCTTCAAGGGCGTTATTGATGTAGTAGATGCGGTTGGCGGTGTTTGGATTGAAGTAGACAGTGCGGAATTAGAGCATATCAACAACTATCAGATTAGTATCTCCGAAAATTTAAAGACAAACTATACTCCTGTTAAAACAACCGGTTTGCAGAAGTTAAACGGTCTTCAGGCAACTGCTTATTGTCGTATACGTTATACAGCAGGAGATGACTTTAAGCGAACGGAGCGCCAGAGAGAAGTACTGCAGGCTATCATGGAAGAAGCAAAGGATTTAGACGTAGCAAGCCTTACCAAGATTGCCAATAATGTATTTGGCAACTTCTACACATCTGTAGATTTACAAGAGGTTATTTCTCTCTTGAGCGATTTGCCATCTTATACTATTATTGATGAAGGTGGTTTCCCAAGTAACGACTTCCGTACCGGTGCAACCATCGGCGGTATTGGTGACAGTGTTATTTGTACAGACTTAGAAAAAGCAGTTGTGGACTTCCATAAGAGATTTTTTGCAGATGAGGAATATGTTGTTTCTGATACGTTAAAGGGTATTAGTCAGACCATTCATGCCAATACAGATGCATACGTGCGCTAATATATAATCGAGTAGGGCAACCTACTCGATTTGCTTTAAGAAAGAATTCGAGGAAAAAGAAATGATGGTAGACGTAATCATTCCTACATATAAACCGGGTAGGGAGTTTGCAGAACTTATAAAGCTTTTACAGACACAGACGGTTTTGGTTCACAAGATTATTATTATGAATACAGAAGAGGCGTACTGGGATCGACTGACGTATGAAAATAAAGAAATCAATCAGTTTCATAATCTGGAAGTGCATCATTTGTCAAAAAATGAATTTGACCACGGCGGAACAAGACACAAAGGAATGCTGCATTCTCAGGCAGAAGTATGTATCTGTATGACACAGGATGCAGTTCCGGCAGACCAATATTTGATTGAGAAGCTGGTTACACCGTTAGAGGATAAACAGGTAGCAGTGAGCTATGCCAGACAGCTTCCAAAGGCGGATGCAGGTCCGTTGGAGCAATTTAGCCGTAGTTTTAATTATCCGGATGCTTCTAAGAGGAAGACGGCAGCAGATATAGAAGCTATGGGCATAAAAGCCTTTTTCTGCTCCGATGTATGTGCGGCATATAACCGTGAGACATATATGGCACTGGGCGGTTTTATCAGACATACTATATTTAATGAAGATATGATTTTTGCAAGCGGGGCCTTAAAGGCCGGCTATCAGGTGTATTATGCGGCAGACGCAAAAGTGCTGCATTCCCATGAGTATGGGTTTATGCAGCAGCTTCGCAGAAATTTTGACCTGGGTGTTTCTCAGGCAGACCATCCGGAAGTGTTTGAAGGTATTTCTTCTGAAAAAGAGGGTAAACGCATGGTGTTGACTGCCTGCAGACATTTTATTAAGATGGGTAAGCCGTTGGAAATCGTACATTTGATTATGCAAAGTGGTGCAAAATATATTGGTTTTTTTATGGGCAGACATTATAAAAAACTGCCAATGTTTCTGATAAGAAAGACAACCATGAATCAGGCATATTGGCGATAAAACAAGGCGGCTGTTATTTGGCCGCCTTTTCTAATACTTGTTCTATGGCACTAAGCAGTACATTGGCAGTGTATTTCTGACTATCTTCGTAGGTAATATCCTCTAATGAGACACCGTTTTTTAACTGTTCGGAGATGCTTTCCAAAACAGGGGTAAATAAAGGATACATGGTTTCAATGGCTTCGTCCAGATGAGTGAAGCTTACATCTGTAATACCGGTTTGTTCGATAATAACCTGCATTTCCAGCGTGTTTCCGGAGACTTCCAACGTAGCAGAGTATATGCCGGGGGTATATTCACCGGAAATAGAAGACTGGTTCTCGGAGGTTTCTGCAGAGCCCTCCGTATTGGCCGGAGAGGAATCTACAGAGGTTCGATTTGGTAAAAACATAATGGCAAGCAATACCAGGAATATAATTCCCAGAAAAATAAAAATACCGGTATAAATGACTTCTTTCATATGGAGTACAAGAATTTTGGTTTTTCCACTCATAGCATTCCTCACTTTGTTTTTTTGTCTGTGGCGTTTGATATAATTTATGTAAACATAGAAAAGAATATGACTAAAACTGAATTGACAAAATGACTTAGGTAGTGCAAAATAAATGCAATAGTTTTGTACAGAATGAAACGGCTTTTACAGGAGGATACGAAGATGAAGATAGAATTTACCAAGATGCAAGGATGTGGCAATGATTATGTATATATAGATGGTGCCAGATTTGACATTCCAATGGAAAAGAAGCCTGATGTGGTAAAATGGCTCAGCAATCGAAATTTTGGCATTGGTTCTGACGGTGTGATTTTTATTAATCCGGTACCGGATGGCAGTGCGGATTTTGAGATGGAAATGTGGAATGCAGATGGCACGCGTTCTGAAATGTGCGGAAACGGCATGCGTTGTGTGGGCAAGTATGTGTATGATAAGGGACTTACCGGGAAGGAGCATGTCAAAGTAGTCAGCGGTGGTCAGATGAAATATTTGGACTATACCATAGAGGATGGTAAAGTGGTGCTTGTAAAGGTAAATATGGGTCAGCCGATTTTAACGGCAGATGAGGTACCGGTTGTCAGCCATAATATGCAGGTTATTGACGAAGAAATTTTGGTACAGGGTAAAGCATATCGTATGACCTGCGTTTCTATGGGAAACCCTCATGCAGTTGTATTTATGGATGATGTGGCTGAGCTTGATATCGAAGCGGTGGGACCGCATTTTGAACATCATGCACGTTTTCCGAGAAGAACCAACACTGAGTTTGTAAAAGTTATCGATAGACAGACACTGGAAATGCGTGTATGGGAACGTGGTACCGGAGAAACCTTGGCATGCGGTACGGGAGCCTGCGCTACCGCAGTTGCAGCTATGTTAAACGGTCTTACGGAAGATAAAGTGACCGTAAAGCTGCTTGGCGGTGACTTGCAGATTGAGTGGGACCGAGAGGCCAATGTGGTAAACATGACCGGTCCTGCCGTAATTGTATTTGAAGGAACTATGGAAATATAGACAAAAAATACCCGGAACGAATTGTTAAATAAAACGTTCCGGGTCCTTTTATTCTTCAGGAGGAGTAAGCTGCACAATAATGCAGTGTTCGGTTTCTTTGACACTATCATACCAAGGAAAGGCTTTCCAAAGGGGAATGTGTTCAGACATTTCCGCTTCGTATTTAACCCAATCCTCAGGGGTTGGTGCCGTGTATGAATAACCCATATTATTTAAATGCTCTACAATATATTGGGATGCTTCCACGGTCTCCAGTTCTAAAGCATCTGCTACAGCAAAAATAGAATAAATAGGATACTTGCCGCTGGATAAATCCAAACAGGAACCATTGGTGCGGGTTTTACTTGCTCCGATAAAAAACATAGGCTTGTCCAGTGCAGTAACTCCGGCAGCTTCTAAATTGTCTGCAAAAAGTTCCGCCAGTTGTTCATCGCTGCGATCCACGAAATCTTTGGTGTAAACATAGCGGCACACAGGATTCAATATAAATAACAACATAATTAGAATAAGTACGACGAAAACCGGCCATACCGGAAGTCGTTTTTTTGTTTCAGACATAAAGTACCTCATTTATAATAGTATTCCGGGCAATTTCCAAGATTCAAAGTAAAGGCTTCCAAATCATTAAAAGCACAGTTTGCATCAGGGAATACCGATACATTTCTATACTTCATAATAAAGCTGCTCATACTCCATGTGTTTCCGGTTGGATAGGTGAAGGAATGTCCCATGGATTCCATATAACCCAAAATGCGATTTGTACTGAAAAAGCAATACGGTTCCATGTTGTGTTCTAGGTTAAAAACAGAGCTAAATAAGTAGGATGGACTTCCCACCAGCTCATCATCATATGGTGACTCCGGCTGTAAATAACCCCAAAAAATCGTACCGGCCGCTCCCGTATCCACGATAAAGGAGTCATACATAATTTTCATAATATCGGTAGTAGTTTCGCGGTCATAATCTGCCACATATTCATGGGCTTTCCAAATAAAACGTACTGTAGAAATTTGTGTAATGGTAAATGCTAACAATACGGTAGCAGCAAGTAATTTTCCGTATTTGAATGTCGGTTTTTTATCTAATACCGTTTGCATTGCAAATAATAATAAGCAGATAGCCGCCAGAGAATAGGAAAACTGGGAACGGATGGCGGTATTTTCACCCATTAACAAGGTTAAAATAAATGGGGTAGTGGTAATGCCTATTACGGATAAAACACCCAAAATGATTTTATATGCTTCCATTCCATGAAAATAGAAAAAGGAGGCAAAGGCACTGACAACTGCAATCAGTAAAATGGCTGTATAGAAAAGTCCTTGTCCGGTAAACATGCGAAGACAGGCTATTACTACACCCTTAAAGGATTCAAGCAAGGAGGTACCGGCAGTCCAAACCACCTGGTTATTCAGATATCCGCTGGCAGGAAAACAAAGTTTATTAATTCCTTGAGAAATTCCAAAAGCAATTGCAAAATGCAGTATACTACCAAGAATATTACGCTTAATCGTAGAAGGCTCCATGTCGGTTTGCATCACAAATGCAAGAAAGATTGCCAGATATCCGCACAAAGCCATTGGAATAAAGGATTGATAAATGGCAAAGGTCAAAATATAAATTGGAAGTGACAGTAAAAAGCAAAGGAAATTTCGTTCTTTTGCAAAAAGGTAAAATAGAAGCATGGCAAGCATACTGAGCCATAATCCAAAGGCGATTTCCGCAGATTGGAAATGGAAGTAATACTGTTCCGTAAAGGTCGGATAGGTAATAAAAATCAGACTTCCAAGAGTGGTAAGGGAGGTATTAAGCGTAGGAAAAAGCTTTCCGGCCAAATAAGCAAAGGAAATTCCGGTGAGCCATAAAAAGAAAAGCATCAAAATACCGGTGTAGTAAGGGTTGTACCAGCCGGTACCTAAAAGCTTCCGTGTAAGAACCAGTCCGTAGCGTCCGATTTCCAGCCAGTTGTAATTGGTACCCGGAATGTTAATAACCACTTCGCTGTCTACATAATAGTCGGTAGCAAAGGCGAAGTCCTTATAACTGATAAGGACTCCTGCCAATATCACAAGGGAACAGACCGGATGCTTGATAATATATAATAAATAATGATAAAATTGCTCATAAAGAAAAGAACATGATTTTTTGAATTTATCCATCTTAGATTCCTTTCGTTGTTTTATAATATATTAACATGTTAAAATAGATATGTAAACCTTTGCAGTCGCAAGAAAATATGATATACTTATATAATTAAGGTTGTTTTTAATCGGAGGAAGTATGGACCAATTAAAATTCAATATAAAAATTACAAGCGGTGATTTGTTTGACTATATGCTCCGCCACACTTACCATAGTGCACAAGGATTGTTAGGAACTTGTGTGGGAGTGCTTGCTATTTTTATTTTTTTCAATAATTTACAGCCCTTATACCTTATTATGGGCATCGTAATTATTTTATATTTACCATGGACGTTGTATTTAAAGAGCGGGCAGCAGGCGCAGAATAATCCTGTTTTTAAGGAACCATTATATTATACGCTGGACGAGGAAGGGATTCATGTAAGCCAGGGAGACGCAGAAGAATGTCAGAAATGGCAGGACATGTACAGAGCGGTTGCAACCGGCAGAAGTATTATTGTATACACAAACCGTGTAAATGCCTGTATTTTTCCGCGCAAGCAATTAGGTGGTATGGATCAACAGGTCATTGCGTATATTTCCACGCATATGGATCCGAAAAAGGTCAATATCAGATATTAATTGAGGGAGTAAGTTTATGAAAAAAGTTATAGAAACGTTTTGCCCGGAGGATACATTTGAAGTGGGACGCACCCTTGCTATGGAGGCGGTTCCGGGACAGGTTTATACATTGATTGGCGACCTTGGGGTAGGAAAAACGGTGCTTACTCAGGGCATGGCTGACGGCCTTGGTATCGAGGAGCCGGTAAACAGCCCTACCTTTACCATTATACAAGTGTATGAGGAAGGACGTATGCCGTTTTACCATTTTGACGTGTACCGCATTGGAGATGTGGAGGAAATGGATGAGATTGGGTATGAGGATTATTTTTATGGAGAGGGTTTGTGTCTCATTGAGTGGGCAAATCTAATTGAAGAAATTTTACCGGATACTTACACACAAATTACCATTGAGAAGAATTTAGAAAAAGGCTTTGATTACCGCCTGATTACCATAGAAGAAATTTCAAGATAGGATGTATGTTATGAAAATATTAGCGATTGACAGTTCAGGGCTTGTGGCTACGGTAGCCATTGTAGAGGATCATAATTTAATTGCAGAATATACCATTCACCAAAAAAAAACGCATTCTCAAACCTTGATGCCGATGTTGGAGGAAGTGAAGAATATGGTGGATCTGGATTTGAACAGTATAGATGCTATTGCAGTTGCATCCGGTCCGGGCTCTTTTACCGGACTTCGTATTGGTGCAGCAACCGCCAAAGGGCTTGCAATGGGGCTTGGAAAGCCGATTATTGAAGTGCCTACTTTAGAAGGTATGGCATACCAGATGTACGGAAGCCAGGCGCTGGTGTGTCCGATTATGGATGCCCGCAGGAATCAGGTGTATACCGGATTGTACCAGTTTGCAGAGGGTGAAAACGGATATTGCATGGAGACCTTGAAGGAAGGCTGTGCCTGCGATATTATGGAATGCATTGAGATTGTCAACAGCTTTGAACAGCCGGTCATGTTTCTTGGAGATGGTGTGCCGGTGTTTGAGGCACTTATTCGGGAGCATGCTACGGTGCCGGTATTTTTTGCTCCGGCTCATCGTAGACTTCAGAGTGCGGCCAGTGTAGGAGCTCTTGCTATAGAATTTGCCAAAGAAGGGCGTTTTACGGAGGCCAAAGACCACGCACCGGAATATTTCCGTATGAGCCAGGCAGAGCGGGAGCGTATGGAGGCTGCGAAGGAAGCATGATACAAATTGTACCGCTAACAAAAGAGCTGGTGCCGGAGGTGGCTGCCATTGAGGCTGTTTGTTTTAGTGAGCCTTGGAGTGAGCAGGCCTATGTAGAGGCATGTGAAAAAGAGAATTATTTATACCTAGCAGCGGTGGATGAGAGCGGACATGCAGTCGGGATGTGTGGATTGATTATCGGGCCTTTTGAAGCAGAAGTGATGAATGTGGCAGTACATCCGGACTATCGTGGATTGGGTATTGCCAGGAAGCTTATGACTGCACTGATGGAGGCAGGAGCATCACGCGGGGTAAAGGAATATACCTTGGAAGTGCGTGTGAGCAATGTCGGCGCCATTCATGTATATGAAGCTCATGGCTTTGTGGGCGAAGGCATTCGGCCGGGCTTTTACAGTAAGCCCACGGAAGATGCACTAATTATGTGGAAAAGAGAGTAATTTATGTTAGATATTTGTTTGTTGGGAACAGGAGGCATGATGCCCCTGCCTTACCGTTGGCTGACTTCTATGATGGCCAGATACAACGGAAAAAGTATTTTGATAGATTGTGGAGAAGGCACCCAGGTTGCCATGAAAGAAAAAGGCTGGAGTCCGAAGCCTATTGATGTCATTTGTTTTACCCACTATCATGCAGACCATATCAGCGGTTTGCCGGGGCTTTTGCTTACCATGGGCAATGCAGAGCGTACGGAACCGGTGTTGATGATTGGACCGAAGGGCTTGGAAAAGACGGTAAATGCACTGCGCATGATTGCGCCGGAGCTTCCTTTTGATATTTTGTATCATGAGTTAAACGGAGAAGAGGAAACTATTGACTTTGGTGACTTTACACTGACTGCTTTTCGTGTGCGTCACAATGTGACCTGCTATGGATATACCATGGAAATCAAGCGGGCAGGCAAGTTTGATGTGGAACGTGCCAAGGAAAACGGCATCGAGATGAAATATTGGTCCCGTTTACAAAAGGGTGAGGTTATTGAGGCAGATGGTGTGACCTATACACCGGACATGGTGCTTGGACCGGACCGAAAGGGCTTAAAGGTGACCTATTGCACCGATACCAGACCGGTTGATAGTATTGTGGAGCATGCTTATAAAAGTGATTTGTTTATTTGTGAAGGTATGTACGGGGAACCGGATAAGCTTGCCAAGGCTAGGGAATACAAGCACATGACCTTTTATGAGGCGGCAGAGCTTGCCAAAAAAGCTTGCGTTACGGAAATGTGGCTGACCCATTACAGCCCTGCGACTATGTGGCCGGAGGAATTTATTAAGCCGGTTCGTGCCATTTTTGCCAATGCCTATACGGCCAAGGATGGTCAGAGTGTAGAACTTAAATTTGAAGACTAAGATGCAGACGTTTGCAGGACGGACAATGGTCCGGGCGTTTTGCATGGGGAGATAGAACATGACAACAATAGAACAGAACAAGGATATTTATATTCTGGCAATTGAAAGCTCTTGTGATGAAACAGCAGCGGCTGTAGTGAAAAACGGTCGCGCGGTGCTGTCTAATATCATTTCATCCCAGATTGACCTGCACACCTTGTATGGTGGTGTAGTGCCGGAAATTGCATCCAGAAAGCATATTGAAAAGATTAACCAGGTTATTGAGGAAGCGTTGAAAGTAGCTGAGGTTACGATGGACGATATTGATGCCATTGCAGTTACGTATGGTCCCGGCTTGGTAGGAGCACTCTTGGTTGGTGTATCTGCTGCCAAGGCACTGGCTTTTGCTACGGGAAAGCCTTTGGTGGGTGTGCATCATATTGAGGGCCATATCAGCGCTAATTACATCGAGAATTTAGAGCTGGAGCCACCTTTTATGAGTTTGGTTGTCAGCGGTGGACATTCTCATTTGGTAGTGGTAAAAGACTACGGTGAATATGAGATTATCGGCAGAACCCGTGATGATGCGGCTGGAGAAGCTTTTGACAAGGTAGCTCGTGCCATCGGTCTGGGTTATCCGGGAGGACCAAAGATTGACCGCATTTCCAAGGAAGGCAATCCGGAAGCAATTAAATTTCCACGTGCCAAAGTGGGTGAAAATGTATATGACTTTAGCTTCAGCGGTTTAAAAAGTGCAGTTTTAAATTATTTAAATGGGGCTCAGATGAAGGGGGAGGAAGTAAATGTACCGGATGTGGCAGCTTCTTTCCAAAAGGCAGTTACGGATGTATTAGTAGAGCATGCCGTTCATGGAGCTAAGGAATATAATTTTAAAAAGCTTGCTATCGCAGGCGGTGTAGCGTCTAATTCCGGTTTGCGTGCAGCCATGCAGGCGGCATGTGATAAGGCAGGAATTGCATTTTATCATCCAAGTCCGATTTACTGTACGGACAATGCGGCAATGATTGGTGTGGCAGGATATTATGAGTATATCAAGGGTGCTCGTCATGGCTGGGATTTAAATGCGGTGCCGAATTTAAAGCTGGGAGAAAGATAAAACCGCTTGAAGGTAAGTGAGGAAGTGTATGAAACATATAGCAATTGTGTTGGCAGCAGGACGGGGCAAGCGCATGAACAGTGCGGTAGCAAAGCAGTATTTGCTGTTACAAGGCAAACCCATTCTTTATTATGCATTAAAGCAGTTCGAAGACAGTTTTATAGATGATATTATTTTGGTGACAGGTGCAGAGGATATCACCTTTTGTAAGGAAGAAATCGTAGAGAAATATGGTTTTTCAAAAGTGCGACAGGTAGTAGCAGGAGGCAAGGAGCGTTATCATTCTGTGTATCAGGGGCTTGCAGCGGCAGATGCTTCCGAAGGAGACTGTATCTATATTCATGACGGTGCAAGACCTTTTATCAATGAAGAAATTCTAATTCGTGCCAGCGAAAGCGTACGGCAATATGGCTCCGGCGTGGTAGGTATGCCGGTAAAGGACACTATTAAAATTGCCGATGAGCAGGGTTTTGCAGTAAGCACACCGAAGCGGTCTTTGGTGTGGCAGGTGCAGACGCCCCAGTGTTTTTTATACTCTATTATTATGCCTGCTTACAATAAATTGATTTTAGAAGAGGAAAACTTACTAGCACAGGGGGTTGCCATTACCGATGATGCCATGGTAGTGGAGCTTTTGACGGGGAGTCAGGTAAAGCTGGTAGAGGGTAGTTATGAGAATATTAAAATAACAACACCGGAAGACTTAACCGTGGCTGAAAGTTTTATGAAAAATTTTAATTGTTAGGTTTTTTCATAAAATGTATAGAAATTCGTCACATTTTAAACACAAATTCCAGCTATGATTAATCTATCACGATAGGGAGGTACGAAAATGTACGAAAACGACAATTTGAATTCTTTTTTGAAGGATAGTGAAGATATAACAAATACAGCGCAGAAGGAAGAGGTTATGGCAGAGGCTGTTGAAGAAGTCACAGAGGAGATGGAGGTGCAGCCGGAACAGACTGCTGAGGAAGAAGTAGTTTCAACCGGGTTTGTAATGGTGGAGGCTCCGGAAATTCCGGAAGTGACGGATGGTATGCAAGCCGAGGAAGCACCACTGGAAGAAGTAGACGCTTCTTTGCAATACGAAAATGTTACTCGGCAGGAAGCACACCCGACTACTTTGGGTGCTTTTAGTGGAAGCGCACCTGCATACAATGCTAAAGATATTCAGCCATGTAAGAAAATGGGCTGGGGCAAGCGTATTTTGATAATGCTTATTTGCGGTATTATATTAGGCGGCAGTGCAGCATGTGCCTTTGTAGGTGTGAATCAGTTGATAGATAAGTTCGATAAAGAAGAGGAAGTGGTATCCCTTCCAAGCGAGGAAACACACGAAGTGGTTCAGAAAGAGCCGGAAATCGAGAAAGTGGAGCCGGTTATCATGGGAACACCGGAAGACCAACAGGCAGTGGGTGTAGTATATGATGTTTCCGGTGTAGTGGAAAATGTAATGCCGGCTATGGTGTCTGTTATCAATAATTACACGGAGACCATTAGCAGCTTCTGGGGTCAGAGTTATACCCAGCAGGGAGCAAGCAGTGGTAGTGGTATTATTATCGGCGAAAATGAAACAGAGCTTTTGATTGCAACCAACTATCACGTTGTTAGCGGCGCAGATGGTATTGAAATTACATTTATTGATGGTTCTACAGCCAATGCATATATAAAAGGTACAGATCCTAAAATGGACCTTGCAGTTGTTTCTGTAGTATTAGCTGAGTTGACACCTGAAACAAAGGCTGCTATTGCAGTGGCAAGCCTTGGTGACAGCGAGGCATTGAAATTAGGCCAGCCTGTGATTGCTATCGGTAATGCACTTGGCTATGGTCAAAGTGTTACAACCGGATGTGTTTCCGCAATTGACAGAAAGATTGACATGGAAGACGGAACTACCGGAAACTTTATTCAGACTGACGCAGCAATTAATCCGGGTAATTCCGGCGGTGCGCTTTTAAATCTGCAGGGTCAGGTAATCGGTATCAATTCCAGTAAAATCGGTGGTTCTACCATTGAAGGTATGGGCTTTGCTATTCCAATCAATGCAGCAGAACCGATTATCAGTGACTTGTCTTTACAGACCACCAAGATTAAAGTAGAAGAATCCAAACGTGGCTACCTTGGTGTAGGTATTCAGGAAGTTACCGCAAGCATCTCTCAGATGTATGGCATGCCACAGGGCGTTTTCATTGGCGAGCTGATGGAAGACGGTGCTGCAAAGCAGGCCGGAATGAAAGTGAGAGATATCATCGTACAGCTTGATACCTTCCAGATTAAAAGTTATGCGGACTTACAGGAAGCACTCCAGTACTATGCAGCAGGTACCACCGTGGAGGTTACCGTGATGCGTGCAGAAGGCAGCGAATACGTGAGCGTGACGTTAGAAGTGACATTGGGGGAAAGACCGGCGGAGTAAGAATATAGGATAAATAGAGAGAGCCTACATATGGGAAATGCATTCCATATATAGGCTCTTTTGACACATAAATTATATGCAATTGGTAGGAACGTTGATATATTTTGCCACGGTAGTAGCCATTTTTGTTACGTCATCATAGGATAAACCAAATCTATCTGGGCGTTTACACACGACAACTTTGCTTATACCCAAATTACCGGTAGCTACAATTGTATTATCTATATTACACTCATAATAATTGTCGACAATATCTTTAAATGATTTTTGGTTTGGCCAAATCTCAAACCATCCAACTACGTCCGTAACAAAAACAACAGCATCTGGTTTATAAAATTCAATATATAGTTTCATCAAATCAACATATGTATTTATGCTAGGTTTTATCATTCTGTTTGTAGGATTTGGATTTTCACCACTTTTAGGACTTCTGGGAGAAATGCAGTATAAATTCGTCCATACAAACTTGTGATTCCATTTCTTGGAATCACAATCCCAAGTGTCATCCATTCCTTCATCAGATTCGCCGAGGTTTTCTAAAATACTTTTTATAAATCTGAAAAATTTGGAATTCTTATGATTGTATGCACGTTTCCCAGAAGAATTGGATTTACAAGGTTCGCCTACAAAAGTATCAAAGGCACCTTCTTGCATCAAAACAGATTCGACAGTATTTTCAAGTGTAGAGCAATCTGCATAATCAACTTCCCAACCATTTAATGCTCTACCTACAAACATTATCTTTGTTTTTGCAGTATGGTACAACTCCCCCTCAAATGCAGGAGTTGCAGACAATTTTTGGTCTCTAATATGTTTCCAAATTGCTTTGCCTTCCCATTCTTTTTTTAATAACTCAATAAAATAATTACGTCTAGCTTCTGTAAAATCCATTGTGTTTGCTCCTTTTTCTTTTATTATAACTCTTGCAGTATTTTGGGGCAACAAAATTATTCCAAGAGAAAGCTTTATCATCCACATAAATATCTGCCGTAATTTTTCTGGAATTATGCTGGTATTTCTGCTTTACCTCTTCAAGATTATCATTAACGACATCAAAGTACAAACCATATTGTTTGCACCATTCTATAGCCTCTGCCAATAGTGTTTCCTCTCGGCACGTCCAAAGTATTAATTTATCGCCGTACTTTCTTCTTTGAATCAGAGCATTAATAAGATTAATATTTGCATCTCCAATTCTTGGATAACACTCTGTACATAATGTTCCGTCAAAATCGACGGCAATAATTTTATATTTATTCTTTTTCATCTCTTTTTACTGATATACCTTTTCAAATATTTGTGTGATTTTATAATTAGTCCCGCCTTTAAGGATATCCGACATCATAACCAAGGAATTCCAAATATCTGAATCATGATATGAATGAGCCATCTCCGCTGTATAAGGATAAAAAATAGAACTGTTTATGTATCCTGAATCACTTATGTATGCAACGGTAGGCAGATTATTCTCTGGTTCATATAGAGTACAATCATTTTCGAGTATCCCTATCTTTCTGTAATTATCAAAATCAAAAAAGACGATGTCTCCTTTTTGAAAAGGGGTAGGAATATTCAGTTTATAATTATGATTTAATACCTCTTTTTTGCTTGCTGCTTCTTTTAATTTTTCAAACATATCTGTATCGGGTACAACACATTCCGGTTTTCGTCCTTTCCGGTATTCGAATATTGCATAATCCGTGAAATGATGAGGATCTACTGAAGTTATAATTTTTCGGCGTTGAACTAAGTAATTACTAAAATAACATGGCTCTCTTTTGGCAAAAATGGTTACATCTTGTATATGTTTAAATACCTCATAAATATCCTCGCCTTCCTCTGTTAATACATAAATATAAGTCCCGTCGTTTGCATCAAACAGTTCTTTTGCCAAATTCTTTAATTCATACCTTGCATATATCATATCTGCCAATTTAGAATCAGTCGTACTTTTGGCAAGTTTAAGCAATTCTTTTCGCTGGTCAAATATATCTGCAGTATTCAGAATAAGAATTGCTTTTTCCATATCAGATAATTCATAGCCAATGGATTTTAAATAATCTTTCATGTATTCAGAAATAATGGTTCTCATAAATTCTGCTCCTTCAAATTTCATATTTTCCCTTATGATGGTCAGGGGATTTGCTATAGAATTCCTTATTTATCGGTAAATCCCTCTTTTTTCTATGAACTTTTTTGATTTTCTCTTTTTAATACAAAAATGTAATATCGCTTTTGTGCATTTTGACAGAGAATAGGCGTTTTAATAGGAAGAATTAATGTCTGATACACTGTATTTTTTCTTTTATTTTGCAACGCTTGTTCCGCACAGCGGAAGGGTTTGGGAGGAGCCCGACAAACGGCAATTTTTACGTCACAGGTTATAACAGTAAAAATAAGCAATCCGGGTGAGACATTGCAATATGATTTGGCTGATAGCGAAGCACTTATATGCTTAACTGCTTAATTACCCACTAACCGGTAGGAAGGAGCTTGTCAAGTTATGTTTTATCGCCTTTACAAGTTCCTTCTTCCTGGTTATAATTTCGTAAAGCAGTGAGCAGTATTATTTATAAAAGTTGTTGGAAATACTGATTGCTGCAAATGCGGAAAAGGTGGAACAGGCTCTTAGAGAGGCTGCAGTTGAAAATAAAGAACAGAAAGATAAGACGGAGTGCGTAGTATAAGGCGTGCTTCTTTGCCTTTTTATTATTGTTAGGCTATTGTACTTTGGAGATGCCTATAATATAATATATTTAATACGTTTACGCATGAAAAGCATATGGCATGTGTTATTGGATGTTTGAAAAAGAGTAAGTTGAATTTTAGAGGGGAGGGGCATCTTGAATCTAGGTATTGAAACAGAAACATTGGAATTTAAAAAGTCTACCGGGGAATTGAAAGAAGCAGTGCAGTCAATCTGTGCAATTTTGAATAAGCATCAGCATGGGGAGTTATACTTTGGTGTAAAACCGGACGGCGCGGTTATAGGACAAGTTGTAACAGAGGAGTCTTTGCAAGAGGTTAGTCAGAAGATTAAAAATTTTATTGATCCTAAGATTTATCCGGAAATTAATAAGGTGGTTATTGATGGTAGGGATTGTATTCATGTAAAGTTTGAAGGAAACCAAGTACCGTATTTTGCATATGGTGCGGCGAAAATCCGTGTTGCAGATGAGGATTTAACTATGTCTCCGGAGTAGATTACAGAATTACTATTACGTAGTGGTAGAGAAGGCAATCGTTGGGAAAGTCTGGTGTCTAATAAGACCGTTGATGATATCGATGAGGAGCTTTTAAAGAAATACACAACACAAGCCCACGAAGTTGGAAGAATTGCAATTTCCTATACCGACAAAAAGACGGTTTTGAATCAGTTAGAATTAACAGAAGGTGATGCATTACTGAATGCAGGAAAGGCATTATTCAGTGACGATATTGTACAAGATGTATAGATGGCAATTTTTGCTACCAATGAGAGACTGACATTTAACGATATACAACGCCATCATGGACCGGTGTTAAAACTTGTGGACATAGCAGAAAACTACATTAAAAGTAATATTCATTGGAGAGTGGAATTTAACGGAGCATTACAGCGTACAGAGATACCGGAAATTCCAGTGGACGCAATTCGAGAGGCATTATTAAACTCATTCTGTCATAAGGATTATGCATCCGGGCAGAGTAATGAGGTTGCAATTTATAAAGACAGGGTAGAAATTTATAATCCGGGAGCATTTCCGGAAGGATATGAACCACAGGACTTTATTGATAAGGCGGAAAGGCCAATCCGCAGAAATCCTAAAATAGCAAGAATATTGTATTATTCTAAAGATATAGAGAGTTTTGGGACTGGATTAAAGCGTATTGCAGAGGCCTGTGATGAGGCAGGAGTCAGATACGAATTCAAAAAAATGAAGTCGGGTTTTGTAGTGTGTTTTTATCGGTCAGAAGAGAAAGCCGATAAAAAGCCGATAAAAGCTGATAGGAAAGCGCAAATTGTTCAATATGTGAAGGAACAAGGAAGTATAAGTAATATGGAAGCAAGAGAACTATTAGGGCTTGCAGATTCAACAGTCAAAAGATTATTGAAAGAGATGGTAGAAGAAAATATCTTAGTGATTGAAGGTGAACGTAAAGCAAGAAGATACTTGCTAAATGTTGAAGAATAGTTTGGAGGAACATATGACAATTTGGCATGTGCAAAATTTATATACATCCGCTGGCAATTCGTATAAAGTATTACCATACGATTTGGTTGGAATGATGAAAGTCACATTAAAAATGAAAAATGGTATTCGGCAAATGCTGAAATTTCTGTCAGATAGCCGTATGACCGAAAAAGCAGCATATTCATTATGTAAAAGGAAAATGGTCAGATGATGTAAGGTTTCGCAGGGCATTGTTGAGGTTTGTCAACAATGCCTTGCTTTTTGCATCAAAAACTTAATGGGGATTTTAACAATGCTCTCCTTTTAAATTCTGTACACGTTCTTGGATATTTTGTTCAAATTCCTGTTCAGAAAAGGAAGGATCTTTTGTGGCATGCCAAATAGAGCAAGGTAAATTATCACATTCTGCACAAGTTGCAAATTTACATTTTTGCACAGAACAATTGTAAATTGGACATGTTTTTCCGGATGGCATATGGAAGACCTTACCTGATGTTTCGTTACAGCCAGCGCAAAGGTTACCATAATAGCTGCATTGTTTACATTCTGTTCCGCAGCAGCTTAAATCAAGAATTTCACGTTGTTTTTTCTTGCTAAATCCTTGGAGTACCAGTTTGTAGGATTTATCTAACATATCCATTAATAGTTCATCAGGAACCGCACCGTCTGGCTTGATAGAGTTCCAATGTACTTTGTTTGAATAGTAACCGGGAATGATATCTTCGTATTGTTGTCTGAAAAATTCTCCTTCAAGAGGTTCTAATTTTAAGTTGATATAATAAGGTTTGTTGCCCCTTCTCTCCCGAAGGGGTGATTTGCTATTTTGTCCACAACTCTATGGTTTTCAGTAATTTTTCTTTTGTTTCAATATCTAATTTGACAATAGCCTGATACAATTTCCGGTCAAGGGCAGTTTCAGCATATTCCGGTTCCAATTCGCCTACAAGGGAATCCAGAGAACAGCCCACAAGACGCGCATAGTAGGTTAATATACGAAGGGACATTGCGGTACGGTTATTTTCCACGTTGCTAATGTAACCGGGAGTGACACCAAGAGATTCTGCCACCTGATTTTGTGTCAGACCATTTTGTATTCTTAAATCTTTAATCAGTGCTCCATAATTTTCTACTTCCATGAAAAACCTCCTACGATATATCAATGATAATAAACGTATACAATAAATATTGCTTGAAATAAAGTTACTAATAGTATATTATATATACAATAGATATATAAATGAAATAAATAATGGAGGTATAATATGGAGAGACCATGTATAAAAGATGAAATTAAAACAACTATGAATGTTAATAATAATTTAGTAAGTGTACTAAATGTTGAGGGTGTAGATTACATATCGTTAACAGATTTAGCCCGTTATAAGAATCCTGACAATCCAGGCGATGTTATCATAAAGTGGATGAGTAATAAAAGTTCCTTTGATTTCTATTCATTATGGGAGGAATTGTCAAATGACAATTTTAAACTCGCGGAATTTCGCGAGTTTGCAAATGATTCATCAACGCAGTCATTTACAATGAGTCCGTCAAAGTGGATAAAGACAACAAATGCAAAAGGAATGGTTAGCAAACGAGGGAGATATGATGGGGGGACATTTGCTCATCCGGATATAGCTTTGGAATTTGCTTCATGGATTGATCCCGCATTTAAATTGTATTTAATTAAAGAGTTTGAACGTTTAAAATATAAAGAAGGCTATCAGCAGAAAGTGGAATGGTCTGTAAGAAGAAGCTTGGCAAAAACAAATTATAGAATTGCACTGAAGGGTCAGGCACATTATTATGTAATTAAACATTGCGGAGATAATCACAAAATGATAATATAGAAAAAAAGTTTAATGAGTGAGAAAATTCAAATGAAAAAGAGAACAAAAGGTTTTGGTAGAAAAACGCAATGGAAAATTAAAAATAAGGGTTCTGTAAACAGTATTTTATGTGGTGTTATTGCAGTTGCTTTTCTTTATGTAGCCACACCTGTAGACTCAACATTTTCGGTAAAGTTTATCGATGTTGGTCAGGCGGATGCCGCTTTGGTTGAATGTGATGGACATTACATGTTGATAGATGGTGGGAATAAAGGTGATTCCGACTTGATTTATACAGTGTTAGAAAATAATAACGTGCAATATTTAGATATTGTTGTTGGTACGCATGCACATGAAGATCATATTGGCGGTTTGCCGGGTGCATTCAGCTATGCCTCAGCTAATTTGACGCTTTGCCCTGTGGATTCCTATGACAGCAAAGCTTTTGAAGATTTTTCAAACTATGCGGGTCAAAAGGGAAATGGGATTGTTATTCCCGCTGTTGGCGATACATATTCTCTTGGAAGTGCAGAAATAACAATTCTTGGACTGAATGCCGGGAGTGATACCAATAATTCTTCTATCGTTCTAAGCATACAGTATGGTGAAACGACATTTTTATTTACAGGAGATGCAGAGCGTGAAGCAGAGCAAGTGATTCTTGATTCTGGAATAGATTTATCTGCTACCGTCTTGAAGGTGGGACACCATGGAAGCGATACCAGTACCAGCTATCCATTCCTGCGAGAAATTATGCCTGAGTATGCTGTGATTTCAGTAGGTAAAGATAACAGTTATGGACATCCAATGGATGAAACTTTGAGTAGACTGAGAGATGCAGAGGTAAAGATTTTTAGAACGGATCTTCAGGGAGATATTGTGTTTACGTCCGATGGTAATGCTATTTCGGTGGCTACAGATAGAACGGTGACAGAAGAGGAAATAATGACGCCGGGAGGAAAGTGATGATTTATAATCCGCTAGAGGAGTTTGAAAGTAAGTATAGAGAACTTCACTTAAAAAATGCAAGCGAATTTTTGGAAAGTCTTGTACAAAAATCCGGTATTAATATAGAACAAAATCGCGAAACGGTAAGGGCATATACCGGGTACAAAGAGAATATCGCAGAGCTAAAGAAAAAGGTAAATAAGTTAAGATTTTGGCGAGTGATAATGTGTATTACCATTTTGCTGATACCGGTTGTAATTAAGAAAACAACACCGAAAATCAAAGAACTCAGGAAGGAAATCGAGGAGGCGGATAAAAGGGCTGATGAATTGTTAGCAGAAGCAAATCGTCAAATGACTCCGCTTAATGCACTTTTTACAGAAAGAGATGGGATAATTCTTATTGAAAAAACCATTCCTATGATATCTTTTGATAATTGTTTTTCTGTGGAACAGGAAGCAGATATGAAAATCAATTACGATTTCAAGGAACATAACAATAATGAACAATCTACCGTTAAGGTATTGGCCGGAAGATACAACGATAATCCGTTTTTGTTTGAAAACAAAGTGGTACATAGAATGGGAATGGAAACGTATCATGGATATAAAACCATTCATTGGACAGAAACCTATCGTGACTCTGATGGTAAAATGAAAACACGGAGGAAGTCAGAGAGACTTCATGCTACCGTTACAAAACCAAAGCCGTTTTACAAGAATCAGATTGTGTTAAATTATTGCTCACAAGGCGGACCGGATTTGACATTCAGTCGGGATGCTTCTCATCTTGACCGGAAAAGCGAGCAGGCAATTGAACGATTTGTAAAGCGCGGAGAAAGGAAACTGGATAGGAAAACCGATCGGGCAATCAGTCAGAATGATGACTTTATGAGTATGTCCAATACCGATTTTGAGGTCTTGTTTGATGCCTTGGATAGATCAAATGAAGTTCAGTTCAGAACACTTTTTACACCGCTTGCTCAAACCAATATGGTTGACTTGATACTATCAAAAATTGGATATGGTGATGATTTTAATTTTATAAAATCAAAGCGTACAAACAGCATTATATCGGAACATAGTCAGGGAAGAGAACTATATTTGTCACCGGATAAATATACTTCCTATTCCTATGATATTATCAAGGAGAACTTTATTGGTGAAAATCAAGAGTTTTTCAAAGCAGTGTACTTTGATTTTGCACCGATTTGGGCTATACCGATATATCAGGAAAGACCGGTACATTCTTTAAAACCGATACCGGATTATTCACAAGTATACTCGCTCAAAGAGTGTGAAGCACTTGCAAATGCTGTGGGCTATCGCTTTGTGGCCCATCCAAGCACGAAAACGCAGGCGATTTTGAAATCGACATTTGTTCGTTCCAAAGATAATATCGATGAAACTTGTATCACAGCATATTCTTACGATATAAAAAAGCGAGTGGATGTTGTTTCTGTATATGGCGGCGACGGACGCTATCACGATGTATCGGTTTCATGGGATGAATACCTGCCGCTTGAGGCGAGCAAAAACTTCTATGTTTCTACAGAAAAAATAGCAGCAAATAAAAAAGTGATAGGTAAGCATAACGGCTTATGTATATTTAATTCTTAAGAAAAAGGAGAACACAAGATGGCAAATCAATTAGATGAACTTAATCCGGAGGTTAGAGAAGAAGGGCTCGACACAAATGTAATTTTAAAAAAAATTCCTGTTGAAGTGGGGTTTGGCTCAAAGTTGTTTGAAATTATGTTATGGGTTTGCGGCATACTGCCGGGTCTTATTTTCTTGTTTATGAAGACGAATGCACAAAAGCATTTTGACCAGTTGCAGCAGAAAATTCAGAGAAACGCTTCACAGATTGACAATTACCTTGAGCAGAGAGTTATGGTACTCCAAAACTGTGCCCGCCTTTTGGACAACGCGATTGAGCTCGATAAGAGCACATTTGAAAATATTGCAAAATACAGAGCAGGAAATAAGGGTGATACAGATACCGCCCGTAATGAAATCAGTGGTCAGATTGAAAATATTGCAAGAAATGTTCATGTTGCAGTAGAGAGTTATCCGGACCTTGCTGCTCACCGTGAAATCGCAGATGCGATGCAGCAGAATATGTACCTGCAGAGAGAAATTACTGCAGCAAGAGAGCTCTATAACGATACGATCAACGAATGGAACAAGGATATTTTTGCATGGCCAACCAAGAAAATTGTGGCAGCTAAGAAAGGTTACACTACAAGAATTCCTTTTGCCGCATCAAAAGAAATTAAGGAACAAGCAAAGGGCGTATTTTTCTGATTTAAAATTTGTTTATAAAAACTTCACTTGCGATAACACCACTTCCTTGGTATACTAGGGGCATGTGATTACGAGGAGGATATTATATGTCTGACGATTTAAAGTATACAGATGTAGAAGAAATAGAGGAAGCGGAATCCGTGGAAGAGGATGACGACGAATATGAAGAAGTGTGCATGATGTGTCACAGGCCTGAGAGCAAGGCCGGTCGCATGGTACATATGCCGGGAAATGTTTGTATTTGTGATGATTGTATGCATCGCACCATGGATATGGTAAATGATATGCAGATGCAGGGCATTTTAGATAGTCCGGAGTTTAGGCAGCAGATGGCAGAGTTTGAGCGCCAGATGTTTGGTGCGAAGGAAAGCGAAGAGGAACCAAAGGAGGAGCAAAAGAGCAACGACGAACCAAATGGTTTGCCAAAAGGCTTCCCACAGATTCGTTTTATTAATATGGCGGATTTGCAGGGCAGGGGTATGTCAGAGAAGCAGAAGCTTAAGAAAAAGAAAAAGTCTGATGTACCGCCAATCCAGTTAAAGGATATTCCGGCGCCGCACAAAATCAAAGCCGGTTTGGATGAGTATGTGGTAGGTCAGGAGCATGCAAAGAAGGCTATTTCCGTTGCAGTTTACAATCATTATAAGCGTGTGGCTACAGGCACACAGGATACTATCGAAATTGAAAAGTCCAATATGCTTATGATTGGACCTACCGGTTCCGGTAAGACGTTTTTGGTTAAGACGTTAGCTCGTCTGTTGGATGTGCCGCTTGCTATTGCGGATGCCACATCTTTGACGGAAGCGGGCTATATTGGCGATGATATTGAAAGTGTTGTAAGCAAGCTTTTGGCAGCTGCAGACAATGATGTAGAGAAGGCAGAGCGAGGCATTATCTTTATCGATGAAATCGACAAGATTGCCAAGAAGAAGGACACTCATGCCCGTGATGTTTCCGGTGAAAGTGTACAGCAGGGTATGCTCAAGCTTTTGGAAGGAGCTGAGATTGAGGTTCCGGTGGGTGCCAACAGCAAAAATGCCATGGTGCCGCTTGCTACGGTAAATACCAAAAATATTTTGTTTATCTGTGGTGGTGCATTCCCGGATTTGGAAAATATTATTAAAGAGCGTCTGACCAGTAAGGCAAGTATTGGTTTCGGGGCAGAGCTAAAGGATGCTTATGACAATGACCCAAATCTTTTGGCAAAGGTTACTATCGAGGATTTGCGTAAGTTTGGTATGATTCCGGAGTTTTTAGGTCGTCTTCCGGTTATCTGTACGTTGCAGGGGCTGGGCAAAGAAAGTCTGGTTCGTATTTTAAAAGAGCCAAAGAATGCAATTTTGAAGCAGTACCAGAAGCTTTTGGAATTAGACGAAGTACAGCTTATTTTTGAAGACGAAGCTTTGGAAGCGATAGCAGAAAAAGCCATAAAGAAGGATATTGGTGCCAGAGCATTGCGTTCCATTATTGAGGAATTTATGCTGGATATTATGTACGAAATTCCAAAGGATGATAATATTGGACGGGTAACTATTACCAGAGCATATATCGAGGGTACCGGCGGACCGGTAATCGATATGAGGGGCAATTTCTGATGCGCGCCGGCGTGATATTTACTTTTACAATAATATGTGCGATAATCGCATGGATGGATATACAGAAGCAAAAAATATATAACGAAGCAGTTGCGGTACTTTTTGTACCTGCAATTGTTTCGTTTTTTGTGTTTCCGGAGCTGCCTATTATGTCCAGAGTCTTAGGTGCAGTTTCCGTTAGTGGTATTATGTTGTTGGCCAGTTTGATAAGCTCCGGAGCATTTGGGGGCGGAGATATCAAAATGATGGTTCCGGTTGGACTGGTTTTGGGGCTGGAACGGACACTGGTGGCGGGATTGGTTGCACTGGCATTAGGTGCGGTTTCGTGTATGGTGCATCTTTTTAGGAGAAAACGGTTTGCCTTCGGTCCTGCACTATGCATTGGAAGTGTGACTGCGCTTTTGTGGGGGAATGATATTTGGCAATGGCTTATAGAAATTTAAGGTTAAAAGGCGTGTATTTCCCTTGCAGTACATATAATAAAAAGATAATATGTGCGAGGCTTTTGGATGCAGTGTACAAACAGTAATGCAATTATTTCTAATGAATATGTGGATTATATCGCAGATTATGTGGTGGAGGAATCGAGGTTCAGAAACCGGGAGCTGGATTATTGTTCTTTAACGGTAAATGAACAATTTCGTATTAATTATGTAAATAGGAATCAAATACCGGATGTGAGAGTGTCCAGCTTTTATTACTATGGGATTCCAAAGCTGTACGGCTTAGTACAGAATGAGTTTAACACCCTTAATTTGACTGCAACTACTATTTATCAAGTGCAGCAGCCGCCATTGGAGCTGACAGGGAGGCAGGTGCTGATAGGTTTTATAGACACGGGGATTCGTTATACAGAGGAAATATTCAGGGACCAGTTTGGGAACACACGCATTGAAGCCATTTGGGACCAGTCGTTGGAAATACCGGGGCGGGCTCCGGACGGTTTTTTTTACGGGAGCGAATTTACCAGAGAAGATATTAATGAGGCGCTTACAAGTGACAATCCAAGAGAACTTGTGCCTAGCTGGGATGAAGATGGGCACGGCAGCAGAATGGCGGCGATGGCGGCAGGAACCAATCTGGGAGAGAATACCTTTATAGGTGCGGCTCCGGACGCGGATATTTTAGTGGTAAAGCTAAAGCAGGCCAAGGAATATTTGCGGGAATATTATCTGATTAATGAGGATGCGGCAGCTTTTCAGGAAAATGATATTATGCTGGCATGCAGATATTTGCTGCAGTATGCGAGGGTGTTTGAAAGACCGTTGGTTATTGTTTTAGGGGTGGGAACCAATTCCGGAGACCATGCCGGTAACAGCCCATTGGGACGCTATTTGAGCGATTTAAATAAAAGGCGCAATGTAGCAGTGGTTGTAGCAGGGGGTAATGAAGGAAATGCAAACCATCATTATTTGGGTAATTTGAATCAAAGGGAGGAAGAGGGACTGCAGGCACAGAATCCTTTTCGAAATGTGGAAATCCGTGTGGGTGAAGGAGAGCGAGGGTTTGTATGTGAATTGTGGGGATCCAGTCCGGATGTCTTTGAAATAGGAATTACAAGCCCCGGAGGGGAACGTATTCCCCGTATCAGTTTTAATTACCAAGAGGAACTGAGCTATGATTTTGTATATGAGCGGACGAGAATCGATATTGATATTGTATTGGTGGAGGAATTCAGTAGTCAGGAATTAATTTTTATGCGTTTTCAAGACCCTACACCGGGGGTGTGGACCATTACCGTGTATAATCAAGGGGTACTTAATAGCGGGATTTTTCATGTGTGGCTCCCTATACAGCAGTTTTTGAGCAGTCGGACGTATTTTTTGACGCCAAATCCTTACACTACTATTACGGAGCCCGGAATGGCACAGGATGTGTTTACCGTTGGGGCTTACAATTCAGAAAGTGGGGCGTTTGCCTTTTTTTCCGGAAGAGGCAATAATCGTGTGGGCTATCCGAAACCGGCATTGGTGGCACCGGGCATCGATGTGTACACTCCATTTGGTAGGAGCACCGGAAGCAGTATTGCGGCATCCTTTGTGGCAGGTGCCGTGGCAGACTTTATGCAGTGGGCGGTAATTGAAGGAAATGCACCACTAATTTCGGGCATGGGTATCCGAGGATACTTTGTGCTGGGGGCAGAAAGAGAAACCGATGTACCATATCCAAATCGGGAATGGGGCTACGGCAGGCTGGACCTGCAAGGCGTATTTGATGAACTGCGCCGATAGTGTTTATTTATGGTTCTTTTTACAGGTTCCAAAGTGCAGACAGTCTACTGGGCAGGCATGAATGCATTTGCCGCATTTAATACATTCCGGTGATAGGGAGATTTTCTCCGGAGGTAAGTTCACCGGGCAGGCTTTCCTACACGCCATACAGGAAATACAAGATTCCTTCCCCCAGCGAATCTGCACCAGGCTAAAGCGGTTAAACCAGCCGTAAATGGCACCTAGAGGACAGAGATACTGGCAGAATGGGCGATATATTTTTATGGACAGAACCAGTAAAAGAAGCAAAATTCCAAGCTTCCAGTAAAATAATGCACCGGCCTGGCTGCGTAGTGCTTCGTTTACAGTCAGAAGCGGCAACGCACCCATAAAGGTACCGGATGGACATAAATATTTGCAGAATGCCGGAATTTTGGCAAAGCCTGTAAATAAAAAGGAAGAACCAATAACGACAAGACCAAACAGCACTACGTATTTACCATATTTTAAAACAGAGTGATATGGTAGTTGCTTGCGTTTGCGAAACAATGGTATTTTATGCAGCAGGTCCTGTAAAAGACCAAAAGGGCAAAGCCAGCCGCAAACAAAGCGACCGAAAAGGCTTCCAAAAAGAAAGAAGAAGCCAAGTACCGCAAAGGGAACTTGAATGTTTCTTTCATTAAGGGCAGCCTGCAGTGCACCAAGAGGACAGGAGGCTATGGCACCGGGACAGGAATAGCAATTGAGTCCCGGTACACAGACCTGCTTTATGGGGCCTTTGTATATTTTTCCATTGAGAAAACCATAAACGTATCCGTTTGTCAAAATCGTGTAAAGAATCTGCACGTACAAGCGGAGATTGGATGGTTTGAATTTTTGCATGATTTTGTACCTTTCCAGTGAATTTTCATCCGATTCCAATGCATTCCAGGCAAATCATAATTGCCTTTTGCATGATATCTGTGAGTTGATTGTGAAAGATTCCGATAGTAAGAAAGACTATGCCCAGGCATAAGCCTATGCTCCAGCCGGGAATCTTTTTGAATAGGTTATTCCATTTCTGCCAACAGTTCATCGATAACACTCTCCCAGGTTTCTTTGTCATGTGCGCCCACAATATAGCCTAACAGCTCGCCCTCTTGATTCACAAAAAAGGTAGTAGGAACGCTGTCAATGGCACCCACCAAATTATTGTAAAGAGACTCGTTAAGCAAAAGGTGCTGATAGGTAGTTGCACCGGTCTCGGCTACTAAATCCTTTGTTTCTGAAAGGGCAGCATCTTCCGAAAAAACAGACACATCACTGAGGATGCCAAGCAACTGAAAATCCACAGAATCATATGCCACTGCAACTTCTGCCAAATCCGGCATCTCGTTCAGGCAAGGATTACAGTAGGTTGCCCATACATTTAACATGGTAAGTTTGGAGTCTGCAAATATATCAGAAGTAATGGTTTCCCCGTCCAAAGTTGTAGCCTCGAACGTGACAATATAAGGTTCTTCGCTTGTGGTTTCCTTGGAGGTTTCGGAAGAGAAATTACTTTCTGTGGTTTGATTTTTACCGCATCCTGTGAGAAGCAGTGCGGCAAGTAATAATGCAAATATTTTAAGGTTCATAGATGGTTAGTCTCCTTCAAAAGTGATTACTTCTATAATAATAAAAATGTGCTTTTTTTTCAAGCGGTGCAAGGATGGAAAAAAACGTCAGTTAATATAGTCAGAGGAAAAATTTTTTGTTATAATAAAGAAGCAGGTAGTAATTTGTAAAAAGCTATGTCGTGATGACAAATAAGAGGTATATAAAATGGCAACAAAGTATTATGCAGTTAGGGTGGGAAGAAGCACCGGTGTTTTTTTGACTTGGGCAGAGTGTCAGAAGCAGGTGACGGGTTTTCCGGGGGCTGTATTTAGAAGTTTTACTACAATAGAAGAAGCAGAGAATTTTGTAAGGGGCATTATACCTCAAATTGAGGAATCCGGAGAGCAGATTTTGAAAGCAGAGCAGGGAGCACTGGTAGCTTATGTGGATGGCAGCTATAATGTGGCAAATAATCAGTTTTCCTATGGTATGGTTTTGTTGGATGGTGAACAGGAGTTGAAATTTCAACAATTTTTTATAGACGAAGAATTAGCGTCCATGCGTAATGTGGCAGGAGAAATAAAAGGTGCCGAAGCGGCTATGCGTTATGCGGTGGAGCAGGGCTTTCACAAATTATATATTTATCATGACTATGAAGGCATTGCAAAATGGTGTCAGGGTGAATGGAAGACCAATAAAGAAGGCACTAAAGCATACAAAGCATACTTTGACAGTATCCGGGATAAGTTGCAGGTGGTGTTTGTAAAAGTGGCTGCACACACCGGTGACAAATATAATGAAATAGCAGATAAGCTGGCAAAGGAAGCATTGGGGATTTTTTGAAAATTTCTTAAAAAAATTAGTTGACAAACAACAGTCCTTTATGTATAATGATTTTTGTTGTGAAGCGCTCGTAGCTTCATAGGCATGTGTCCATAGCTCAGCTGGATAGAGCAACGGCCTTCTAAGCCGTGGGTCGGGGGTTCGAATCCCTTTGGGCACATTATATGGTGGGTATAGCGCAGTTGGTTAGCGCGCCAGATTGTGGCTCTGGAGGCCAAGGGTTCGAATCCCTTTATCCACCTTTTTCTTACAAAGAAGTGTCAGAGTGACACGCTTGGTGTCATCATAGGGCTATCGCCAAGCGGTAAGGCACAGCACTTTGACTGCTGCATTCGCTGGTTCGAATCCAGCTAGCCCTGTTTTAAATCTTCGGGCCACTAGCTCAGGCGGTAGAGCACTTGACTTTTAATCAAGTTGTCCGGGGTTCGAGTCCCCGGTGGCTCATTAATATTTGAAACACGCGCAAATCCTTGAAAAAAATATAGGGTTTGCGTTTTTTTTGTTGGAATGTTATACTTACCATATCACATATAACGGTAATAAAACGTAGTAAGGAGGAACACTATGGACAAACAATTTGATGTGATTGTAGTGGGTGCCGGCAATGGTGGTTTGGCTGCTGCTGCAAACACTGCAAAAGCGGGATTAAAAACCTTGCTTTTAGAAAAGCACAATATTCCGGGCGGATGTGCGACCAGTTTCCGTCGCGGACGATTCGAGTTTGAACCTTCTCTGCATGAACTTTGCAGCGTAGGTACCGCGGAGCGCCCAAACACAGTTTACAAGGTTTTTGATGACCTGGGTGCCAAGATTGACTGGCAGTATGAGCACAATATTTTCCGTGCTATTGTAAAGGGAGAGAATGGCTATGATGTAACCTTAAAAGCTGGTATCGATGATTTCTGTGAATCTGTGGATGCGGCAGTGCCGGGCTCTAAGAAGAGTGTAAAGGCATTTTTGGATTTGAAACCAAAGATTACGGCTGCCATTGATTACATTTATGCTACAAAGGGCAATCCAAACGGTCTTGTAATGTTGCTTAAGCATGCAGATTTTATGCGTACCGCAGGTCATTCTGTGGAAGAGGTTATGACAGCGCTTGGTATGCCAAAAGCAGCGCAGGATTTGATTAATACTTATTGGGGATATTTGGGTGTGCCGACAGATGAGCTGAATGCGATGCACTTTTTAAATATGCTTTATGACTATGTGGTAGATGGAGCTGCAATGCCGCATCATCGCTCTCATGAGTTGTCATTGGCATTAATAGATGTAATCCAGAAGCACGGCGGTCAGGTTTGGTATAACAGCGAAGTAACGGAGTTTTTGTATAACGAGGACGGCAGTATTGCAGGTGTAGTGGCAAATGGAGAAAAGCTTTATGCAAAGGAAGTGATTTCCAATGTAATTCCGCACAATGTATTTAATATGAGCAGTTTGGACAAAATACCGGAACAGAATCTGAAATTGGCCAATGCCAGAGAGTTTGGTATTTCCGTTGCGACAGTATACTTGGGCTTGGATTGTACAGCAGAAGAGCTTGGCATGAAGGATTATACTATCTTTATTCAGGGGCATGCAAATCCAAGAGTGCAGCATGATACCCGTACGGATGATGGCCTTTATATCGTCAACTGCCTGAATAATGTAGTGCCTGACAGTTCTCCGGAAGGCACCTGTACCATGTTCTTTACCATTCCTGTTTTCGGACATGACGTGCCAAAGGACTTGAAGCCGGAAGATTACAAGAAGTATAAAAATGATTTAGCAAAGAAATATATTGAAGACTGCGAGCAGACGTTGGGCATTTCCATTATGCCTCACATCGAGGAAATCAGTGTGGCAACACCGGTAACCTTTGCACGTTACCTGGGCACACCGGAAGGTACCATTTATGGTTATAAGTTGTCCGGATGGGACAATTTGATGGCGCGTACCGCAGGCGAAAAGAACGATTACACCATTCCGGGCTTAAGCTTCTGCGGCGGTCATTATATTCGCGGTGATGGTTACAGCTGTGCATATATTATGGGTGATACTATCGGTAAACGTGTTGCAAAGAGACTGAAAGGAGGCAACTAATATGGCACTTTGGAAATTGAATCCTATGGATTTTACAAAAATGACTCCGACTCGTAATGCAAAAATTGAGGCGGCACCTGCGAAGGCATTACCTCCTACGGACTCTTATAAGCCGAATGAATTGGCAAAGGCACTGCATCCGGGCGTACAGTATTTAAAGGTAGCCAAGATTGTAGAAGAAAGCAGTGATATGAAGAGCTTTTATTTGGAAGCGGACGCTGAGAGAGGAACTGAAAAACTGGCATGGTTTAGTGCAGGTCAGTATCTTTCTATTCATTTGACGATTGGCAATATGAAACTGAGCCGTCCATATTCCTTAGCATCTTCTCCAAGAGAGGCATTGGATGGGACATATATTCTCACTATTAAGCGTGTAGAGGGCGGTCTGGCTTCCCAGTACATTTTGGATAACTGGGTAGTTGGAACCAAAGTAACTGCTTCAGAGCCTTTGGGTGTATTTACCTATGAGCCACTTCGTGATGCCAAGACCACCATCGGTATTGCAGGCGGCAGCGGCATTACCCCATTCCGTTCTTTGGCAAAAGCGATTGCGGACGGAGATGAGGATGCAGAATTGATTTTACTTTACGGCAGCCGTACCTTGGCAGACGCTGTTTTCCAGGAAGAATTTAAAGCATTGGAACAGGCGTGCCCTAAGTTTAAATTAGTAAATGTACTGAGCGCGGAAGAAGCAGAAGGCTACGAAAAAGGCTTTATTACAGCCGAATTAATCAAAAAATATGCACCGGAAGGCGAATATTCTATTTTCCTTTGCGGACCGCAGGCGATGTATGAATTTGTGGATAAAGAGATTGAAACCTTAAAGCTTCGTAAGAAATTTATCCGTCATGAATTATTTGGCGAGTATTTTAATCCTTCCAAGGAAGAAGACTATCCGGCAGACGTAGCACTTGCTTTCCAGATTACCGTTCGTATTGCAGGTGAGGAAAAAGTGATTACAGCAAAGGCAGATGAGTCCATCCTTCGTTCTTTGGAGGCAAACGGCATTGCGGCTCCGGCACATTGTCGAAGCGGTGAATGCGGCTGGTGTCATTCCAAGCTGGTAAGCGGAGAAGTATATGTACCAAAGTCCGTAGACGGACGCAGGGAAGCAGATTATATTTACGGATACATTCATCCATGCTGCTCCTTCCCATTGAGTGATTTGGTAATGGAAGTTCCACCAATTGCAAAATAAATAAAAGAGGAAAAACTTGTATGAACATATTTGATATTATTGGTCCGGTTATGGTTGGACCTTCCAGCTCACATACTGCAGGCGCATGCAAAATAGGCTATGTATCCAGAAAGTTAATGGCACAGCCTATTGTAAAAGCAGAGATTTTTTTGCACGGTTCCTTTTTATTAACCGGCAAGGGACATGGTACCAATCTGGCACTGGTAGCAGGATTACTTGGTATGAAGCCGGATGATAAACGCATACCGTATAGCTTTGAACAGGCAAAAAAAGAAGGAATGGATTTTTCCTTTGGTGAGGTGGATTTAAAAGATGTTCACCCCAACTCTGTGCTTTTAAAATTAACCGGTGAAGATGGCAGATATCTGGAAATTGTAGGAGAGTCTGTAGGAGGTTCCGTGATAAATATTGCCAGCATCAATGGGCAGGCAGCAAATTTTTCGGGAGATTATCCTACCCTTATTATTCAGAACAGAGACTTGCCGGGGCTGGTGGCAAATGTAACCAGCGAGCTCGCAAAGCGTACCATTAATATTGCTACGATGAAGTTAAATCGTTCCACGCGCGGAGAAAATGCGGTCATGATTATTGAGTGTGACCACGAGGTGTGGGATGCAGCAATTAAGTGGCTCAAGGAGTTAGAGGGTGTGATAAGCGTTACCTATTATAGTTTGGAGAATTAGAGGTTGATATGGGTTTTTCTACTTTAAAAGAAGTATTAGAATATAGTGAAGCAAAACAGGTTCCTTTTTGGGAAGCGGTGATTTTAGACGATATCCGTGAGCGTGGTGTGACACGAGAAGTGTCTTTTGAAACTATGCGTGGTATGTATCAAGCCATGCGTATGGCAGATGAGGACTATGATGCAGACCTTCGTTCTGCCAGCGGTATGGTTGGCGGAGATGGTGCCAAGCTGGAGGCATTTAGTCAAAAGGAAAATCGTCTGGTAGGAGATTTTCTTACCTCTGTTATGGAAAAAGCTGTAAAAATGGGAGAGTCCAATGCTTGTATGAAGCGAATTGTGGCGGCACCGACAGCAGGTTCCTGCGGTGTGATTCCGGCAGTGCTTTTAAGCTATGCAGAGAAGAGAGAAGTCAGTGAGGATAAGATGGTGGAAGCACTTTTTGTGGCGGCAGGTATCGGTGAGGTAATCGCCACCAGTGCCAGCATTTCCGGTGCAGAGGGCGGCTGTCAGGCAGAGATTGGTTCTGCCAGCGCCATGGCAGCAGGTGCGGTGACTTATCTGGAAGGCGGAGACAATGAGGCTATCGTGCATGCAGCGGCTCTTGCACTCAAAAATATGCTGGGCCTTACCTGTGATCCGGTGGGCGGTTTGGTAGAAGTGCCGTGTATTAAACGCAACGTTTCCGGCGCAGTTAATGCAGTTATTTCTTCACAGATGGCTATGGCGGGTATTCGAAGTGCCATTGTTCCGGACGAGGTGATTGACTCTATGCGCCGCATCGGCAAGCTGTTACCATCCTGTCTTAGGGAGACCAGTCAGGAAGGATTGGCAGTTACTCCTTCTGCGCAGCAGATTACCAAAAAATTAGCTCAAAAAAATTAAAAAATTATATAAATAACTGTTAAATGTAACCATTGTATTTTGAGAATTACAGACGTATAATGAACCCGGATTTTAAAGTAAAACTTTAGAAAGAAGGATAAATATATGAACGTAATTTTAATTTGTTTAGCAATTGCCCTGATTGCAGGGTTATTGATGTCACGTCTGGCAAAATTAGTGAAATTGCCGGCTGTAACAGCGTATCTGGTAGCAGGTCTTATCTTGGGACCATTCTTGCTTGGCAGGCTTGGTGTACCGGGGCTTGGTTTTGAGACTTTAGAGGATGTAGAAGCCTTAAAGATTATCAGCCAGGTTGCTTTGGGCTTTATCGCTTTTGCCATTGGTAATGAATTTCGTCTTGCCCAGTTAAAGAGCATGGGTAAACAGGCTATTGTGATTGGTATTTTACAGGCGGTAATTACCACTGCATTAGTAGACGTGGCATTAATTGGTTTACATATGATAAAACCGGACTTGATTTCTATTCCGGCAGCAATTACTTTAGGTGCCATTGCAGCGGCTACCGCACCGGCAGCTACTTTGATGGTAGTTCGTCAATATAAGGCAGACGGTCCTTTGACCAAACTTCTTTTGATGGTAGTTGCTATTGATGATGCAGTTGGTCTGGTATTATTTTCTGCATCCTTTGGTATTGCCGGAGCCTTGGAACGCGGCAGTGTCAGCGTAGTGAATGTGGTACTGGAGCCGGTATTGGAAATTGTACTTTCCTTAGGATTAGGTGCAGTTGCAGGTCTTCTCCTGCATTGGCTGGAACGATTCTATCATTCCCGTAGTAAACGTATGTCTGTGTCTATTGCATTTGTATTACTGACCGTTGGTATTTCTATGATAGAGTTTGAAGTGGGTGGTGTAAGCTGCTGTTTCTCTCTCTTATTAGTATGTATGATGATGGGTACGGTATTTTGTAATATTTGTCCGACTTCCGAGGAATTAATGGACCGTGTGGACAGATGGACAGCACCTATCAGCATTTTGTTCTTTGTATTATCCGGTGCAGAACTGGATTTGAAGATTTTAAAAAACCCGGCGGTTCTTTTGATTGGTCTGGTTTACATTGCAGCACGTTCTGCAGGCAAGATTTACGGTTCCTATGCAAGCTGTGCTATCACACACTGTAATGAGAAAATTACAAAGCATCTTGGCATTACCTTGCTTCCGCAGGCAGGTGTTGCTCTTGGTATGGCTATGACCGCAACCAATCTTTCTGATGGCAGCGTGATTCGAAATGTAGTATTATTATCCGTGCTGGTATATGAACTTGTTGGTCCTACCTTGACCAAGCGTTCTTTAATTGCAGCAGGTGAAATTAAGCCGGAAGGAAGAACCAGCGCACGTACACACAATAAACCGCTGGAAGTTCTTCACAAGATTACCAAACATTAATTATGATTTAAAAAACGGAGGATTTATGAACGTTAAAGAAAATAAGATGGGTACCATGCCTGTCAACAAATTATTGATAAGTATGGCACTGCCAATGATGATTTCCATGCTGGTACAGGCTATGTACAATATCGTAGACAGTATGTATGTTTCCAGAATCAGCGAGGACGCATTGACTGCAGTTTCTTTGGCGTTCCCAATCCAACAATTAATGATTGCTCTGGGAGCCGGTATGGGTGTCGGTGTAAATGCGGTGCTTAGCAAGGCGTTAGGAGAAAAGGACTTTGAAAAGGCCAATAAAGCGGCAGAGAACGGTATCTTCTTGTCCGTGATAAGCTTTGTAGTGTTTTTCTTCGTGGGCTTGTTTGCAGTAGACCCGTTTTATATGTCACAGACAACAGACCCGGAGATTTTGCAGGCAGGTCATGATTATCTTACCGTAATATGCTGCGCAAGTATCGGTATGTACATGCAGTTCATTTTTGAGCGCCTTATGCAGTCTACAGGTCGTACAGTGTATTCTATGATTACACAGACATTAGGTGCGGTTATTAATATTGTGCTTGACCCGATTTTGATTTTCGGTATGTGTGGTATGCCGGAAATGGGTGTAAGGGGTGCAGCAGTTGCTACGGTTATCGGTCAGATTATCGGTGCTGTGGCAGGCTACATTTTAAATGTAACCAAAAATCATGATATTCGTATTTCCTTCAAGGGCTTTAGACCGGACCTTGGTATGATTAAAGTGATTTATGTGGTTGGCGTGCCATCCATTATTATGCAGGCGGTTGGTTCTGTGATGAACTATGCCATGAATCAGATTTTAATCGGATTTACCTCCACTGCAACGGCGGTATTTGGTGCATATTATAAGCTACAAAGCTTTATCTTCATGCCGGTGTTTGGTTTGACGAATGGTATGATTCCGATTATTGCATTTAACTATGGTGCAGGAAACCGCAGCCGAGTTGTTAAGACCATTAAGTCCAGTGCTATTTTGGCAGTGTGTATTATGGCCACCGGTCTTATGGTTATGCAGATATTCCCAACACAGCTCCTATCTATATTTAATGCGTCAGAGCATATGCTGAGCATTGGCGTGGTAGCGCTCAGACTTATCAGCTTAAGCTTTGTATTTGCCGGATACTGTATTATCATGGGTTCCGTATTTCAGGCGCTGGGCAATGGGGTATACAGTATGATAATTTCTATCGTGCGTCAGATGGTAGTACTTCTTCCGGTTGCATACCTGTTTTCACTGACAGGTAATCTGGACATGGTGTGGATGGCTTTCCCAATTGCGGAATTATTTTCACTGACCTTGTCTACCGTGTTCTTAATTAAAATCAATAAGAAGATTATTTCCAAGATTGGTACAGAATCTTGACAAAGCATGTCAAACGTGTTAGAGTAACAAAGTGAGTTGTAAAAAATAAACTTATGCGGGTGTGGCGGAATTGGCAGACGCGCCAGATTTAGGTTCTGGTGTCAACCGACGTGCAGGTTCAAGTCCTGTCACCCGCAGGCGAAAAAGGTGCTGGTTTTACTGAAGTTTCAGTAAGCAGTGCCTTTTTTGTGTGCAGAGAAAAATTTACAATTTAAACTTTACACGAATAATCGTTACATGGTACAATTATACAAATAAATAAAGTACAAAAGATGATTATACTAAATAATGGGGAAAAGGAGATTGTATTATGCAATGTCGATTAAAAGAGCTTAGGCTCAGCAGAGGTTTATCACAAGAGGGGCTGGCGCGGCTTATTAACACATCGCAGCAAACGATTAGTCGTGTAGAGGCGGGAATCACAGACCTGGCAGCAGAGGTGGCAGTCAGGGCGGCGGATTATTTTCAGGTTTCGGTAGAGTATATTCTGGGGCTTACAGAGGAAAAGGAGAAGGAATCATCGTTTGATAAAGCCATCCACATTTATAAACAGCATGAGGAGTTCTTTACGGAATTCGAAAAATTAAATTCCCATCAAAAAGATGCAGTAAAAAAAATAATTCATGAGTTGCTTATGAAACAAAAGGAAATAGAAGAACAGGAGGAAAGATAGACGTTTTTAACAGTAATAATATGTTTTCAAATGGTTTTTGGCCTATTATACAAATATTCATTGCATTTTTTAATATAAAGTGTTATATTATGCAAGTGTATTCAATATTTATACATAATATTAGGAGGAAAAATCATGAAGAAAATTTTAGTTCTCTGCTTAACATTTGTTATGGCTATGTCCGCACTTGCAGGATGTGGTTCTAAGGAAGCTGTAACAGCAAAGGTAATTGACATCGAGCTTACAAATGAAGATTACGCTTTTGGTGTAGATAAGACACAGCCGGAATTATTAGAAAAGACAAATGCTTTTATCGCAGAAATCAAAGCAAACGGCACATTTGATGAAATTTGCAACAAGTATTTTGGTGGTGGTACCCCAACCGTAGTTACTTCTGCAAAGGAAGATTCCAGCAAGGATCAGCTTGTAGTAGCTACCAATGCTGCATTTGAGCCATTCGAGTATACAGATGGCGGTAATGGTTACTTAGGTATTGATATGGAAATTGCAGCGTTACTTGCAGAATATCTTGGCAAGGAACTGGTTATCCAGAATATGGATTTTGATGCCGTATGTTTAGCTGTAGGTCAGCAGAAGTGTGACATTGCTATGGCAGGTCTTACTATTAATGAAGAACGTAAGGAGTATGTAACCTTTACAGATTCTTACTACAGTGCTTCTCAGAAGTTAATTGTTACCTCTGACAACACAGAGTTTGATGCATGTACAGATGCTGCAGCAGTAGAAGCTATTTTGAATGGCAAAGATGCTAAGGTTAAGGTTGGTGTTCAAACCGGTACAACAGGTCAGTTCTATTGCGAAGGTGATGCTGATTGGGGCTTTGCTGGTTTTGCAATGACAACTACCGGCTACAAGAATGGTTCTTTAGCAGTTCAGGACTTATTAAATGGTAACATTCAGTATGTTATCATCGACTCTGCTCCTGCTGCATGTATTACAGAAGCAATTAACGAATTACAGTAATTCGTAAGTTTCATTAGAAAAAGAGGTTTTCATGGGCAATTTTGACCAGAAGGTAAATAAATTTTTAGAGATTTTCATAGAGCAAAATGGTTATATCAGAGTATTAGAAGGTCTTCAGAATACGGTTATGATTGCGGTATTAGGTCTGATGATTGGTATTGTGATTGGTACCGTGATTGCTGCGATCAGAGTCATTCCAAAGTACAAGGTACTTCCGAGAATTTTAAATGGCTTCTGCAGCTTTTATGTAGGCTTATTCCGTGGTACTCCGATTGTAGTGCAGCTCTTGGTATTTTATTACGTTATGTTGCCGCTTATGGGCATTCGTATCTCCGGGTTGCAGGTTGCCATTTTGGTATTTGGCTTAAATTCCGGTGCGTATATTTCTGAAATCATGCGAGGTGGCATTTTGTCTGTAGATGTAGGTCAGATGGAAGCAGGACGTGCGGTAGGTTTAGGTTACTGGACTACCATGCTTCGCATTGTTATTCCACAGGCGGTGAAGAATATCCTTCCTACTATGGGTAATGAATTTATTGCATTGATTAAAGAAACATCTGTTGTAAGCTTTGTCGGTGCAGCAGACCTTTACGTTGCATTTAATTACATCGGCAGCAACAGCTACGAATTTATGGTTCCTTATCTGGTTATGGCCATTATTTACATTATACTGGTACTTATTATCAGTGCCGGCATCAAAATTATGGAAAGGAGCCTGAGAAAAAGTGATAGACGTAATTAATCTTAGAAAACAGTTTGGTGATGTGCAGGTTTTAAACGGTATCAGCATCAAAATTGAAAAAGGCGATATTATGTGTGTTATCGGTCCATCAGGTTCCGGTAAGAGTACCTTCCTTCGGTGTTTAAATTGTATGGAAGACCCGACCGGCGGCAGTATTATTTTCCATGGTGAAGATATTGCTGACATGAAGGTAGACATCAATAAGCATCGTCGTAAAATGGGTATGGTGTTTCAGCATTTTAATTTGTTTAATAACAAAACGGTTATTCAGAACATTATGCTGGCGCCGGTATTCGTGCAGTGCCAGGACTTAAAAAAGGCAAAGCGAAGCAATAGCCTGATTAAGTTTACCAATGTATTTAGAAAGGCTCAGAAGAAAAAAGAACTTATTCCGATTACGACCACAAAAGCGCAGATTAAAAAGGAAGCTTATGAGCATGCCATGTCTCTTTTGAAGCGTATCGGTCTGGAAGAAAAGGCAGATGTGTATCCATCCACCCTCTCCGGCGGACAGAAGCAGCGTGTTGCCATTGTACGTGCACTTGCCATGAATCCGGAGGTGATTCTTTTTGATGAACCTACCAGTGCATTGGATCCGGAAATGGTTGGTGAGGTACTGGATTTGATGAAGGCACTTGCAAAAGAAGGCATGACCATGATTATCGTTACACACGAAATGGGCTTTGCCCGCGAAGTGGCTAATAAAGTCCTCTTTATTGATGAAGGACAGATTTTGGAAAGCGGAGCACCGGAGGAGTTCTTCGGTAATCCAAAGAATCCGAGATTGAAGGAATTTTTGTCTAAGGTGTTATAAAATAAGTTTATAAGATATGAAAAAGGTGTCAAAATCCGAGAAGGGGTTTTGGCACCTTTTGTATTCTCCTCTTGACGCATCTCCCTCTCATGCCTTATACTTGGTTTAGTGGAAATTACTAATTTTCCAAATAAAAAAAATAGGATAGGTGAGCACTATGTACATGGATGATTACAAACGCTGGCTGGAAGCAGATTTAGAAGATGCTGCTTTAAAGGCTGAGTTAGAAGCCATTGCCGGCAATGAAGAAGAGATAAAGGACCGCTTTGCGGTTGCACTTGCATTTGGTACTGCAGGGCTTCGTGGTGTATTGGGCGCAGGCTCTAACCGCATGAATATTTATGTAGTACGTCAGGCTACTCAGGGACTTGCAAATTGGGTAAAGACTCAGGGCGGCAATCAGTTAGTTGCTATCAGCTATGACAGCCGTATTAACAGTGATGTGTTTGCAAAAACGGCAGCTTGTGTTTTGGCAGCAAATGGTATTAAGGTTCGTATTTATGACGCATTGATGCCGGTACCTGCACTGAGCTTTGCTACTCGTTACTATGAAGCAAACGCAGGTATTATGGTTACTGCTTCTCACAACCCTGCAAAGTACAATGGTTATAAAGCATATGGTCCGGATGGCTGCCAGATGACTGACGAAGCAGCGGACATTGTATATGCAGAAATTCAAAAGACAGACATTCTCACAGGCGCAAAGATGATGAGCTTTGAAGAAGGTTTGTCTGCAGGCCTTATCGAATATGTTGGTGATGACTGTAAGGAAGCGCTTTACGAAGCAATCGAAGCTAGAAGCGTTCGTCCGGGGCTTTGCAAGACAGCAGGCTTAAAGCTTGTTTATTCTCCGCTAAATGGTTCCGGTTTGGTTCCTGTTATGCGTATTTTAAAGGATATCGGTATTGATGATGTTACTATTGTTCCGGAACAGCAATATCCGGATGGCAACTTCCCAACTTGTCCATATCCAAATCCGGAAATTTTCGAAGCACTTCGCTTAGGTCTTGAATTAGCAGTAAAAACAGACGCTGACCTTATGTTAGCAACAGACCCTGACGCTGACCGCGTGGGTATTGCAATTAAGTGTCCGGATGGTACATATGAACTGGTTTCCGGTAATGAAGTGGGTGTTCTTTTATTAGATTATATTTGTGCAGGTCGCATCGAAAACGGCACCATGCCAAAGAACCCCGTAGCAGTGAAGTCTATCGTTTCTACTCCTTTAGCAGATGCAGTAGCAGCTAATTACGGTGTAGAATTACGCAGCGTATTAACAGGCTTTAAGTGGATTGGTGACCAGATCGCAGGCTTAGAAGCAGCCGGCGAAGTGGACCGTTTCATCTTTGGTTTTGAAGAAAGCTACGGCTATCTTGCAGGTCCTTATGTACGTGACAAGGATGCCGTTATCGGTTCTATGCTTATTTGTGAAATGGCAGCATACTACCGCAGTATTGGTTCTTCTATTAAGCAGCGCTTGGAAGAAATCTACGCGCAGTATGGCCGTTATTTAAATAAGGTTGACAGCTTTGAATTCCCTGGTCTTTCCGGTATGGACAAGATGGCAGGTATTATGAACAGCCTTCGTGAAAATCCACCTGCAGAAATCGGTGGCTACAAGGTAGTAAAGGTTACGGATTACAAGAAACCGGAAGAAACCGGTCTTCCTGCAGCAAATGTTCTTATTTATGGATTGGAAGGCGGTGCAACGGTAGTGGTTCGTCCATCCGGTACAGAGCCAAAAATTAAGACGTACTTCACAACTCTTGGTAAAGACCTTGCAGAAGCAGAAGTACAGAAAGCAGTATTGGCAGAGGCATTAAAACCACTGTTTGCATAATTGGTTATGAAAAAGTTATTAGATTCAAAAAACACATATAAAGTCATTGCCGCAGGGGCAGTGACACTCCTTATACTGGGTATCATACCGCTCATATACATTGGGCGGTATGCACACCCTTGTGCAGATGATTTTACATATGGAATGTACACACATGCAGTCTGGGAGGCTACAGGTTCCTTAAGACAGACATTGTACTGGGCTTTTCGCCAAATTAAGATTTCTTACGATACCTGGCAGGGAACGTTTTCTTCTGCTTTTTTAATGGCACTTTCTCCGGCAATCTGGGGTGAGAATTGTTATATCTGGTCTCCGGTGATTTTGATTGGAATGCTGGTGTTTGCACACTTTACCTTTGGCTATATAGTCCTTGTAAAGCTGTTAAAGGCACCTAAAAGTATTTGGATCATTATCAGCAGCTTGGTTAGCTTTTTGATGATGGAGTCTGTTCCGAGCCCGGTAAATGCCTATTATTGGTATAATGGTGCAGTGCATTATAACTTTATGCATGGCTGCGCAGTATTGTTGTTTGCCGTCATGATTTATATTGAGGTAAGCAAGAAGCGAGCCGTCAATGTGTGGCTGTATTTGGCAGCCTGTCTGCTAAGTGTGCTGTGCGCAGGGGCAAATTATTCTACCGGTCTTTTGGGATTTTTGGGGCTGACCTTTTTGCTAGTGATTAAGTGGTTTTTTGGGCAGAAAAGTGCATGGAAGCTGTTACCTTGGAGTATATATGGTTTTTCTTTTTTTATGAGTGTAATAGCACCCGGCAATAATATCCGTCAGGAGAATTTCTCAAAGACTACGCCTGTCAAGGCAGTAACAGACTCTTTTATACAGGGAATACACTGGTCACGTCATTGGCTGACCTTACAGGTGATTTTATTTATGCTTTTATTGGCACCGTTTCTTTGGAAGGCTGTTAAAGAGACGAAGTTTGCCTTTCCGGTTCCGATTGTGGTGACTTTACTTAGTATTTGCAGCATATCTTGTATGTTTACGCCAAGTTTGTATGCCATGGGAGGTTCCGGTCCTGACCGACTTATCAATATTATTAAGCTGTGGTTTTTACTGTTGCTTTTTGTAAATGAAGGCTACTGGCTGGGATATGTGGCACACTGGCTTAAAGACGGTGCACCGGCCCGGGCATTAAAAATTAAGGAGCGTATGGATAGGATAGATGTCCGTTTTTACACTGCTATGATATTAGCTTTGCTGTCTTTAAGCTTTGTGATAAAGGTAGAGGATCGTTTGTACGATTACAGTTCATATGGTGCATATGTATCCTTAAAGGCAGGAGAGGCACAGGCATTTGACAGAGAGTATAGGGAGAGGCTTGAAATCTTAAATGGCCCGGGAGATGAGGTTACCGTGAAAGGTTTTAAGGTGAAGCCGTGGCTGCTCTTTTTTGATGATGTCAGAGAGGACTCATATAATTGGAGAAATGCTTCTGTTGCGGCTTGGTACGGTAAAATGCGGGTGTATCTGGAAGAGTAGCAGTAATCTTTGAATATTGTAAAGAACGAATAAATTGACAAAATTAATTAATTATTATAAAATGGTTGCAAGTGAAACAGTTTCATTTGCAACCATTTTTGTGCGAGGAATTTATATGGCAGCCATTATGAGAAAAATGAATATTATCAGCAGGTGCGAGAGTATTTATCGAACGCAGCAGCTTGAGGAGGAATTGCCGGGAATCTTTCACAGTTATGTGCTGGCAATATGTCGTAAGCCGGGAATGAGTCAGGACAAACTGGCAAGGCATTTATGCATCAACAAAAGCAATGTGACCAGGCATTTGGCAAAATTGGAGCAGAAGGGATATATCGAGCGCAGAGTTTCTGAAGAGGATAAACGGGAGCTTTTGGTGTATCCTACACAACGAATGTTGGACTTACATCCGGAGGTAGTACGCATTACAAAGGAGTGGAATGCCTTGGTGTCTGAGAATGTGACCAAAGAGGAGCTAGAGGTATTTCACAGGGTACTGGACAAGGTGCTGGAGAAATCAAAATCTATAGTGTACGGGGAGGAAAAGCAGGATGAAAATGGTATTTAAATATCTGGAAAAATACTACGGGCGTATGGCACTGGGACTGTCTATTAAGATAACCGGTACCGTGGTAGAACTGATGCTTCCGTATATCTTGAGTCATATTTTGGCGGATGTCATTGGTAAGGAAATATCAGACATTGTGTTCTGGGGCGTGTTGATGATTGTGTGCTCTGCTACGGCATGTTTGTGTAATATTATTGCGAACCGTATGGCGGCCCGTGTGTCCAGAAATTTTGCAGAAACGCTGCGTCGGGATTTGTTTAGGAAAACGCTGAGGCTGTCTGCAGCTCAGACGGATACATTTACGATTCCGTCTTTGGAGTCTCGAATTACCACCGATACTTATAATGTGCATCATTTTGTAAACATGATGCAGCGTATGGGAGTGCGTGCGCCGATTTTATTGATGGGTGGTATTGCCATTACCTTGTTTATGGACGCGTCTCTGTCCTTGGTTATGATAGCTATGCTGCCGCTTATTTTCATAACAGTATATTTAATATCCCGAAATGGTGTGCCGCTTTATACGAAGGTACAGCGCTCGGTAGATGGTATGATTCGAGTGGTTCGTGAGGATGCCCAGGGAATCCGGGTGATTAAGGCTCTTTCCAAAACAGACTATGAGCATAAAAGATATGATGAGGTAAATCGAAAGCTGGTAAAGGATGAGGTGCGTGCAGGTGTAATAATGGGTACGGTAAATCCGGTTATGACCATGTTTATGAATGTGGGAAGCGTGGCGGTAATTGCCTTGGGAGCTTTCCGGGTAAGCAAGGGGCTGTCCAATCCGGAGACGATTATTGCTTTTATGCAGTATTTTACCCAGATTTCCATGGCCATGATGACGGTAACACGTATGTTTGTGATGTATACCAAGTCGGCAGCCAGTGCAAAGCGTATTGCTGAGGTGTTAGGCACGGAGGAGGAGATTACGGTAAAAGAAAAATCAGAATATCGCAACAAAGATACCAAAGCACATATTTGCTTTGACCATGTAAGTTTTTCTTATAAAGGAAAACGTAATAACCTGGAGGACATTCACTTTGAGCTGCAAAGGGGCGGAAGACTTGGAATCATCGGTGCTACAGGCAGTGGCAAATCCACTATGATTAAGCTGTTGATGCGCTTTTATGATGTGTGTCAGGGTGGTATTTACATAAACGGTGAGGATATCCGCACCATAGAGAAAGAACGCCTTTATGGGATGTTTGGATCTGCACAGCAGTATGATTTCCTGTATTCTGAATCTATAGAAGAAAATATCCGCTTTGGCAGGGAGATTTCGCATGAGGCTGTGGAAGAGGCAGCGCGAATTGCTCAGGCACATGAGTTTATTACAGCTTTTGCAGAAGGGTACGAGCATAAGCTGACGCCTCACGGTACCAATATTTCCGGCGGGCAGAAGCAGCGAATATTGATTTCCAGGGCACTGGCAGGTAAGCCGGAGATTCTGATTTTGGATGATAGTTCTTCTGCACTGGATTATAAGACGGATGCAGCTCTTCGCAAGGCTCTTGGGGAGCATCTGAAAGACAGCACGGTAATTACAGTGGCACAGCGCGTAAGCAGTGTAAAGGATTGTGATTTTATTCTGGTTTTGGATGAAGGGCATATCATCGGCATGGGTACCCATGAAGAATTGTTGGCTGCCTGCGTGGAATACCGCGAAATAAGCGAATCACAGATGGGAGGTGCATTCGTTGAATAAAGTACAAAAAGACATTTTATGGCGTTTATGTAAATATGTGCTGCATTACTGGTATTTGTTTATACCTGCTGTTATCCTTACGCTTTTTTCCAATCAGCTGTCCCTTCTTGGCCCCAAATATTCCGGCAGTGCGATTGATGCCATTGCGGCAGAGGGCGGTGTGGCCTTTGATATCGTGCGTTATAACGTGGTGCGGATGTTGATGTGTTATGTGTTGTCTACTGTGATGGCTTACCTTTTGGCAACACTGATGATTTTTATCAGTCAGAAAATTGTATATACCATGCGCAAGCAGGTGTTTGAAAAATTGACAAGTTTGCCGGTGGGCTACTTTGATACACACCCGACGGGGGATATTATCAGTCATATTTCCTATGATATTGATACGATTAACAGTACATTAGCCCATGATTTGGTGCAGATTATGACCAGTTTGTATACGGTAATCGGTTCATTGATTTTTATGTGGAATATATCCAAGCCGTTAATTGTGGTATTTGTGATAACGGTACCTGTAGCGATTTTATTTACCAGATATCGTTCCAAGAGGGTGCGTCCGCTTTTTAGAAAGCGGTCCCGAAAACTGGGTGAATTAAACGGATATGCGGAAGAGATGCTTTCCGGATGCCGCAGCATTCAGGCTTATGCCCGAGAGGATGTCATTGGTGATAGATTTCAGGCACGTAATACGGATGCCATGGATGCACATTATGATGCGGATTATTATGGTGCTATTATGGGGCCCACGGTAAATTTTATTAATAATCTCTCTATTTCTCTGATTATGATTTTGGGAGGCATTTTATATATGCTTTCTCAAAACGGTATGGCGCCGGAGGGTACGCTGTTTTTTATTACGTTAGGCGGCGTGGCGCAGTTTGTACAGTATTCCCGTAAATTTGCAGGGCCGATTAATGAATTTGCAAATATCTTAAGTGAGTTCCAGTCTGCCTTTTCTGCAGCGGAGCGCGTATTTCGCATTATAGATGAAGAGCCTGAGAAAGAGGATGCGTCAGATGCCGTTGTACTTGAGGAGGTACAGGGAAAAGTAAGCTTTGAGGATGTGGTGTTTGGCTATACTCCGGAAAGGGAAATTCTGCATGGCATTTCTATGACGGCAGAACCGGGCAAGACCATTGCCATTGTTGGACCTACCGGAGCAGGTAAAACCACCATTATCAGTTTGTTGATGCGTTTTTATGATGTGACAAAGGGCAGTGTAAAGGTAGACGGAAAAGATGTCCGTGAAATTACCAGAAAAAGTCTGCGTAAAGCCTATACCATGGTGCTGCAGGATACCTGGCTGTTTCGAGGCACTATTTTTGAAAATATAGCCTATGGAAGGGAAGGGGCTACCTTAGAAGAGGTCAAGGCAGCAGCAAAGGCGGCCCGTATTGACCATTATATTGAAAGCCTGCCGGAGGGGTATGACACGGTTTTAACCGACGACGGTATCAATATTTCCAAAGGACAGCGTCAGCTAATTACCATTGCCAGGGCAATGATTTCTGACTCCGAAATGCTGATTTTGGACGAGGCAACGTCTAATGTAGACTCTCGTACAGAGATTAAGATTCAGGCGGCGATGGCGGAGCTTATGAAGGGGCGTACCTGCTTTGTCATTGCACATAGATTGTCTACCATTCAAAATGCGGACCGGATTATTGTACTGCAGGACGGAAGGATAACCGAATCCGGCAATCATGATGAACTGATGGAGCTTGGAGGATTTTACAGTACATTGTATAATTCACAATTTCATTAAATGTAAAAATAGGCGGTGGCAGTGGAATCTGTCGCCGTCTTTGACATTTCAGTAAAAATATTGTATTTTTTAGCAATTTACTCTGTTACAAGCGACATTTTCTGATAAAATGTAATTAGAAAAGAGGAATGCATATGACCATAGACCGGGAAAGCACTGAAAACCTCCAAGCCGGCCATTAATGCATTATTAAAGGCGAAAATGGATGAGGCAGAGGGCCGCGGTATTGATTTTTACATAGAAGTGAAATCGGACTTAAAGGATTTAAAGGTGGAGGATTGGGAACTTTGCAAAGTGTTATCGAATTTGTTGGATAATGCTATGACGGCGTTAGCTTGTCAGGAGGAGGAAAAGCAGATTACGCTGGATATTTCTGAGGATAAAACAGCATATCATTTTTCGGTAAGTAATAACGGACCCAAAATACCGGAGTCTATGCAGAGTGAAATTTTTAAACAAGGCATAACCACTAAGAAAGGTGAGGGTCATGGGATGGGACTTTTCATAGTGATGAATGTTTTAAAGTCCTGTAATGGCGAAATGAAACTGGTATCAAAGGAAGGCGAAACAGAATTTGCCTTTGTAATTCCAAAAAGAAAGGAAGGTGACGGCGGATGGAACCATTAGCAGTATTGGGAATTATTTTATTTGTTGCCGGATTTGTTCTGGTGGGCGTTGAGTTTGTGATGCCGGGGTTTGGGGCACCGGGAATAACAGGTATCCTATGTTTGGTAGGCGGTATCTTTTGTACGGCCCAAAATGTGGAGCAGGGATTAACCATTACCCTGATTATTGTAGTGGGGCTGGCGGTAATGTTAACCATTGCCATGACCTTTTTTAAAAGGGTAAAGACACCATTTGTGCTGGATACGGAGATAAAAGCAGAAAAGGGATATATTAACGCCGCGGACTTGGAGTACTTGGTTGGTAAGGAAGGAATTGCGGTTACGGATTTACGGCCGGCAGGTAAATGTGATATTGAGGGAATCGAGTTTGATGTGAGAACGGAAGGGCGCTACATTGAACGAGGCGGTAAGATACGAATCAGCCGCATCCATGAGCATATGATTATTGTGAAAGAAATGTGAGGTAAGGTATTGTGTTAGGACGTATTATTATTTTGGGAATTATTTTGTTGCTGGTAGTTGTGTTTTTCGTATTTGTTCCGGTGGGATTATGGATTTCCGCCATTGCATCCGGTGTAAAAATAGGTATTTTGGATTTGATTGGTATGAGACTGCGTCGTGTATCTCCGGCCATGATTGTATTGCCGATGATTAAGGCAACGAAGGCGGGAATTGATACCAAGGTGAATCAGTTGGAGGCACATCTTTTGGCAGGAGGTGATGTGGACAGCGTGGTAAATGCTTTGATTGCAGCGGAGCGAGCGCAGATTCCTCTTACCTTTGAACAGGCATCTGCTATTGATTTAGCGGGGCGCGACGTGTTCCAGGCGGTGAAGATGAGTGTAACACCAAAGGTAATCGAGACCGATTTGATTTCTGCCGTAGCCAAAGATGGTATTGAACTTTTGGTAAAGGCAAGAGTTACGGTAAGGACCAATATCGAGCGTCTGATTGGTGGCGCAGGAGAATCCACGGTGCTTGCAAGAATCGGTGAGGGTATTGTTACTACGGTTGGTTCCTCCAGAACGCACAGTGAGGTTTTGGAAAATCCGGATGATATTTCCAAGCTGGTACTTGCAAAAGGCTTAGATTCCGGGACCGCATATGAAATTATTTCTATTGATATTGCGGATATTGATATTGGACGAAATATCGGCGCAAATCTACAGAGCTTACAGGCAGAAGCAGATAATAAGATTGCACAGGCCAGAGCAGAAGAGCGCAGGGCTATGGCCGTTGCTTTAGAGCAGGAAATGCGCGCCGCAGTTGTGGAAGCAGAAGCCGAAATTCCAAAGGCTATGGCAGAAGCGCTTCGCAATGGAAGCATTGGTGTGATGGACTATTACAAAATGCAGAATGTACTGGCAGACACGGAAATGAAAAAGGATATCGGTGATGGTATCAGTACCTTTGCAAAAAGTAAAAAAAGTGAGAAATTAAATGATTAAAATTTGTATTATTGAAGATGAGTCAGAAATCCGCAGGCTTCTTCGGATGATTGTGGAAAGGCAGGAAGGGTTTCAAGTGGTATCAGAATCGGGAGATTTTGCCACCGCGGTTTCCGATTTTGCCAAATACCGTCCTGACGTAGCCTTTGTGGATATTGATTTAAATGGAGACAGCGGGTTAGAATGTGCCAAAATTCTGACCGAACTGAATCCGAAGTTAAAGGTAATCTTTGCCACAGCACATAGCGAGTACATGGCAAATGCCTTTGAAATATATGCCTTTGATTATTTGGTAAAGCCTTTTAATGTGGAGAGGGTAGTGAAGACTTTGTCGCGTATTAAGTGTGAAGGGGGCAGCACGGTACCGGCAGAAAAGGTAGAAGTGGTGGCCCAGTCCGAGCAGCACAGCGGCAAACTGATGATTAGGGGCAAAGAACAAGTCCTTTTCATTGATAAAAAAGACATTATTTTTGTGGAACGCAGCGATAGCATAACCAATATTTTCACTAAGGATGAAGTTTATAAAACCTCTGCCTCCCTGGGCAGTATAGAAGAAAAACTCAGTCCAAAAGAATTTATGCGCTGCCACAAATCTTATATTATCAATATTTCCATGATTTCTAAAATTGAACCATATGGTCGATGGACGTATATTGTGAAATTTAAAGGCTTGGGCGAGTCGGCACTAATGACTGCAAAGAATTACGAAGAAATTAAGAAAATGTTTGGGTAAGAGCGAGGCAGGCCAATGGTCTGCCTTGAATTTTATAAAAAATGAAAAAGGACATTATATCGTCCAAATATGCTAAATAAGTATATTAAAATAATTATGCAATTTTGCAGTATATAATTGTTTGATTGCGAAATCAGTGAAAAGGTGGTAAAATATAAACACGAAGGGAGATACTATGATTTTAGACATGATGAAAAAATTATGCTCTCTACGAAAGATAAAGTGGTCAACACACGCAGCAGCACGAATACAAGAGCGGGGGATTAGCCGACTGGATGTTTTAAATTGCGTAAACAAAGGTGAGATTATTGAAAGCTATCCAGATGATTTTCCCTATCCTAGTTGCTTGATTTTTGGGTATACTCTTAATAATGAGGTAATACATGTTGTGGCAGGGTGTGATGGAGAATATGTATATATCATAACTGCGTATTATCCTAATTTAGAAAAGTTTGATGTTGACTTGAAAACAAGAAAGGGGCAGTAACCATGTGTTTTTATTGTAATTGTAAAGCGACGAATCCAAGTTTAACAACGCATGTTGTTACTATGGAGAAATGTGTAATTGTAATTAAAAATGTTCCATGTGAAGAATGTGAGCAATGTGGAGAAAAATACTTTTCCGATGAAGTTATGGAGAAGTTGGAGAAAATTGTAGCGAAGGCAAAAGAAATAGCCAGTGAAGTTGTTGTTACAGATTTTGAAAATAAAGTTGCATAGATTTTGTAAGGCAGGCCAATGGTCTGCCTTGAATTTTGTAATATTTAAGAATTTATGAATAGTATTTTCAAGCGTGCTTTAGCGTGTTAAAATAAAAACAACAAAAGAGCGATTGGCTGTTTGAAGGGAGGTATACATATGTTTAAGAAGATAATTTTAACTATAGTTGCCATTGTAGTTGCATTGGCTGCGATTTATTTTGTTGGTACAGGTTTTCGAAAAGCGCCTAATGAGGTGCTTATAGATTATTCTGTATCCGAGGATGGAACGGAAATGACTTTTTGTGTGGGAACTTGGGAAAGCGTTGGATATGTCAGAGGTTTTAAAGATAAAGGCGGCGGTGTAAAGCCTCATTATCTTACTTTTTATCATGCCTTTGGTGGAATCAACAGTTCTTTTGGAGCAAAAAATACGTTTACTTTGAAACTTGCACCGGAAGACACGGAAATTTATTTTAACAGACCGGGTGGAGGGTATGAACTTGTGCTGGTCAAGGACGAGGAAACCGGTGAGTGGCGTAGAGCCGAAAAATAAACAAATTTATAATTCAAGGAAGGAACAATAATGAAATTTGTAATACAGAGGGTAAATCATGCATCCGTAACAGTAGACGGAGAAGTAATTGGCAAAATCGGAAAAGGTTTTATGGTGTTAATTGGAGTATGTCAGGATGATACAAAGGAAGTGGCGGACAAGATGATTCATAAAATGACCGGTCTTCGTATTTTTATGGACGAGCAGGGAAAGACCAATCTGGCGCTGAAAGATGTGGGCGGTGAGCTTTTGTTGGTGAGCCAGTTTACACTTTATGCTAATTGTAAAAAGGGCTTCAGACCAAGTTTTATTGAGGCAGGAGACCCGGCGCATGCAAATGAATTGTATGAATACATTATTGAAGAATGTCGCAAGCGTGATTTTACGGTAGAAACCGGAAGTTTTGGCGCAGATATGAAGGTGGCGTTGGAAAATGACGGGCCGTTTACCATTGTATTGGATTCTGCAGCGTTGTAGATGTGGAGAAAAAGCATGACATTTTTAGAGCAGTTACAGAATTACAAACCATATAATGAGGAAGAAGTGCATGTAAGGTCTATTATGCTTGATTTTTTACAGCAGAATGAAGATGCTTTCAGTCGTGAAAATCCTTTGGCGCATATGACTGCTTCTGCTTGGATTGTAAATAAAGAGCGTACCAAGGTGCTTATGGCATATCACAACATTTACAATTCCTGGGGCTGGCTGGGTGGACATGCGGATGGTGACGAGGATTTGCTTCGCGTGATTTGCAAGGAGGTAGCGGAAGAATGCGGTCTGACCAATATCAGGCTTTTGCAGGATGGCATTTACGGTATCAATATTTTGACAGTTTTTCCTCATTATAAGCGAGGTAAATATGTAAACGCGCATCTGCATTTTGATGTGGAATATGTATTTGAGGCGGATGAAGCGGCGGTAGTGCGCATGAAGCCGGACGAAAACAGCGGTGTGGACTGGGTGCCGATGGAAGAAATAAATGAACGTGTGACCGAGGAGCATATGAAGCCTGTGTATGCGGTGCTGAATGAGAAGTTGAACAGGTTATTATAGGAGGCTATTGGGGCCTAGAGGTAGTTATGAGGAAATTACGAATTATTTTAACCGCATTGGCACTGGTCATCATAGCCTTGGCAGTGTATCTGTTGTACATACTAAATATTATTCCACATAGAAAATATTCCAACGAAGATTTTGGAATTGTGACATATATTAGTACGCTGGATAAGGATGGAGACGGCATCGACGACCAGACAGACATTTTGCAAAATGTCCGTACATATATAGCCACGAAGCCGGAATACAAAAGCAAGTATTATGCCGGCGGATATCCGGATGATGGGTATGGTGTGTGTACGGATGTGGTGGCGCAGGGCCTTTTGCATGCAGGATATGATTTGCAGCAATTGGTAGACGAGGACATTGCGGCCCATCCGGACATGTATGAGGTGGAAAAGGCAGACCCCAATATTGATTTCAGGCGTGTGCGGAATTTGCTGGTGTATTTTAAGAATCATGCAATCAGTCTGACTACGGATGTAACAGAAATCAGTCAGTGGCAGGGCGGCGATATTATTGTGTTTAAGAAGCATATTGGTATCGTGTCTGATAAGCGCAATAAAAATGGTGTGCCGTTTATTATTCATCATGCCAATCCATATCAGAAGCATTATGAAGAAGATATTCTGGAAAACAGAGAGGATATTGTGGGGCATTTCAGGATTAGTTGATGAGGCTGCGGAAAGTGATTTTCCGACTGGAGGACTGGAAAAAGGCGAGCGGTCGGGGTAAAAGCAAGTAATACCCCCGACCGGGGAAGTGAAGAGTGCCGCGCGGTCGGGGCAGAGTAAGTAATACCCCCGACTGGAAGAGTAATGAGAGAACAGAAGTCGGAGAAGACATAACAAATTTCTAACACGAGTCCTCTATGCTGTGGATGTAAGCACAGTGTGGAGGATAATTGTATGAAAAAACAGGTAAATAGAAAAAACACAATAGCAATTACGCTGGTATGTATACTTGCAATTGCAGTGGGATGTTTTGCATACATAAACGATTATTACAGGGCACTTTCGGAGGCTCTTGAAGTTGTGTCGGATCCGATAGAGGGGATAACTGTTACGGAAAAAAAGAATGACCAAATTGTGTTTGCACCGGAAAGCACTGAGGTTGGTCTAATCTTTTATCCTGGCGGACATTCGTTAGGTGGTTCCATGGCGGCGTCTTATGCAGCAAAAAATACGGAGGAGTTGGATGGTGTGATATTACTTGCTTCTTATTCTACTGCGGCGCTTCAGGATAGTGGTCTGGAGGTTGTATCCATTTATGGTTCTAATGACAAGGTATTGAATTTAGAAAAATATGATAAGTACCGTGGGAACCTGCCGGAGGATTTTAAAGAAGAAGTAATAGAAGGCGGCAATCATGCATATTTTGGAAAATATGGTTCTCAGGAAGGCGACGGGGAGGCAGCCATTACAAATGAGAATCAAATTAAGGGCACGGCAGATATAGTGGCAGCAGAAATTTTAGAGTAATAGTTGTATAAAAGTACGAAAAACAACTGAAAAATATTTCTACAAAAGTAAAAATTGTGCAATTCTTACAAAAATTAAATGATTGCCAAAGAATTAACAAGTTTATATACACAAAATTATTTTTTTGTGATATAATATCTCCACTTGAGCATGGGGCAGTCTAATTAAAGATTGTCTGGGTATGTTTCAATGTGCATTTACACATACATATACGCTGGATGCACACAAAAAAGTTTTTTTAGGAGGTCATTAGATTATGGCTAATAAGTGGGTATACCTTTTTACAGAAGGTGAAGCTAGCATGAGAAACCTGCTTGGTGGTAAGGGCGCTAACCTTGCTGAGATGACTAACTTAGGTCTTCCGGTACCACAGGGTTTCACTATCACAACAGAAGCTTGTACTCAGTATTATGAGGACGGCGAAAAGATTAACGAGGAAATTCAGGCACAAATTAACGAATACATCGGCAAGATGGAAGAAATCACAGGAAAGAAATTTGGTGATTTAGAGAATCCATTACTTGTTTCTGTTCGTTCCGGTGCAAGAGCTTCCATGCCGGGTATGATGGATACTATCCTTAACCTTGGTTTAAATGATGAAGTAGTTGAAGTTGTTGCTGCAAAGACAGGCAACGAAAGATGGGCTCGTGACTGCTATAGAAGATTCATCCAGATGTACTCTGACGTAGTTATGGAAGTTGGTAAGAAGTATTTCGAGGAATTAATCGATAAGATGAAGGAAGAGAAGGGTGTTACCTTCGACGTTGATCTTACCGCTGAAGATCTTAAGGAGCTTGCTCATCAGTTCAAGGCTGAGTACAAGGCTAAGATCGGTTCTGATTTCCCGAATGACGCTAGAGAGCAGTTAATGGGCGCAGTTAAGGCTGTATTCCGTTCCTGGGACAACCCGCGTGCAAACGTATACCGTCGTGACAACGATATCCCGTACAGCTGGGGTACCGCTGTAAACGTACAGTCCATGGCATTCGGTAACATGGGTGATGACTGTGGTACCGGTGTTGCATTTACCCGTGACCCTGCAACCGGTGAGAAGAAGCTCATGGGTGAGTTCCTCATCAACGCACAGGGCGAGGACGTAGTAGCAGG
>JAZQUB010000046.1:0-36761 GCA_045631045.1 Lachnospiraceae bacterium
CTGCTATTACTTCTGTCCGACTGACATCATATCTTGCTGATGGTAGTGTAAAGTATTTTGCGATTTATGATAACAAACTAGCCAAAAAACACAAGGTTCCCCAAAATATTACTGAGATGTATATCTCTCTTTACACGAATAATAGTTCTGAAAAATTAGAAAACGATAATACGGTAGTATTCGAAGGTATTAGATTAACTTTAACCAAGAATATCCCTTGGGAGCCGTATCGGTTCGCATCACCAAAACTTTTCTTAGGGGATGAAAAGGTAAAAAAAGTCTACCTTGGCACAGAGAAAATCTACTCAGCCGGTAACATAGTAACCTACTGTATAGACAGTGGCGTGACTCATACAGTAGAGGTGGACAATGGCGCCGACATACTGAACTTTATACCTTCCAAGGATGGTTGGACGTTTGCTGGTTGGAGAGAAGATACTGTGGCAAACGACAATACATTAGATAGTAAGATTATGGGTGATGAACCTGTAACGCTATATGCGGTATTTAAGAAAGATGTTACGCTTACTTATTTTGACAACAGTACATCTCCACAGTATAAGCATGGTACACAATACTATAATAACGGCACACCAAACAACCCTTCTTGGTTTATGGCACAGAGTTCAAAAGATGGATGGGAAGCAAAAGGCTGGGCTACTGATACAGCTGCAAATGCTAGTAAGACTTATGATAATAGTACAACTATTACGATTACAGAAGATATGACAATTTATGGTTTGTATCAGAAGAGCATTTACCTTTACTACAATGGAAATGAGGCTTCAAGTGGTACGGTAAGTACACAGATTGGAACAGGTTATTATAATTCTTATGGTAATACGAGTGATGCAGAATTCGAACTTGCAGAAAATGGCTTTACAAGAACTAACTATGCCTTTATAGGTTGGGATTTAGGGGCAGTCGGTGACATAATTACCTTATCATCTAGTACGATCACTTATGCCCAGTGGGAGCAGACGACGTATTATGTATATCAAAATGGCACTTTAGCAAGCGGTATAACTACAAATGGTTTTAATGTTGAAAGTGGAGAATTACATCTTGGTGTAGGAGCAGATAACAATGAAGAGACTGATGCTTCAGCTTCACTTCAAAATATTGATTTTACAAATTATAGTAAGCTTGACATTTTAGTAGATTACGAGACCTATGCTAATTTTGGTGATTCATCGGTTTCATATGGTATTGATAGTTGTTGGACTACTGCTTTACCAAACAGTAATAATGATAAACGCAGCACTACAATAACTATTGATATTTCATCCCATACGGGACTACATTATATCGGTTTTGGCGTATGGGCAAGAAATGATTCATCAGAACTAACTTGGCATGCTAATGCTAATGTATGGATTAAAGAAATCAAATTGTACAATTAGGAGCAAACATGTCCCAAGTAACATATCCGGCTTCAGGTTTGGAAAGCGAGGTGAAAGCAATGGATAACGATTACATATCAAGGCAAGAATACGAAGAACACTCCAAAAGAATGGAAGACGAGCATCGGCGCATAAATTATCGTGTAGGAGAGTTGGAAAAGGCCACGGAACAAAACAACAAACTTCTTGTTTCAGTAGAAAAATTAGCTCTTAATATGGAAACCATGCAAAAAGAGCAGCAGAAGCAGGGAGAACGCTTAGAGGCCCAGGGGGAGGAAATTGAAGAACTGAAGAACAGAGACGGTGAAAAATGGAGAAACGTCACAAGTCATCTGCTTACCACTGCACTGGGCATCTTTGCAGGGTACATATTAAAACAAGTTGGAATATTTTAGGAGGACAAGAACATGTTTCAAAATTGTGTATTTAAAATGTCTGTAGATACCAGAAAATGGGCAAAGGCCGCAGGCGTACGTGCTATTAAGACAGCGGCGCAGACTGCAGTAGCTACAATCGGAACAGCAGTAGCAATGGGAGATGTAAACTGGACTATGGTAGTATCAGCATCCATTTTGTCGGGCGTAATCTCTTTGTTGACAAGTATTGCAGGTATTCCGGAAGTGGCGGAGGAAAAAGGATATGAGAAAAACGTTAGGAATTGACGTATCAAAACACAATGGTTGTATTGAGTGGCAAAAGGTTAAAGCGTCAGGCGTGGATTTTGTTATTATTCGTGCCGGCTATGGATATACATATACTGATCCGTGTTTTGTGTATAACCTCCGGAATGCGATTGCTAATGATATTAAGGTGGGTGTGTACTGGTTTATATATGCATTGAGTGTGGATGAAGTAATTAAAAATGCAAATAAGTGTCATAGTGTAATTGCTCCGTATATCAAGGATATTACTATGAAAGTATGGTGTGACTTTGAATATGACTCTGACAATTATGCAAATAAGTATGGTGTTGCATTTAGTAAAGAAAATCGAACAGCAATGGTGAAAGCATTTTGTGAGTGTTTAAAGGAATATGGTTATGATGTTGGTGTGTATGCAAATAGAGATTACCTTAGGTACAAATTTAATGATTTGAGTGCGTATCCGTTGTGGTATGCACTATATGGTTCTACGAAAGATAGAGCGTGTCTCATGTGGCAGCATACCAGCAAAGGATGTGTAGATGGAATAAATGGTGATGTAGATATGAACTATCTTTATACAGAGGAGAACGAATACTATAATAAACCTGAATTTACTTTGGTGGAATCCTTGGAAAAAATAGGTGTGGATAGTTCTTACCAAAACCGGAGTAAAATAGCAAGTGTAAATGGCATTGCAAACTATACCGGTACAGCAACGCAGAATATCAAAATGCTGGAGATGCTGGAGGCAGGGAAACTACTTAAGGCTTAGTCTGCTAATCTAATAAATAAATAGTAGGAGAATAGGGCTGTTATGCCAATCAAACGTTTTTTGTTGTGCGTTTGGCTGGATAATAGCCCTCTTTTTTATTATTTTAATAAATGTCGACGATAATCGACAAGTATTTCTTGAACAAATTTATGTTATCATCTTATCATAAGAATATAATCGGTAAGGGGGATTATAATAATGAACTATGAAGTAATGGTGAAACATATATTGTATGAATTTGAGGTTACTCAAAAATATGTGGCATATAAGTATATTTTAAAAGGGATGATTCTAATGCGGGAAAACGCAGATTATGTGGAACATATTACAAAGACTTTATACATTGATATAGCCAAAGAATATAATACTTCCGTTGCTTGTGTAGAACGTGGAATACGAACAACTATTGAAATTATGTGGAGAAATAAAGAAAATAATATGAGTCTGTTTACAGATATTTTCGGAAGCCAATATTTAGATTATAGACCAACCAATACAAAGTTCTTTCAGTTGATGTACATACATATTGAGTCCTATAATTTAAATCAAGCAGACAAGAAGTGTCCGTTTTATGGATGCGAGTATTGTATTATTTCCAGACAACTCAAGTGTCTGAAGTGATTGAAAGTACAAAAAATAAAACACAAAAAGAAAAAGTCCCTGTTTTAGGGACTTTTTCTATGCAGGAAAAGGGACTTGAACCCTCATGATATTGCTATCACACGGACCTGAACCGTGCGCGTCTGCCAATTCCGCCATTCCTGCGAACAACAAATATATTATATATAGTAAAGGTGGATTTGTCAATGATTAATTTAAAAAAATAGCTTGCAGTTTGATAGAGAAAATAGTAAAGTAATAAGTAAAGTTGGGATTTGCGGAAGATTAAAAGATTTTGCTTATTATTATAGAGTGTTTGGAGGTAAAAATGGATAATAAGGCATTGTATAAATTAAGTTATGGAGTTTTTATGTTGTCTACCAAAGCAGGTGATAAGTTAAATGGCTGTATTACCAATACTTGTATGCAGGTGGCAAATAGTCCTACCAGAGTAGCAATTTCTGTTTTGAACACCAATTATACCTGTGATTTGATTAAGGAAAGTGGCGTGTTTGCACTTAGTATTTTGGACGAAACGGTTACTTTTGAGACTATTAAGTATTTTGGGTTTCAGTCCGGCAGAGACGTGGACAAAATGTCTGAGCTGATTTTACCGACGGATATAAATGGTGTACCTTATATGGGTTGGCAAACTTGTGCGATAATCAGCTGCAGAGTAGTAAGCCAGACGGATCTTGGCAGCCATATGTTATTTGTGGCAGAAGTAGAAGATGCTAAGGTGATTAATGAGCATGCGCCACTTACGTATGCAGATTATCAGAATAGAGTAAAGCCAAAGCCTGAAAAGAAATTGGAAGACCGTAAAATCATAGGCTGGCGATGCAAGATTTGTAAATATGTTTATGAAGGCAGCGAACTCCCGGCAGATTATGTTTGTCCGCTGTGCGGTCACGGAGCAGAGGATTTTGAACCGATTTATGGATAATTAATTTGACGTGGTATCATAAATGTGCTATGATACCACGTGGGTAAAGCAGTGCGGATAATCGCGGCCACTTCGGTGGGTGAGGAAAGTCCGGGCTTCATAGGGCAGGATGCCGGATAACGTCCGGTAGAGGTGACTCTGAGGAAAGTGCAACAGAAAAGAAACCGCCGGAGATTTCTCCGGTAAGGGTGGAATGGTGGTGTAAGAGACCACCGTCTTGCTGGTAACAGCAAGAGCCGTGTAAACCCCATCCGAAGCAAGACCAAGCAGAAGCGATAGGTTTGCCCGACCTGTTTCAGGTAGGTCGCTTGAGCCTGTCGGTAACGGCAGGACTAGATAGATGATTATCACATAGTAATATGTACAGAACCCGGCTTATAGGCTGCTTTATCTTTTAAAACCCGCTAATATAGTGGGTTTATTTTTTACCGGTTTGGACTAAAAGGAGGAAATGGTGCAAAAATATAAATATGTAGTAGGGATAATGGTTATCGTGCTGTTGAGTGTGGCGGCAGTTGTTTTTATGAATGATAGAGATGCTTCAAATGCAGAGTTCAACCATGTCAGTGGAGTGGGCAGTCGCATTTCCAAGCTGGAAGAGGGCGTGAATGTACACGAACTGGAAAATGAAATTTTTGCAGTTCTGGGTCCGGAAAGTGTGGCAGTTACCACCAAACGAAGCAGCGGAAGCGGTATTTTGTGGTGGTATGATGGCAAGCAGATGTTTGTGATAACTACTAACCATTTGATGCAGGAGTTTGAGCATGGCGACGTGGAACTGTGGACCGGCGAAAAGGTGGCTTTTTCCAAAGAGGATGTATATGCTTCTAAGGAGGAGGATTTGGCTGTTATAAAGATTTCTTGCCAGGAAAAACTGAAGTTAGATAAAGGGGGAGCAGCAAAGCACTTGGTGGAAAAGGTACCGGAAATCGGTGCCACGTTGTGGGTAATCGATTCCGTGTATGGTGCTGCATCCGGAATCGGAACATGCTCGGTAGCATCCTCTGAGCTTTTTTTAGAAGATTACGGTGCAGAAATGCTTCTTTTGTATGGCGAGGGAAAACACGGTATGAGTGGCAGCCCTATGTATGACGAGTGCGGCAAATTGGTAGCCATGATGAGTGGAATGAGTGAGGATGGTACCACAATGGCGGCAGTTTCAGCCGGAAAAATTATGAAATTTTTAGAAACTTTGGAAGAGGAGTGAGGAGGAAACTTGACTTACTTTCCAAGAAGTTTTAATATATCATTGAATGAGAATGTTTAGGAGGATTTTTGAACATGACAAAAATAGATATTATGTCTGGCTTTTTGGGTGCCGGCAAAACTACATTAATTAAGAAGCTTTTGAAGGAAGCGCTTGCAGATACCAAGGTGGTACTTATTGAGAATGAGTTTGGCGAAATCGGCATCGATGGTGGTTTTTTGAAGGATGCAGGCATTGAGATTAAGGAAATGAACAGCGGTTGCATCTGTTGCTCCTTAGTTGGCGATTTTGGTGCGTCATTAAAGGAAGTTCTGGATACTTACAAGCCGGAGCGTGTTATCATTGAGCCAAGCGGCGTAGGCAAGCTTTCCGACGTGGAAAATGCTGTTTTGGATGTAGATACGGAAGTGGATGCCGTTTTAAACAGCAAAGTAGCTGTAGTGGATGCAACCAAGTGTAAGATGTATATTAAGAATTTTGGTGAATTTTTTGTAAATCAGATTGAGCATGCGGATACCATCGTTCTTAGCAGAACAGACAAGCTTTCTCAGGAAAAATTAGCAAAAGCGGTAGAAATGATTCGTGAACACAATGACCACGCTACGATTATCACTACTCCTTGGGACCAGATTACCGGTGCGGATATTTTAGCAACCATGGAGCAGGAAAATGACTTGCTCGTTGCCATGTTAGAGGAGATGGAGGAGGAGCATGAGCATGAGTGCTGTTGCGGACACCATGGAGACCATCATCATCATGACCATGATGAAGAACATGAGTGCTGCTGCGGACATCATGGAGAACACCATCATGAGCATCACCACCACCATGAAGAAGGACATGAATGTTGCTGTGGTCACCACGACCACGAGCATGACCATGATGAGCATTGTCATGAACACTCTCATAAACACCACCACGAAGAAGGACATGAGTGCTGTTGTGGACATCACGGAGAACATCACCATCACGAGCATCACCACGAGCATCATCATGAACATGGTGAAGCATGTAGCTGTGGCTGCGGCGGTTATCATGAGCACGGTCATCATCACGCAGATGAAGTGTTTACAAGCTGGGGCATGGAGACTCCGACACAGTATACTATGGATGAAATTAAGGCCATTATGGAAGCTTTGGAAGACGAAGAACAGTATGGCATGATTTTACGTGCAAAGGGCATGGTTCCGAGCACAGACGGTACATGGACTTATTTTGATTATGTTCCGGGCGAATCTGATGTGAGAGCAGGCAAGCCGGATGTAACCGGCAAGCTTTGTGTAATCGGTTCTAAGTTAAACGAAGAAAATTTGGCTAAGTTATTTATAAAATAAAGGAGCAGCATGAAACCAGTATATGTTATTAATGGCTTTTTAGAAAGTGGCAAGAGTGAGTTTATTCATTATACCATTGCACAGCCTTATTTCCAGTCTCGCGAGACTACCCTTTTAATTGTTTGTGAAGAGGGCGAAGTGGAATATGACGAGAAGGTATTGAAACGGTCACGCACGGTTTGTGAATTTATAGAAAATCGTGAAGATTTCACTCCGGAAAATTTGATTGCATTAGAGAAAAAATATAAACCGGGCCGTATTATTATTGAGTGGAACGGTATGTGGAATTATAAGGAAATAAAATTGCCATGGCATTGGAAGATTGAACAGCAGATTACCACTATTGACGGCAGTACCTTCCAGATGTATTATGCCAATATGCGTTCCTTACTGGCAGAAATGCTGCGTAAGTCTGAGCTTATTATTTTTAATCGTTGTGATGGGATGGAGGAGCAGCTTAGCAGTTTTAAGCGTAATGTAAAGGCAGTAAATCAGCAGGCGGAAATTGTATTTGAAGATTCCGAGGGGGAAATCAATACCCTTTTTGAAGAGGATTTGCCATTTGATTTGAGTGCAGACGTCATTGCGTTGGATGACCAGGCATATGGTGTTTGGTTTTTGGATGCTCTTGATCATATCGAGCGTTATGAAGGTAAGACAGTTAAATTTACCGCAACGGTTGCCAGACCGGAGCATTTCCCAAAGGATTATTTTGTTCCCGGCAGACTTGCTATGACCTGCTGTGCGGACGATATGGCGTTTTTAGGTTTTGCATGTCAGTATGATGGTGCGGCTGCTTTTAAAGAGCAGGACTGGGTAGAGGTGACAGCAGTAATAGAGCGTAAATATTGGGAAGACTACAAGGGAGAAGGTCCGGTATTAAAGGCAGTAAAGGTTGTAAAGACCAAGGCTCCAAAAGAAGAAGTTATCAGTTTTACTTAATAAGAGAAAAAAGATATGATACAAAAGAAACAATTAAAGAAGACCGGAAAATATTATTTATATTTTCTGAGATGGGTTGTAATTGCAATTATAGTTGGTGTAGCAGGCGGCGTTATCGGCAGCCTGTTTCATCATTTTATCGATGAGGTGACATATTTACGGAGTGAGTATGCATGGCTGTTGTATTTGTTGCCTTTGGTGGGTTTATTTATCGTTTTTATATATCGCAAAGCCGGTTATGAACAGGATCCGGGCACAAACTGGGTATTTATCAGTACCCAGACGGAAGATACGGTTCCTGCCAGAATGTTGCCGTTGATTTTTATTTCAACCATACTGACTCATTTGACCGGTGGTTCGGCCGGTCGAGAAGGCGCAGCACTTCAGGTTGGCGGTAGTATTGGTTCTGTCTTGGGTAAGGCACTGAAATTTAATTATCACGATATTAATATAACAATTTTGTGCGGTATGTCTGCAGTGTTTTCTGCAATGTTTGGGACGCCGATTGCTGCAGCAATATTCAGTATGGAAGTAGTTATGGTAGGTGCCATTCAGTATGCGGCATTAGTACCTTGTATTGTGGCATCGGTAGTTGCCAAGTATGTGGCCGGTCTTATGGGCTCTAAGGATACCATTTATGCTGTGACACTGGATTTTCCGATTACACCGAAATTAATGATGCAGGTTATTATTTTGGGCGTGTTGTGTGGTATTTTAAGTATGGCATTTTGTAGTGTTATGCACAAAACTTCTCATTTACTTGCAAAGTGGATGCCAAACCCATATATCAGAGTGTTTGTGGGAGGGTGCATTATTATCCTTCTTACCATATTGCTTGGTACGACAGATTATAATGGTGCCGGCACGCATATAATTGAAAAAAGCTTTGTAGTGCAGGTGGCATGGTATGCATTTTTACTGAAGATGCTGTTTACCGCCATTACCATAGGTTCAGGCTTTAAGGGCGGAGAAATTGTTCCTACCTTATTTATTGGTGCAACGTTTGGCTGCGTAATAGGTCCTTTACTGGGACTTCCAAGCAGTCTGGCAGCGGCTGTTTCCATGATTGCCATGTTTTGTGGAGTGGTAAATGCACCCATTGCATCTATATTCTTAGGTGCAGAAATGTTTGGAACCGGTGATATTGTGCTGTTTGCAATTGTATGTGCAATTAGTTATGTGTGCAGTGGATATTACAGTCTGTACTCCAGTCAGACCATTGTACAGGATAAGCTGCAGCAGCAAAATATTTTTAAAAGGGCTAAATAACTATGGCAGCACAGAGTGAAAAAGAAATTACACAGTTTAAAAGCCGGTTAAAGGAACTGGCGAGACGCTCGTACGAGCAGAATATGTTTACATTTACCCCTATGCTTGGTCTGATGGAGCAGACCATTTTCGGAGAATTGGAAGAGGAACTGCGATATGCCGGATATACTATGTTCGGTGGACATGAGCATGCAGAGCGTGTGATGATACGTTTTGGCAAAGCAGAGGAGTTAGGCTATGAGGAGGCTTTTCCGATTACCTTGATTCATATGAAGCCTTTGCTTCAGAAGTTTTCTGATGATTTTTCCCATAGAGATTTTCTTGGGGCCTTGATGAACCTGGGAATCAGCAGGGATTTGCTGGGAGATATTTTGGTAGGTGACAGGCAGGGATTTTTGTTTTGTCAGACGACCATTGCAGAATATATTTGCAGGGAGCTTACGCAGGTAAGGCATACTCATATTTCCTGCAGCATTGCGGACGAGCTTAGCGAGTACCGGGAGAAGCCTCCGATAGAGGAGGAGCATCTGGTAGCCAGTGAGAGACTGGATGGCATGATTGCACAGATTTATCATTTGTCCAGAAGCCAAAGCCTTACTCTTTTCAGAGACAAAAAAGTCTTTGTAAACGGCAGACTGACTGAAAATAACAGTCGTGCATGCAAGGTGGGTGAAGTGGTAAATGTGCGAGGATTTGGCAAGTTTATTTATGATGGAATTGGATATACTACTAAGAAAGGCAAACAGCGTGTCAAAATTCGAATCTATCGTTAAAGAGGTTGTCAGATGTTTTCATATTCTGTAGAAGAATGGTTATTATTGTTTTATATTTATTGCTTTCTGGGATGGTGTTTTGAGTCCACATATGTATCTTTGCGGACGGGGCACCAGGTAAACAGGGGCTTTATGAAGGCACCGTTTTTGCCATTGTATGGCAGTGGCGCCCTTCTTTTGCTTTTCGTCAGCAAAATATTTGAAGGAAATATCCTTTTAACGTATGTGGTTGGCTTGATTGCGGCAACCCTTTTAGAGTTGTTTACCGGACTGATTATGGAAATGATATTTCAAATAAAATACTGGAATTATTCTAATCAGCGGTTTAATTTTAAAGGGCATGTTTGCCTGACATCCTCCGTTGCTTGGGGATTTATGACGCTTTTGGTAACCGGGGTCATTCATGGACCGATTGCATCGATTGTAGTGGTTCTTCCTGAAATAGTAAAGGATGTTGCAGTATTACTTTTGACAGCAATACTAATTTGGGACTTTGCACGTTCTCTTCGCGAGGCATTGGATTTACGAGACCAGTTAAAGAGTCTGAAAGAGGTATGGATGCAGCCTGGGCGTCACGATGGCATTGAAGATAAATTAGAGCATATTCAGGCGGAGCTTACGGCCAGATATGAGGTGCGAATTCCATTTTTTTAGTAGTGTTTTGCACCTGTTTTTTCGGTTGGATACTTGACAAAATCGTCTCTAAAGCATATTCTAATGATATATGGTCTTTTTAACTTGACAGAGGCAATGAACGGGAAGAGTAGCAATGCGTATCTTTTCAGAGAGGGAATGTCACCGGCTGAAAGCATACCTAAGGAGCAAGTTGTGAAGTGCGCTCGTGAGCTTTGCGGGGGAAGTTTAGTATCCTGCAACGGGTTGTGCCGTTACACACATTGAGGGAAAGCATATGCTTTAATTAGAGTGGAACCGCGGATTATTCGTCTCTATATGGGAGGGATAATTCGCGGTTTGTGTTTCTGTCAAGTGAATCAAGGAGTTATTATGAGTGTTATCAGTAGAATCAAAGAAGAAATTGCGATTATTAAAGCAAGAGACCCGGCCATGCACTCCGACTGGGAAGTATTTTTGTATCCTTCTTTTCGGGCGATTATGAATTACAGGGTTTCCCATATATTATATACAAAGGGACATTTTTTTCTGGCGAGATACCTGTCACAGCGCAGTGCCAGAAGAACCGGTATTGAAATCCATCCGGGTGCAACCATTGGACGTGGCCTTTTTATCGACCACGGACATGGTGTAGTTATCGGTGAAACTGCTATTGTGGGCGACAACGTGACACTGTACCAGGGTGTGACACTGGGCGGTACCGGCAAAGAAAGCGGTAAGCGTCATCCTACCATTGGCAACAATGTGATGATTAGTGCAGGAGCCAAGGTGTTGGGATCCTTTGAGATTGGTGACAACTGTAAAATCGGTGCCGGAAGCGTGGTACTTTCACCGGTTCCTTCTAATTGTACGGTAGTTGGTATTCCGGGGCGTATTGTAAAGCGCAACAATATTTCCTGCCCAAGTATGGAACTGAATCAGGTAGATTTACCGGACCCTATTAAAGAAGAACTTAATGAATTAAAGACCAATAAAATCACCATGGAAGAGCGTGTACAGGAGTTAGAAGCGATGGTACAAAAGCTTGCAGATATGGTGGCAAAGAATTCATAAACGAGAGGAAAAAGACATGAAACTTTTTAATACACTTACAAAAAATGTAGAAGAATTTGTACCTAATGTAGAAGGCAAAGTAAATATGTATACCTGCGGACCTACCGTATATCACTTTGCACATATTGGAAATCTTAGAAGTTATATTATGGAAGACGTGCTGGAGAAGAACTTCCGTTATGCGGGCTATGATGTGAAGCGCGTTATGAATATTACAGACGTAGGCCATCTTTCTTCTGATGCAGACGAAGGCGAAGACAAGATGTTAAAGGGTGCAAAGCGTGAAAATAAATCTGTTATGGAAATTGCAAAGTTTTATACGGATGCTTTTTTTGCAGACTGTGCCAAGTTAAATATTAAGACACCGGATGTTGTAGAGCCTGCTACAAACTGCATTGACAGTTTTATTGAAATGATTCAGGTGCTCTTAGAAAAAGGCTACGCATATCAAGCCGGCGAAAATATTTATTTTGACACTTCCAAATTGCAGGATTACTATGTGTTTGGAAATCATAGTGAAGAGGACTTGATGGTTGGTGTACGTGAGGACGTAACCGAAGATACCAACAAGAAAAATAAAAATGACTTTGTACTTTGGTTTACTAAGTCTAAATTTGAAGACCAGGCACTGAAATGGGATAGTCCATGGGGCGTAGGTTATCCTGGCTGGCATATTGAATGCTCTTGCATCAGCATGAAGCACTTGGGCGAATACATGGATATTCATTGTGGTGGCATCGATAATATGTTTCCGCATCACACCAATGAAATTGCACAGAGTGAGGCTTATTTGGGTCATAAATGGTGTAACTACTGGTTCCATGTACATCACTTAAACGACCAGTCCGGCAAAATGAGTAAGTCCAAGGGTGAGTTTTTGACCGTATCCTTACTGGAATCCAAGGGCTATGACCCATTGGAATACCGTTTGTTCTGTCTTCAGTCTCATTATAGAAAACCATTAGTATTTTCTTATGATGCGTTAGACCAGGCAGCAGGTATCTACAAAAAGTTAAAGAAACGTGTTGCAGATTTAGATAAAGCAGGTGCTGTAGATGAAGCTGCCGTTAAAGAATATAAGGAAAAGTTTGTGGAAGCGGTAGGAAATGATGTGAATACTTCCATGGGTGTAACTTTAGTATACGATGTATTAAAGAGCGAATTAAACGGTGCAACAAAGCGTGCGATTATCGAAAACTTTGACTATGTACTCAGCCTGGACCTTTTAAAGGAAGAGGCAGCAGTAGATAGCGGTGTAGATGCAGAATTGGAAGCGTATGTTCTGGCAAAGATTGAAGAAAGAAAAGCTGCAAAGAAGGCAAAGGATTTTGCTTTGGCCGATGCAATCCGCAACGAACTTTTAGAGCAGGGCATTATATTAGAGGATACCAGAGAGGGCGTAAAATGGAAGAGAGCGTAAAGGCGCTTACCGATTTAGACAAAATAATTCAGGCCTTTGAGTTAACAGAGCAGGATTACCGAAGTTATCCTGCTCTGACTCTGGCATATATTGGAGACTGTATCTATGATTTGGTAATTCGTACGGTAGTTATTTACAAAAGTCACAAGCAGGTCAATGACTTACACAAAAAAGCGACGCGCTATGTAAAGGCAGAAACACAAGCAGTTATGATTCAGGGGCTTATGGATAACGATATATTGACGGAAGAAGAACGCAGTGTTTACAAACGGGGGCGCAATACTAAGTCACATACTGTTGCCAAAAATGCTTCTGTGGCAGCGTATCGCAAGGCTACGGGCTTTGAAGCAGTGCTGGGTTATTTATATGTAACAAGGCAAATGGAGCGCATTTTGGAGCTTACAAAGATAGGTCTGACTTATGCAGAACTGGAAGTATAGAGAGTGAGGACAATATGGGATATACGGAATTTACCATAGAGGGCAGAAATGCCGTGATTGAGGCTTTTCGAGCAGGCAAGCCGATTGACAAAATCTTTATTTTGGATGGTTGTCAGGATGGTCCGGTTTCTACTATTAAAAGAGAAGCCAAGAAAAAAGACGTTATGATTAAATATGTAACGAAAGAACGACTGGACCAGATTTCAGAAACAGGCAAGCATCAAGGTGTCATTGCCTATGCGGCGGCATACGAATATGCAGAGCTTGATGATATATTCGATAAAGCCAAAGAAAAAGGGGAAGCCCCATTTGTTATGATTTTGGATAATATCGAAGACCCACACAATCTGGGTGCCATTATTCGTACCGCAAATCTTGCGGGCGCACATGGTGTGATTATTCCAAAGAACCGTGCGGTAGGACTGACTGCCACGGTAGCACGTACTTCTGCGGGAGCGCTTAATTTTACACCGGTTGTAAAGGTAACCAATATTTCCAAGACCATTCAGGAGCTGAAAGACAGAGGTTTGTGGTTTGTGTGTGCGGATATGGGCGGTACGGAGATGTACAAGCTCAATCTAAAGGGGCCAATCGGTCTGGTAATTGGTAACGAAGGCGACGGTGTCAGCCGACTGGTACGCGAAAACTGCGATATGATTGCATCTATTCCTATGAAGGGGGATATTGATTCCTTAAATGCATCTGTGGCAGCCGGCGTACTGGCATATGAAATTGTCAGACAAAGACTTATGTAATATAAATTAAGCCGGGATTGTTCCCGGCTTAATTAGAAAGATTATAACCATGAAAGATATTTATAAAACGTTAAGTGACGAAGAACTGATTGCACGATATATGGATGGCGACAAGGCTGTTGTGGATTTTTTGATGGATAAGTATAAATACCTTGTGCGCGGTCAGGCCGGCAATATGTACTTGCTGGGGGCAGACCATGAGGATTTACTGCAGGAGGGCATGATAGGGCTTTTTAAGGCTGTCAGAGACTATGATCCGGGTAGAGATGCCAGTTTTCAAACCTTTGCAAAGCTCTGTATCTCTCGCCAGATTTTCACGGCAATAGAGGCGTCAAACCGTCACAAACATGCGCCGCTAAATTCCTATACCTCTTTGTCAGGGGAGGACAGTGACCAGTACAAAGAGGCGAGAGAGCGCCTCATTCGCATGACCGCTATTGAAAGTCCGGAAGCGACTTTGATTGACAAAGAAGATATGGCCCAGTTGGAAGAGCGACTGAGAGAAGAATTAAGTCCACTGGAAAAACAAGTGCTGGATCTGTATTTTATTGGCATGTCTACGAGAGAAATTGCAGCCATTCTCGGAAGAACGGAAAAAGCTACCGACAATGCATTGCAGAGACTGAAGACGAAGATGCGTAAGATTTTTTGAAAAGAGTAATAAACAAAAAAGCCCCTGAAATTCAGGGGCTTTTCTAAGCTGATGAGCGGACTTGAACCGCCGACCTCATCCTTACCAAGGATGCGCGCTACCGACTGTGCCACATCAGCATTACTTGAATATACTATCAAGAATATGCTGATTTGTCAACAGTTTTTTGAAAAATTTATACAATAGTTTTTATTAGTTTTTTATTCTGCAGATTCTATGCCGGACCATAACCAGTTATCCGGATAGCCGAAACCACCGTTTGCCGGATCACCATCCCAGTGATACTCAAGCATATATTCGAAGGTGTGATGACAGGTATTTGAGGTTTTTATCTGTACAGTAGGAAGAAGGGCTTCGATATCAACATCTTCCGTTTCTTCCCCAAGGGAATAGAGAAGGGCGCCTAGTCGAGAGCCCGGTTGTAAAAGTTCATGTTCTACCGGAACCTGCTCTACAGAGCCTTCTATTTTATAAGGGCAATACATCGTAGATATGACACCGTCTGTCTCACAAACAAAGCCGTATACGTGTACATCACAGCTCTCTATAGGTTCGGTACCTTCTACAAAGTGCTCTTCATAAATATGAGCATCACAAAGTCCCGGAGTCGGAAGCTTTCCGGACTTAGAGCAAACCTCTACTTCAATGATATTTTCCGGCTTTTCCATGATTTCTTTATCTTCTAAGCCTTCATGAACCAACGTCATAATCTTGCTCCAAATTTTCGTATGGGTGCTTTCTTCGGCTTTATTCAGTGTAGCATTGTTTTCATCAAAACCAAGCCAAATGCTTCCGGTATAATAAGGGGTATAACCGGAGAACCATACGTCCATGCTGTCCGTAGTAGTACCGGTTTTACCGGAGACGGTCATATCAACTACCTTGGCGGTAGTACCGGTTCCTTCCGTGATTACATCCTGCATGGCATCGGTTATAAGCCATGCAGTGGTTTCACGCATAATTCGTGTGGAACGGTTGTCAGACTTGTCCAAAATAACATTGCCGTTCTTATCTAAAACGGTAGTATATAAGGTAGGCTTGATGTACTTACCGCCATTTGCAATAGCAGCATAAGCTGCAGTCATTTCCAGATTGGTAACACCATTAGTAATCCCACCAAGGCACAGAGACTGGTTTACATCGGTATGACCGCTTGCATTAGTGGAGGATAACAGAGTACTAAAACCAAAGTTGAGTAAGTAGTCCATACCAACCTGTGGAGTGACTAAAGTCATGGCCTTTACGGTAATGACATTTCTGGACCAGCGGATACCTTCACGGTAATTTAATAATCCTTTATATCCCTGCTTTTCTTCGTGCCAGTTATTTACCAGACGGTCGTTACCGTCACCGGAGTTGGTGTATGCAAATGGTGCGTCATTCTGCACGGTGGCAAGGGTGTACATACCGGAATCAATAGCCGGTACATAAGCTGCAAGTACCTTAAAACAGGAACCGGGCTGACGTGTAGCAACGGTAGCACGATTAAATGCTTTGCTGACGGTTTTTTCACCGCGTCCGCCAAGAAGTGCTCGTACATAGCCGGTCTGCTGATCCATAATCACAACGGAAAGCTGTGGCTGTAAGGATAGAGAGATTCTTTCTCCAAGGATGACATCTCCCTGCTGTACCGCATAAGCTTTGTAATATTCTATAGCAGCATTAGCTGCTTCCTCTGATTGGAACAACATCTTGTCGCCGGAGCTATATCCGTTCTTAGTATAGTTCGTGTCCTTTAAATATTTTTGCATCATTTCCGTACTGTGGTGCACGGTTCCTCCACCGGCTTTATCTATACTGAGCTGGTAACCAAGCTGCCAGTAAGCACGAGGGAAGTTACTTTCATCACTGCAAACCTTATCTACAATAGACTGGATTTCCATATCCAAAGTGGTGTTGATTTTCAGACCGCTGCGGTATATTAGATTTTCAGCCTGTTTTTCGGTGTAGCCTGCCTCAAGCAAGTCGTTATAAACCTGGTCTGTTACTGCATCAATGAAGTAAGTGGTAACATTGTCACTTGCAACATAGGTCTGATTTACTTCTGCAATACGGGTGTATGGGTCATCCTTTAAGGCTTCGTCATACTCCGCTTTGGTAATGTATTCTAATTCAAGCATTTCATCTAATACATTCAGACGACGCTTTTGGTTGGCCTCCGGATTGGTGATAGGGTTGTAACCGGTAGGGCTTTTGGTAATAGCGGCAATAACGGCACATTCAGATAAATTCAGTTCGGATACATTTTTGCCAAAATAACGCTGAGCAGCAGACTGTACACCCAGAGTATTCTGGCCCAGGTTAATGGTGTTTAAGTAACGAATCAATACTTCGTTTTTGGAGAGCTCGTTGGAAATCTGGATAGCCAGGTACCACTCCTGAATCTTTCGTTCTATTTTCTCTAATTGGGACTCGTTGACAAAGTCCTCGTAAATGGTATTCTTGATAAGCTGCTGGGTAATGGTACTGGCGCCGGAACGGAAGTTAAATCCACCTAAGACACCTTTAACACCGGCTCGAATGATGCCGATAATATCGATACCGTTGTGCTCGTAGAAGCTGCTGTCTTCAATTGCAATAAATGCTTTTTGTAAATAAAGGGGAACCTTGTCCAAGGTGACAGAAATTCGATTGGAATTGCTGGCAACAAGCTTGGTAATCTGGTTACCGTCTTTGTCATACACAAAGGTGGAAAAACCTTCCGGAGCAACGTCAGAGCTTGAGATTTCCGGAGCAGTGTCTATGCAGCCTTTGAAAGCTCCAAGGGCTGCGGAGCCTCCGATAATAACACCGGAAACTGCTAGCACCAAGAATATCTTGCATATATTAATGAATACCTTTCGACCGAATTTTTCGGACTTGGAGTTCATCTGCTTTTGTTTTTGCTTAAGTCCATCTTTACTATAATTCATAAAAGAACTTCCTTTCTTCCTCATAGGTCTTATTATTATACCAAAAAACTAACATAAAATAAAGTAGTTTCCGTGTAAAATAGATGAAGAATTCCTTATGATTTTATTTATTATTCTTGGATGGCGTGTAGAATATGTACCTTGCAATATGCAAAAAAAAGGGGTATATTAAATAAGTACAAAGAAAATTGGGAGTTATTACATGGAGATAAATGCAAAGTTACAGGAAAGTTACAGAGTTTTATATACTCCGGATTCAGAAGGACAGACCTTTACCGGGGAAATCATAGAAAAAAAGTCCCGCTTTATTGCAAATGTCCGTAAAGTACAAAGTGAAGAGGAAGCGGTAGCTTTTATTGAAGAGATGAAAAAGCGTTATTATGATGCCAGGCATAACTGTAGTGCATTTGTAATTGGATCTCGCGGAGAGTTAACCAGATGCAGTGATGACGGCGAACCAAGTGGTACTGCCGGCAGACCTATGTTAGAAGTATTGTTAGGAACCGAAATCCGTGGTATTGCTGCTGTAGTTACCAGATACTTCGGAGGTACTTTATTAGGTACGGGCGGTTTGGTGAGAGCCTATACCCAATCTCTTCAGGAGGCATTGAAGCATTGCCCTACTGCCATGATGAAGTATGGTAAGCGCATTCAGATAGATACTGATTACAATGGGATTGGTAAGATTTTATATTTTATGGGCCAGCAGGGGCTTAGCCAGGAAAGCAGCGAATATACAGACAAAGTTCGTATTGTAGTATTGGTTTCGGGGGAAGAGGCAGAACATTTCTGCAAAGAAGTGACAGAACTGACCGCAGGACGCAGTAAGCTTGAGATACTGGAAGAGGTGTTTTATCCTGTGCCGGAAAAATAAGCAAAAAGGATTTCGGATTATAAAAAAATTAAAAAAAGAGGATTTGGACATTATATCGTCCAAGTCCTCTTTTCTTTTGTGCTATGCTATATGCATGGACCGGCCATGAGGTGATTTTCGTCTTGTGATATATACTCCCTCAATACACTATCGATTGGCACGTTTTCTCATGGTTGGGTCCAAAATCTTTTTGCGGATGCGAAGAGAAGTAGGAGTTACTTCTAATAATTCATCGGTGTCAATAAATTCCAAAGCCTGTTCCAAGCTGAGAACCTTCTTTGGAGTAAGGCGGAGTGCTTCGTCGGCAGAAGAAGAACGGGTGTTGGTGAGCTGTTTTTTCTTGCAGACATTGATTTCAATGTCTTCCGGTTTTGCAGACTGACCTACCACCATACCGGAGTAAACCTTTTCACCTGGACCGATGAAGAGTGTACCGCGATCCTGTGCATTGTAAAGACCGTAGGTTACGGCATCCCCTGCTTCAAAAGCGATAAGGGAACCTTGCTTGCGATACTGGATGTCACCTTTGTATGGACCGTAATCATCAAAAATGGTATTCATAATACCATTACCTTTGGTATCGGTCATAAACTCACCACGGTAGCCAATCAGACCTCTTGCAGGAATGGAGAATTCCAAGCGGGTGTAACCGCCGGTACCCATACCCATATTGCGAAGCTCTCCTTTTCTCTGGGAAAGCTTTTCAATAACGGTGCCGGAGAATTCGTCCGGAACATCAATGTAGGCAAGCTCCATAGGCTCTAATTTGTGTCCACGGTCATCGGTGTGATATAAAACTTCAGCCTTGGAAACCGCAAATTCAAAGCCTTCACGACGCATATTTTCGATAAGGACAGACAAGTGTAATTCACCTCGTCCGGAAACCTTGAAGGAATCGGCACTGTCGGTTTCCTCTACTCGTAAAGAAACATCGGTATTTAATTCGCGAAACAGTCTGTCACGCAAATGACGGCTGGTTACATACTTGCCTTCCTTTCCGGCTAGCGGAGAGTCGTTTACCACAAAATGCATGGCAATGGTAGGCTCAGAAATTTTTTGGAAAGGAATCGGTACAATAACTTCCGGATGACAAAGGGTGTCGCCGATGTGAATATCAGTAATGCCGGAGATTGCTACGATAGAACCCATGCGGGCTTCTCTGACTTCCACTTTGTTAAGACCGTCAAATTCGTATAATTTGCTGACTTTTACTTTTTTCTGCTTTTCAGGCTCGTGGGCATTTACAATCACCACTTCCTGATTTACGCTGATTGTTCCGTTGTCTACCTTGCCCACACCGATACGACCCACGTATTCGTTGTAATCAATGGTGGAAATAAGCACCTGTGTGCCGGCGTCAGGGTCGCCGGATGGAGCAGGAATGTAGTTTAAAATAGTCTCAAATAATGGCATCATGTCCGTGCCCGGTGTATCCATATCAAGCGATGCAATGCCGGCCTTGGCAGAAGCAAAAACAAATGGGCAGTCCAACTGTGCATCATCGGCTTCTAAGTCCAAAAAGAGCTCCAGTACCTCATCCACAACAGCTTCCGGACGGGCTTCCGGACGGTCAATTTTGTTGACACAAACGACAACCGGAAGCTTTAATTCCAAAGCTTTGCGAAGTACAAACTTGGTCTGCGGCATGGCGCCTTCAAAGGCATCCACAACTAAAATAACACCATTTACCATTTTGAGTACGCGCTCAACTTCACCGCCGAAATCTGCATGTCCGGGGGTATCAATAATGTTGATTTTGGTGTTTTTGTAGGTCACTGCGGTATTTTTGGCTAAAATGGTAATGCCTCGTTCTCGTTCGATGTCACCGGAGTCCATAACGCGTTCAGCCACCTCTTGATGGGCACGAAATACGCCGGACTGTTTTAATAATTCATCTACAAGAGTAGTTTTACCATGGTCAACGTGTGCGATAATTGCGACGTTTCTAACGTCTTCTCTTGTCTGCTTCATGAAGCCTCCTTATATAGAAAAACAAATAAATCCTTTTAAACCACGCCATTATAGCATCATAACAAACCGGTTGCAAGGGATTATGAGAAAAACGGCAGTGTGTACAGAAAAAAACACATATTTTAGCTTTTTGTGGCAAAGAAACAAAAAACAGGAAAAGGAAAGCAGAAGCTTCCCAGTATTCGTCGAGACACGCGGCGTGTTTGACTTCTAATTGGGAAAATCCTGTAGTAAAATTTATCATGTTTAACGAACGACTAAAAAATACATGGTGGTCGTTAAAAATAAAAGAACCAGTGTCAAAATTAGAAAGGGGAAATACAAAATGACCGGAAAAGAATTAGAAAACAATCAGGTAACAATTATTGGTGAGGTGGTAAGTACCTTTACCTATAACCATGAAATTTATGGAGAGGGTTTTTACATGATGGAGCTGAAGGTGGAAAGGTTAAGCAGTTCACATGATATTATACCAGTCATGATTTCAGAACGTCTTATTGATATCACCAAAGATTACAGAGGAAAGTTTATGGAGGTAGAAGGTCAGTTCCGATCCTATAACCGCCATGATGAGAGGAAAAATAAATTAGTTTTAAGTGTGTTTGCAAGAGAAGCAAATTTTGTAGAGTTGGACGAGGAAAATATGCCGGAAAGCAATAAAACAAACAGCATTTATCTGGATGGTTATATTTGCAAAGAGCCTATTTATCGCAAAACACCCCTTGGAAGAGAAATTGCAGATTTGCTTTTGGCAGTCAACAGACCTTATGGCAAGAGCGATTACATACCTTGTATCAGCTGGGGACGAAATGCCCGCTATGCAGGAAGTTTTAAAGTCGGTGAAAGAGTTCAGGTGTGGGGACGTATCCAGAGCAGAGAATATATGAAGCGTTTAGATGAAGAAAATATGGAAAAACGCATTGCTTATGAGGTGAGCGTAAGCAAATTAGAAACTGTAGCAGATTAAATTGCTAAAATATTAGGTCCACTTTTGGTTGACACTTGATTGTCAGAATGGTAATATAAATCTGACAAACAAAAATAAGTTTTCCGGAGGTCGGGATTATGTCTATATTTACAGGTGCAGGTGTTGCGATTGTAACACCATTTCATGAAGACGGTAGTATGAATTACGAAAAATTTGCTGGACTTATTGAGTTCCAGATTGAAAATGGTACCGATGCGATTATTGTTTGCGGTACCACCGGTGAAGCCAGCACATTAAGCCACGAAGAGCATTTAGATGCAATTGGTTTTTGTGTAAAGCAGGTGGCAGGCCGCGTACCGGTTGTGGCAGGCACAGGCTCTAACAGTACAGAAACTGCTATTTATTTATCTACAGAAGCAGAAAAGTTAGGTGCGGATGGTCTGTTGGTTGTCAGCCCATATTACAACAAAGCTACACAGAAGGGCTTATACACACATTTTAAAGCGATTGCAGACAGTGTAAAGATTCCTGTTTTATTATACAACATTCAGGGCAGAACCGGTGTAAATATTGCACCGGAGACGATTGTTAAGCTTTGGAGAGAAGTAGACAACATTGTTGGCGTAAAGGAAGCGAGCGGTAATATTTCCCAGATTGCAAAGATTATGCAGTTATCCGATGGTGAAATTGATTTATATTCCGGTAATGATGACCAGATTGTACCGATTCTTTCTTTAGGCGGCAAGGGTGTTATCTCCGTGCTTAGTAATATTGCTCCTAAGGAGACACATGACATGTGCCAGTTATACTTTGACGGCAAAGTTACAGAGAGTGCAAAAGAGCAGTTAAGAGCGATTCCTTTGATTGACGCTTTGTTCTGCGAAGTTAATCCGATTCCTGTAAAGGCAGCCGCAAATATGATGGGGTTGGGTGCAGGTCCGCTTCGTTTGCCTTTGACTGAGATGGAGGATGCCCACAAGGAAGTGCTTCACAAGGCAATGGTAGATTACGGCATTTTAAAATAATGGATTTAAAAGGCAGGGAATTACTCTGCCTTTTTGTGTAGATAAGGAGGACAAGTATTATGGTTAAAGCGATTATGCATGGATGTAATGGAAGAATGGGTACCATTATTTCCGATTTGGCTGAAAAGGATGATAATATTGAAATTGTAGCAGGGATAGACCCGACCGGTAAAGGCAGATTTGGCTATCCGGTGTTTTATTCTATTGATGACTGTGACGTAGAAGCAGATGTGGTGATTGATTTTTCAAATGCCTCTGCAGTACCGCAGCTTTTAGCATACTGCGTGGAGAAGCAGGTACCTTGTGTGCTTTGTACAACAGGTCTTTCCCCAGAACTTACCGGGGAAGTTGCCAAGGCATCCGAAAAAGTGGCGATGTTAAAGAGTGCCAATATGTCACTGGGCATTAATTTATTAATGAAGCTGTTAAAGGAGGCATCTCAGGTGCTTGCTCATGCAGGCTTTGATATTGAAATTGTGGAAAAGCATCACAATCAGAAGTTAGATGCACCAAGCGGCACTGCTATTGCATTGGCAGACGCTATCAATGAAGAGTTTGATGGTGCGTATGAATATGTATTTGACAGAAGCCAGAGAAGAGCCAAAAGAGAATCCAAAGAAATGGGTATTTCTGCAGTACGCGGCGGTTCTATTGTCGGCGAGCATGATGTGATTTTTGCAGGTCAGGATGAAGTGATTACTTTTTCACATTCAGCATATTCCAGGGCAGTATTTGGTAAAGGAGCAGTGGAGGCTGCAAAATATCTTGCAGGCAAACCGGCAGGTATGTACGGTATGAGCGATGTAATTAATGGTTAATTTATCCGGGAGAATGGTATGGAGTATAGTGAGTTAAGATATTTAAAGAGCCTTGCAAAGCAATATCCGACCATGGCTGCAGCTTGTACAGAGATTATCAACCTACAGTCTATTTTAAATCTGCCAACGGGTACGGAGCATTTTTTGACGGACCTTCACGGAGAGTATGAACAGTTTGACCATGTAATGAAAAATGGTTCCGGTTCTGTCCGCAAAAAAATTGATGAGCAGTTTGGTCATACTATGAGCATGAAGGACAAAAAAAGTCTTGCAACTCTGATTTATTATCCAAAAGAGAAGTTGGAAATTGTTGCTGCACAAGAGGAGAATATGACCGACTGGTATACCATTACCCTTCACCGATTGGTACAGATGGCCAAGTATGTTTCTTCCAAATATACCCGTTCTAAGGTTCGTAAAGCACTTCCTAAGGAATTTGCATATATTATTGAAGAATTGATTACAGAGAAGGCAGAAGTACAGGATAAGGAAGCCTATTATAATTCTATTATCCATACTATTATCCGTGTGGGTCGTGCCAATCATTTTATTATTGCATTGTGTGAATTAATTCAGCGGCTGGTTGTAAATCATTTGCATGTTTTAGGGGATATTTATGACAGAGGTCCCGGTCCTTTCCAGATTATGGAGAAGCTTTGCAGCTACCATTCTGTGGATGTGCAGTGGGGTAATCATGATATGGTGTGGATGGCTGCCGCCAGCGGTCATTACGCAAGCATTGCTTCTGTCATAAGGCTTTGTGCCAAGTACGGCAATATGTCCGTTTTGGAAAATGATTATGCCATCAACCTGATTCCATTGGTTACTTTTGTTATGGAAACCTACGGAAACAGCAACTGTGATTGTTTCAAGGTAAAGAATGAGGGCGCCTATGGTAAGGAGGATCAAAATATTGACACCTTAATTCATAAAGCGGCTGCCATTTTACAATTGAAATTAGAGGGACAGGCTATTATGCGTAACCCTGAATTTGGTATGGACAATCGCCTGCTTTTAGATAAAATTAATTTTGAAAAGAAAACGGTTTTGGTAGACGGAAAAGAATATCCGATGAAGGATACGGATTTTCCGACCATTGACCCGGAAAAACCATATGCATTAAATGAATCGGAAACCTTAGTAATGGAGCGTCTATGCAGTGCGTTTATGAAAAGCTACAAGCTGCAGAAGCATGCACGTTTCCTATTCTCCAAAGGCGGTATGTATAAGGTTTACAACGGTAACTTACTGTATCATGGCTGCGTGCCGTTAAATGCGGACGGCACCTTTGCAGAAGTTACCATTGAGGACAAAAAATATTCCGGAAAAGCACTTTATGATGTGTTGGATAGCTATGCAAGAAAAGGGTTTTATTCTAATAAAGATACCCTCGACCGCATAAAAGGGCAGGATATTATGTGGTACTGTTGGACCGGTCCGTGTTCCCCTGTATACGGAAAGGACAAGTTTACCGTATTTGAGCGTTATTTTATAGAGGCAGAGGAGACCCATAAAGAGACCAAGAATGCTTACTACGAGCTTTATGATAATGAAAATGTAGTAGAAGGCATTTTGGAGGAATTTGGATTGGACAAAAATACCGGACATATTGTAAATGGTCATGTTCCGGTGGCAAAGAAAAAAGGGGAATCCCCGATTAAATGCGGTGGTAAGCTTTTACTTATTGATGGCGGTTTTTCCAAAGCATACCATGCCAAAACAGGTATTGCAGGATATACGCTTGTAAATAATTCCTGGGAGCTTCGACTGGTTAGTCATGAGGAATTTGAATCCAAAGAAGCTGCAATCGTAAAGGAATCCGATATTTTCTCAGATTACATTACGGTGGAGCGATATTCCGAGCGTAAGCGAGTGGCAGATACTGATGCCGGCAAGGAAATGCAAAAGCAGATTGAGGAAATCGAATGTCTTTTAAATGCGTACCAGAAAGGTATTATTGCAGAAAACAGCTAAAAAATTTAGAAGGCTAATCAAAAAGGATTAGCCTTCTTATATATAAGGGATTAGCGGCTCATGTTACGTGCGTTGTTTGTAGTGTTTTCCGTGGTATTCATCATGTTATCTACACCACCGACAATATCATCTACTACACCGCCCACAATACCTTCATCGGTTCCGTTTGTGGTACTGTCTACCATACCATTTGTGGTACCAAAGGCATTGTCATTGCCCATGCTTCCATTAAATATACTGGATTCTGTGGTATTGCTGCCGGTAGAGGAACCATTACCGTTGTTTGTGGTGCCGCCGTTCATGCCGGATTCTGTGGTGTTTGTAGTATTATTGTTTTCATCTACGGTGCTACGACCACAGCCACAGGCAGTAAAAAGACTAACCATGGATAACATAAGCGCAAGAGAGAGAAGCTTATGCAGTGTATAATTCTTTTTCATAATTTACCTCCATTTCATTGTATATATCCATCTTAGACGAGAAGTCTTATAAATGGTCAACTTTAGTATATGTGCTTTGAAATGGATTATACGGAGGAAATGTTATGCAATTCAGACCATGTATTGACATTCATAATGGTGCTGTAAAGCAGATTGTCGGCGGAAGCTTAAAAGATGTCGGCAATCAGGCAAAGGAAAATTTTGTAAGTAAATATAATGCTGCTTTTTATGCAAAATTATACCAAAAATATCAGTTAAAAGGCGGACATATTATTTTATTAAATAATAAAGAAAGCGAATATTTTGAAGTGACCAAGGCTCAGGCTATGGAAGCATTAAAGGCTTATCCGGGCGGACTAATGATTGGCGGCGGAATTGATGCAGATAATGCGATGGAGTATTTGGAGGCAGGTGCCAGCCATGTTATCGTCACCTCTTATGTGTTTAAAAATGGTGACGTAAATATAAGTAATTTAAAAAAATTAGTAAATGCAGTAGGGAAAGAGCACGTGGTATTGGATTTGTCCTGCCGTAAAATAGAGGGTGAATACCATATCATGACGGACCGCTGGCAGAAGGCTTCTAATGTTATTTTAAACCATGAGACGCTAAATTATTTCAAGGATTATTGTGATGAATTTTTAATTCATGCAGTAGACGTGGAAGGAAAAAATGGCGGTATTGAAGAAGAGCTGGTTATGATGCTGGGAGACTGGGCAAAAATTCCTATGACTTATGCAGGCGGTGTACATAATTTTTATGATTTAGAGCTGCTGCAAGGACTTGGAAGAGGCAAAATAGATGTTACAATCGGCAGTGCATTGGATTTGTTTGGTGGCAGCATGAAGTTTGAGAAAGTGCTGGATTATATGGAATAGAGCTTGGTAACATTTACGGCCTGAGGTCCTTTTACGCCTTCTTTTATTTCGTATTCAACAGGCTGACCTTCATCCAGAGCTTTGTAACCGACCATGTTGAGGTCAGAATAATGTACAAAAAGGTCGATGCCTGATTCGTCGTGAATGAAGCCATAACCCTTCTGGCCATTGAACCATTTTACAATACCTTTATTCATAAGGATTTCCTTTCGTTTATTACATTTGTTAAGTCAAAATCTATATTAGTGTATCACGTATCATTTAGAAAGTAAATATAAATACAAAAAGGAAGAGAAAAAAGATGCAATTGGGAACGATTTTACTTACAGCCATTAACGCGGTTTGCCCGATTATTTTATTAATATTATTAGGATATGTTTTAAAAAGTAAAAAATTTATTACAAAAGAGTTTGTAAAAGTAGGCAACAACCTGGTTTTTAAGGTATGTTTGCCGTGTATGCTTTTTGTAAATGTGTATAAGATTGAAAGCTTTTCGGCCGTGCAATGGGATATCGTAGGATATGCGCTTGCGGTAATTATGGTAATTTTTGTACTGGGCTTTTTTACGGCAGTGCTTACCACCAAGGTGCCGGAACGCAGAGGCGTTATCTGGCAGTGTACCTTCCGCAGCAACTTTGCAATTATAGGACTATCCCTGGCAGAAGCTCTTGGCGGAAGTAAAGCAACCGGTGTTGCGGCAGTGGTTTCTGCCTTTACTATTCCTGTTTTTAACATGATGGGTGTGATTGCCTTAACCGTATTTATCAATAAATCCGGTGCCTTGTCTAAGAGTATCAAAAGTATTCTCTTAAATATTATCAAAAATCCATTGATTATCGGTGTGGCAGTAGGACTTGCCAGCCTGGGAATTCGTACCTGGCAGATGAAGGTGTTTGGTGAACTGGTATTTTCTTTTGAACGGGATTTAAAGTTTTTATATACCGCTGTAAATAATTTAAAGGTACTTGCTACGCCTCTGGCCCTGATTGTTTTAGGTGGACAGTTTGAGTTTTCTGCGGTTAGGGGATTGTTAAAGGATATAACCGTGGGAACTTTGTGGCGTATTGTAATAGCTCCGCTTATCGGTATCGGCGGTGCAGTGTTATTAAGCAACTATACCAATATATTATCCTGTGGAGTAAACGAATATCCGGCGCTTATTGCCCTGTTTGGTTCTCCGGTTGCGGTATCCAGTGCAGTTATGGCAGGGGCCATGAACAATGACGAACAACTGGCAGCTCAGCTTGTAGTATGGACCAGTATTTGCTCGGTAGTGACGGTTTTTTTGACCGCGTGCATATTAATGGCAGCAGGGCTTTTGCGGGTGTGACCGGGCGAGTTATCTGAATTGTTACGAATTCTAACCCCGTGTCAGAGACTGTTGAACTGACACACTTGCCATAAATTGACAGATGTGTTATAATCAGCCTTGATTGGAGGTTTTCGTATGAGTGAGGGAACAACTACAAAGCAAAAAAAGATAACTTTTTGGGCGATTATTCTGGTATTGTGTGTAGCAGCAGGTGTGTTACTTGGAATTATATTTTTTGAAAGCAGACAGGTACTTCAGATTACACAGGATATGCTGGAACAGCGAAATGAATATCAGAATCTACGGGCACAATATGATGCATTGGCTATACAGAATGAGCAACTGACAGAGCAGGTTCAGGTACTGAGTGATACCATAAACAAGCATGGCATGGAGTCCGAAGTGGCAGCACGGTCAGAGACAGAAGCACGAATTCCTACCGGATTTCCGGTAACCGGCAGTGTAACAGCCGGAGAGGCACCTGAGGAAGACAATGCCCTGGGAATGGCAGTGTATTACAACGCAACGGAGACTTGCGTTATTGTGGCTACGGGAAAGGGCACGGTGCTTGGCGTGCGACAGAACGCGTATAGTGATTACGAGGTTCAAATAGACCATGGGAATGGTTACGTAACCGTTTACACCAATTCCGGCTATCCGATGCTGGAAGAGGGTGTGGAAGTATTAAAAGGTACACCTATTTTTTATATCGGCACGGAAAATACGCTGGTAAAGTATCAGGTATCTTTGGATGGTGCGCTGATTAATGCTTATGATGTAATGAATATTGAAGGGTAAAATATTTAAAAATAGGATAAAAGATGAAGCAGTACAGCTCCATCTTTTATCCTATTTTTATGAAAGAATATACTTTTGTATTTTATTTCCTATTCTGTCACATGATGAGTGCGGGAAAAGATTAGTTCATAGCCGTCGTTGCCATAATTTAAGGAACGATTAACGCGGCTGATGGTTGCAGTGGAAGCTCCGGTTTTCTCTGCGATTTCAAGATAAGTCTTTTTGGCACTGAGCATGGTAGCAACTTCGTAGCGCTGAGAAAGACTCAATAACTCGTTGACTGTACATAAGTCCTCAAAAAAACTGTAGCACTCCTCTTTATTTTCAAGGCTTAAAACCGCTTCAAACAATCTGTCAACGGCTTCCGTTTTGATTTTTTTATTCATACTTTAACCTCGCATACTATATTTAAGCGGTACACCGCTTTTGTTCTGTAAAGTTTTAACTCGTTACAATGAAATCATAGCACATTTATTTCAAATTGTAAAGTTAAATAAGACGTAGTTTTAAATACTACTTGCGAGAAAAAAATATTTGGACTATAATACTATATAATGATGGAGGGTATTATGACGATAGATACAGAAAACTTATTAGAAAGTATTATGCAGAGTCTGGAACGATTTGACCACATTAAATCAAAGGACATTCCAAATATGGATTTATATATGGACCAAGTAACGACTCTTATGGAGGAAAATCTGGCACCCGCTGCAAGGCATGGGAGTGATGACAAAATTCTCACCAAGACCATGATTAATAACTACGCCAAAAATGACTTGCTTCCGGCTCCTATTAAGAAGAAATATTCTAAGGAGCATATTCTGGTGCTGGTTTTGATATACTACTTCAAAGGAATTTTGTCTATTGGCGATATTCAGAAGCTTTTTGCTCCTTTGAATGAGCATTTTTTTGCAAATGAAGGAGGATTGAAAATCGAGCATATATACGATGAAGTATTTTCCATGGAAAAGTCTCAGATGGAAGTGTTAAAGCAAGATGTAGTTATGAAGTATAAGCTTGCAGAAGAGCAGTTTGAGGACGCACCTAAGGAGCATCAGAAGTTTTTAAAGAAGTTTGCGTTTATTTGTGCACTGAGCTTTGATGTGTATGTGAAAAAGCTTATCATTGAAAAGTTGATTGATGACTTGCCGGATATAAATCCAAAGAAAAAGTAAGAAATAGCTATGAAATATATTATTGATTTGCATACACACTCCATTGCCGGAGGTCATGCATATAGTACCTTTCAGGAAAATGTAGCAGCGGCATATGCAAAGGGTCTTTCTGTGTATGGGCTTAGTGAGCATGCTCCGGCTATGCCGGGTGGACCACACATGTATTTTTTCGGAAATTTAAAGGTGCTTCCGGATGAGTTTCAGGGCATGCGTATTCTGAAAGGATGCGAAGCCAATATTATGGATTTGGAAGGACATTTGGATTTGCCGGATGTTCTGCTTGCCAGAATGGATTATGTGATTGCAAGCATGCATATTCCGTGTTTGAAAAGTGGCACCCCAGCAGAGAATACGGACTGTCTGATTCGTGTGATGGATAATCCATATGTACAGATTATCGGTCATCCGGACGATTCTCGTTATCCGCTTGAGTACGACAGACTGGTGGCTGTTGCTAAAGAAAAGGGTGTTTTGTTAGAAGTAAATAACACTTCTTTAAGTGCCTCCAGTGTCAGAGAAGGCGGCAGAGCAAATGTGGAGACCTATTTAAAGCTTTGCAAAGAAAAGAAAGTGCCGGTTGTTTTAGGCACGGACAGTCATTACGCGCCCCATATCGGTGATTTTTCCAATGCCGAGGAGGTGCTGAAAGCAATGGGGTTTCCGGAGGAATTGGTGGTAAATACCAGTGTAGAGAATCTGAGAGGGTATATAAGGGGAGTATAATATATCGTTTTTTGTTGAGATATGAATTAGTAAGAGAATAGCCGTACCGTAGGAAATTTCCCTACCGGTACGGCTTTGTTATTTCAACTCCACTTTCCGTTAAACTTCTCTTCGCAGTAAATGCAGCGGTAAACTTCTTTATCTGCATCGGTAAGTGTAAAGATGTGTGGCAATTCCTGTTCGATGGAGGTGATGCAGCGTGGGTTTTTGCACTTGATGACGCCGCGAATCTGCTTTGGAAGCTCTAAAGCTTTCTTTTCCACGATAACAGAATCCTTGATTACGTTTACGGTAATGCCTTGATTTAAAACGGCGAGGACATCCAGGTCTAAAACGTCAACACTACATTCTACTTTTAAAATGTCTTTTGTGCCAAGTTTGTTGCTTTTGGCATTTTTGATAATAGCAACGGTGCAGTCCAATTTGTCTAAGTGCAGGTATTTGTAAATATCAAGGCTCATACCTGCAGGGATATGGTCTAATACAAAGCCTTCGTCAATTTTTCCAACGTTTAACATAGTGTGCCTCCTTAGTCTACCTTAATATCTAATAATGTGAGAATCAGTGCCATGCGGACATATTTGCCATACTGAGCTTGGTCAAAATAAGCGGCTCTTGGGTCATCGTCAATTTCCACAGAGATTTCGTTTACACGTGGTAATGGATGAAGGACCAGCATGTCTTCCTTGGCTTTTTCCATTTTCTTTTTGTCTAAGATGTAGAAGTCTTTCAGACGAACATAGTCCTCTTCGTTAAAGAAGCGTTCTCTCTGGACACGTGTCATGTACAGTAAATCCAGCTCACCGATGTGTTCTTCTAAGCTGATAACTTCCTCGTAAGGAATATTGTGCTCTTTTAATTCGTCGATAATATAATCAGGCACCTTCAACTCATCCGGGGAGATAAATACGAAGTTAATATTTTCATAGCGAACCAGTGCGTGGATAAGAGAATGTACGGTACGGCCGAATTTTAAGTCGCCGCAAAAACCGATGGTAAAATTGTCCAGGCGACCTTTTAAAGAGCGAATGGTTAATAAGTCAGTAAGTGTCTGGGTTGGGTGCTGATGTCCGCCGTCACCTGCATTGATTACAGGAATTCTGGATTTGGCAGCAGCTACCATTGGTGCACCTTCTTTTGGGTGTCTCATGGCACAGATGTCTGCAAAGCAGGAGACCATGCGGATGGTGTCAGATACGCTTTCGCCTTTGGATGCGGAGGAGGAGCTTGCAGAAGCAAAGCCCAGTACCTGTCCGCCCAGACTAAGCATAGCGGACTCAAAGCTTAAACGGGTTCTGGTGCTTGGTTCGTAAAAACAGGTTGCTAAAATTTTGCCGTCACAGGCATGTGCATACTTGGCACGGTTAAATTCAATATCCTTTGCCAAGTCGAAGAGGGCATTCAGCTCCTCTACAGAAAAGTCAAGTGGTTTCATTAAATGTCTCATAGTTCGTACTCCTTTTCTTTTGATATAAACAAAATTTGAGGACCGAATAAAAATCCGATCCTGAAATAAATTACGATAAGAATGTCAATAAATCCTCTACAGATTTTCTGCGAGGAGCATTAGGGGTTTCATCTGCGTATCCCATAGGGATGAGGGCTACGACCTCCCTGTCATCTGATAAATGAATAAGTTCGGCAACCTTGGCATCATCAAAGATACCTAAAATAACACTGCCAAGTCCTAAGTCATGTGCTGCATTGCAAAGAGCATCGGCCTGAATACCGGCATCGTACATCTGCCAGCCGCCTTCTCTGTGGGTGCTGTAAGAACCATCGCGTTCAAAACCGGAACGATTCTTGATAAAGCACTGAACCATAAGCAGTGGAGCACTTTTAATAATCTCACAGTTATGCGGATAAAAGGAAGTACATTCCTCAGCAATGCGGTCTTTTAAATCGCCGGTAACGGCTACATAACGACAAATCTGAGTATGCTTCCAGCTTGGACTGTAGCTGGTAGTTTCGATTAAATCAGCTATCAATTCAGGAGCAACTGCCTGAGCAGTAAATTTGCGAATAGAGCGTCTGCCTTTAAGACAATCTCTTACTTCCATAGCGATTCCTCCTTGTTTTAAGTATTTTTATCAGTATAACAAAAAAATAAGCATATTTCAATGAGAAAATATATAATCTTAACAATTGCAAGTTGCACTTTAATGTGCTAAAATGTTGAGCATAGTGGAAACTTATAGAAGAATGAGGATACATAGTATGATTAAAGTAGCAATATTTGGTTTCGGTACCGTGGGAAGCGGTGTAGCTGAAGTTTTGGATGTGAATCGCGAGGAAATCCGTAAAAGAACCGGAATGGACATTGAGGTAAAATACATTCTTGATTTAAGGGATTTTCCGGGACATAAGTTTGAGTCCAAGGTTGTGCATGACATTGACATGATTATAAACGACCCGGAAGTTTTGATTTGCTGCGAGACCATGGGAGGAAAGCGTGTTGCATATGATTACTCCCGCAGAGCATTGGAAGCCGGCAAGAGCGTTTGTACATCCAATAAGGAACTGGTAGAAGCATTTGGGCCTGAGCTTATCGAGATTGCAAAGGAACACAACTGCAGCTATTTATTTGAAGCAAGTGTAGGCGGCGGTATTCCGATTATCCGCAATATTATGAATTGCATTACCGCAGACAAGATAGAAAGTATTACCGGTATTTTAAATGGTACCACCAACTATATGCTGACCAAGATGGACAGAGAAGGTGCAGATTATGCGGAAGTATTAAAAGAAGCTCAGGATAAGGGCTATGCAGAGCGTAATCCGGAAGCAGACGTGGAAGGTCATGATGCCGGCCGCAAGATTGCAATTTTATCTTCGCTGATGTGTGAGAAGAATGTGTCCTATGAAAATTTATACGTAGAGGGTATTACCTCTATTACCAGTGTGGATTTTATGTACGCAAGAAAGTTGGGTATGAGTATTAAATTATTAGGACAGAGCCGGATGGTAGGCGATAAGGTGGCAGCCATGGTGTCTCCTTGTCTGATAAAGAATAGTCATCCTTTATACATGGTAAATGACGTATTTAATGGTATTTTAGTGCACGGCAATATGCTTGGTGATGCTATGTTCTATGGAGCAGGTGCAGGCAAGCTTCCTACGGCAAGTGCTGTTTGTGCAGATGTTGTAGCAGTGGCACAGAGCATGGGTAAGCACATTACCTGTAACTGGAGTGCAGAGCCGGCTGAGCAGATGTCTGTAGACGATATGACCAAGCAGTTCTTGGTACGTGTAAAGGCAGAAAGTGTGGCAGAGGTGAGTGCATTATTTGGCGATGTTACCTATATTGACTTAGAAAGCCAGCCACAGGAAAGAGCCTTCGTGACGGATGTAATGAGTGAGAAAGCATTTGCGGACTGTTATGCTAAGCTTACAGGTGCAATCAGCAGAATTCGTATTGCATAGGGCTTATACATAGGGAGGCAGAGTATGAAATATATTATTGTATTGGGTGATGGTATGGCGGACCGCCCGATAGAAGAGCTGGGTGGCCAGACACCTTTAAAATATGCAAAAACACCTGTTTTGGACAGACTAAGCAAGCTGTCCGAAATTGGTATGGTACAGACAGTACCTGCAGGAATGAAGCCGGGTAGTGACGTTGCCAATCTGGCAGTTATGGGCTACAATCCACAGGAAAATTATTCCGGACGTTCTCCGTTAGAAGCACTTAGCATTGGCGTGCCGATGGAGGATACGGACATTGCACTCAGGTGTAATATCGTAACCATTTCCGAGGAAGATAAGCCTTTTGAGGAACAGATTATCATCGACCACAGTTCTTCCGAGATATCTACAGAGGATTGTGCAGTTTTGGTAGATGTGGTTCGCAAAGCATTGCAGGATGAGATATATCAGTTTTATGTAGGCACCAGCTACAGACATTGCCTGATTTGGAAAAACGGACGCGTTGTGGAATTGGTTCAGCCTCATGATGTGTTAGGACAGGTAATCGGACAGCATCTTCCGGAAGATGAAATGTTGTTACATATGATGAAAGTAAGCTACGAGCTTTTAAAAGACCATCCGATTAACGTGGAACGCAAAAAACAGGGCTTAAATCCGGCAAACTGTTGTTGGTTCTGGGGCGCAGGCACCAAGCCACAGGTAAGTGATTTCTATGAAAAAACCGGTAAGAAAGGTCTTATGGTTTCTGCCGTTGACCTGTTAAAGGGTATCGCAGTAGGTGCTCATATGGGCGTGGCTCAAGTGGAAGGAGCGAATGGAGGTCTTCACACTAACTACGCAGGTAAGGTAGATGCTGCAGTGAAAGGGCTTACCGAAGAAGGATACGATTTCGTATACGTACATGTAGAAGCACCGGATGAAATGGGACATCAGGGCAGCGTAGAGCGCAAGGTTTTAGCGATTGAATATTTGGACGAAAAAGTAATCGGACCAATCTGCGAGAAGTTAGAAGCTGCCGGCGAGGATTATCGCCTTATGGTTTTACCGGACCATCCGACGCCAATCTGCATTCGTACCCATTCTTCTGACAGTGTGCCATATTTATTGTATGACAGCACTGCACAGGAGGCACATACATGGAACTACAACGAAGCAGAAGCGCAGATTAGTGGTAATTTTAGCGCAGAAGGCTATAAGTTAATAGAAAAGTTATTTAGTAAATAATCATACATAAAGAGGATAATATTATGAAGAAAGTGGTAAAATTCGGAGGTAGTTCACTTGCAAGTGCTGCTCAGTTCAAAAAAGTAGGAGACCTTATTCGCGCAGATAAGCAGAGAGCTTATGTGGTACCAAGTGCACCGGGAAAACGTTTTGGTGAGGATACCAAGGTTACAGACATGTTGTATGGCTGCTATGCAATAGCAGAAGCAGACAAAGATTTCTCTAAGGAATTAGAAGCAATTCATGACCGCTACAAAGAGATTATTGCCGGTTTAAAATTGGATTTATCTTTGGATGCAGAATTTGCTACAATCGCTGAGAATTTTAAGGCAAAAGCAGGTAAGGACTATGCGGCAAGCCGTGGTGAGTATTTAAACGGCATTATTATGGCAGCATATCTTGGCTTTGAGTTTGTGGATGCAGCAAAGGTAATTCGCTTTACAGATAACGGTGAATTTGATGCAGAAACCACCCATGAAATTATGAGCAAATATTTAAGTCAGTTCAGCAGAGCCGTGGTACCGGGATTCTATGGTGCATACGAGGATGGCCGCATTAAGACCTTCAGCCGAGGCGGTTCTGATATTACAGGCGCTATTGTGGCTAAGGCAATCCGTGCAGATGTGTATGAGAACTGGACAGACGTTTCCGGCGTGTTAACAGCAGACCCGCGTATCGTAAAAAATCCTGCGCCAATCAGTGTTATTACATATAAAGAGCTTCGTGAGTTGGCATACATGGGGGCAAGCGTACTTCATGAAGATGCAATTTTCCCGGTTAGACAGGAAAATATTCCGATTAATATTAAGAATACCAATGCGCCGGAGGATGCAGGTACATGGATTGTAGGAAGTACCTGCCAGAAGTCCCAGTATATTATTACAGGTATTGCAGGTAAGAAAGGGTTCTGTGCAGTAAATATTGAAAAAGATATGATGAACTCTGAAATTGGTTTTGGACGCAAGGTGTTGCAGGCATTTGAAGATTACGGTATTTCCTTTGAGCACATTCCGTCCGGTATCGATACCATGACCGTATTTGTACATCAGGATGAATTTATCGACAAGGAGCAGGGCGTAGTCAGTGCAATTCACAGACTGGCAAAGCCGGATTCTATCGATATCGAAGCAGACCTGGCATTGGTTGCAGTAGTAGGACGCGGTATGCGCGCTCAGAAGGGTACCGCAGCAACGGTATTTAAAGCACTTGCTAAGGCTGATATCAATATCAAGATGATCGACCAGGGCTCCAGCGAGCAGAATATCATTATCGGTGTAGCAAACCGTGATTTTGAAGATGCGATCAGAGCAATTTATGATGCATTTGTAGATTAATAAGTTAAAAAATAGGGCACAGTCTTCCAATGAGGGCTGTGCCTTTAATGCTATAGTAATTTGGCTATATTTTCTAAAATCCCAAATTCTCCCCAATCAAGAA
>JAZQUB010000047.1:0-23563 GCA_045631045.1 Lachnospiraceae bacterium
GGAAGGCAGAATAAATATTTCTTTTATATGTTTTATCCGGTGCATCTGTTGATATTAGCAATTTTGAAAATGATTATTTTTTAGGGATATAAGGAGGAGAACATGAGTTTAGCAGATAAAATTTTTATTGATATGTGTCAAAATATTTTAGAAAACGGCACTAGTACAGAGGGAGAAAAGGTACGTCCACATTGGCCGGACGGCGCTCCGGCCTATACCATCAAGCAGTTTGGTGTGGTAAATCGTTATGATTTAAGTAAGGAGTTTCCGATTTTGACCCTTCGTAAGACTGCGTTAAAGTCCTGTACAGAGGAGATGCTTTGGATTTGGCAAAAAAAATCCAACAATGTAAATGAATTAAAAACCAGAATTTGGGATGAGTGGGCAGATGAAACCGGTTCTATTGGTAAAGCGTACGGTTATCAGATGGGTGTAAAGCATCAGTACAAGGAAGGTATGTTTGACCAGATTGACCGTGTGATTTATGACTTGAAGAATAATCCGTTCAGTCGTCGTATTATGACCAATATTTATGTGCATCAGGATTTGCATGAAATGAATTTATATCCTTGTGCATATTCCGTGACCTTTAATGTAACCCAGAAACCGCGACATGAAAAACTGACGTTAAATGCAATTTTAAATCAGCGCTCCCAGGATGTTTTGGCCGCAAATAATTGGAATGTAGTACAGTACGCTGTTCTTGTGCATATGCTTGCGCAGGTTTGTGATATGGAAGTAGGCGAGTTGGTTCATGTAATTGCGGACGCACATATTTATGACAGACATATTCCTGTTATCAAGGAACTGATTAAGCGTGAACCATTGCCGGCACCGAAGTTTTGGTTAAATCCGGACATTAAAGACTTTTATCAGTTTACCAGAGAGGATGTGCATTTGGAGGGATATGAGACACATCCGCAAATTAAAGATATTCCGATTGCTATTTAGTAAGTGTTTGGGATTAGTAATAGCAGATGATTTATAGGAGGAAAATACCGTTATGAACATGATTGTTGCAGTAGATGAAAATTGGGCTATTGGTAATAAAGGCGAGCTTTTGGTTCGCATTCCAAATGACCAGAAGATGTTTCGTAATGAAACTATTAATAAGGTCGTAGTTCTTGGACGTAAGACCATGGATACGTTTCCGCAAAAGCAGCCGCTTCCGAAGCGTACCAATATTATTTTAACCAGAAATCCGGAGTACACCGTAAAGGATGCTATCGTAGTGCATTCCGTGGAAGAATTACTGGAGGAATTAAAAAACTATAACTCCGAAGATGTGTATATTATCGGTGGAGACAGCGTGTATCAGCAGATGCTGCCATATTGTGACGTTGCTCATGTAACGTATATCGAGCAGGCATATGCGGCAGACAGCTATTTCCCAAATTTGGACAAAGATCCGGAATGGACTTTGGTGGCGGAAAGTGACGAGCAGACGTATTTTGATATTACGTATTATTTTAGAAAATACGAACGTATTAAAAAATAGTTAAAATACATCAAACGGACTGGTTGACTTTTCCTTAAAAAAGTACGATAATAATTATATTCTTTGAATTTTTTGATAGAAAGAAGGACAATACAAATGGAAAAGAAGAATATTGATTGGTCAAATCTTGGCTTTGGCTATGTACAGACAGATATGCGTTATGTATCCAACTTTAAGGATGGCGCATGGGATGATGGTGTGCTCACAGAGGATGCACAGGTAACAATTAGTGAGTGTGCGGGTGTTTTACAGTATGCACAGACTGTTTTTGAAGGTCTGAAGGCATATACTACAGAAGATGGTCACATTGTATGTTTCCGTCCTGACTTAAATGCAGATCGTATGGCTGACAGTGCACAGCGTCTGATTATGCCTGTATTTCCAAAGGATAGATTTATTGATGCAGTGACAAAGGTAGTAGCAGCAAATGCAGCGTTTGTTCCACCATATGGTTCCGGTGCTACATTGTACCTTCGTCCATATATGTTCGGTACAAATCCTGTTATCGGTGTTAAGCCTGCAACAGAGTATCAGTTCCGTATTTTCTGTACACCGGTAGGTCCTTACTTTAAGGGCGGCGTAAAGCCTTTAACTCTCTGTGTAAGTGATTTTGACAGAGCAGCACCGAATGGTACCGGTCATATCAAGGCAGGTCTTAACTATGCAATGAGTATGTATGCGATTACTAAGGCTCATGAGAATGGTTTTGATGAGAACATGTACTTAGATGCATCTACACGTACTAAGGTAGAAGAGACAGGCGGTGCAAACTTCTTGTTCGTTACAAAGGATGGCAAGGTTGTTACACCTAAGTCCAGCTCTATTTTACCTTCTATTACAAGACGTTCCTTATTATACGTAGCAAAGGAATATTTAGGCTTAGAAGTAGAAGAGCGTGAAATTTACTTAAGTGAATTAGATGACATGGCAGAATGTGGTCTTTGCGGTACAGCAGCAGTTATTTCTCCTGTTGGCAAGATTGTGGATCATGGTCGTGAAATCTGCTTACCAAGCGGTATGACAGAAATGGGTCCTATCACCAAGAAGCTTTATGAGACATTGACCGGCATTCAGATGGGTCGTATCGAAGCTCCGGAAGGCTGGATTCACGTTATTAAATAAATTGTAAATGCATAGGCTGCTGTAGTTACACTTTGAGTATTTATTCGCTGCCGGCTATATTTCCTTCAGCAACACTATCGAGTCAGCTCCTAAAACCGCCAAGGCGTTACTTGCCGGTTTCTTAACGGAGCATTCGATAGTATTGCTTCATGAAAAATAGACGTCAGCGAATACAAAACATAGTGTAGTTACAGCAGCTTTTTTATAATTACATTAAATTGTATATAGGTGCGGAACTTGGAATATTTCCAACTGTAGTGAGTTAGTTGTGCAATCGGTCGGGGGAATTACAAGGAAATCTCTGACTAGAGCGAGAAAAGAGTATAATCAGTCGGGGGAAAAACGAGGAAATCTCCGACTAGAGCGAGAAAAGAGTATAATCAGTCGGGGGAAAAACGAGAAAATCTCCGACCGGAGCGAGAAAAGAGTATAATCGGTCGGGGGAATTACAAGTAAAATTCCCGACCGGAATGAAGAAAATATATAATCAGTCGGGAATTTAAGAGTAAAATCCCCGACTAGTATAGAAATTTACATGTATAAGTGGGGCAGACAATGAAATTTTTACACACTGCGGATTTGCATATAGGAAAAAGTATTTATGAATTTAATATGTTAGAGGACCAGCGGCATATTTTGCAGGAGATTTTGCAGATTGCTAAAGCAGAGAAGGTAGATGCAATTTTACTTGCAGGAGATATATATGACAGGTCTGTGCCGAGTACAGAGGCGGTGCAGTTGTTGGAGTGGTTTTTAATGGAAGCACTGAAGATTGCGCCGGTGTTTATGATTTCCGGAAACCATGACAGTGCAGAGCGGCTAAGTTTTGGTTCGGGTCTGTTTGAGAAGAATGGACTATATATCGTCGGTGGCAGGGATGTGAAAGAGGTGTTTTTGCAGGATGAGTATGGCAAGGTTGCGGTGCATATGCTTCCTTTTGTGAAGCCGGCAGTAGTTGGTGCTGCGAACTGTGAGGAGGCTGTGGCAAAGCAACTGGAGCATTGGAAAGAAAACTGGAATGTAGCCGACAGGCATGTACTGATGACACATTTTTTTGTATGTGCAGGGGGGGAAGAGCCGGAGCTTTCTGATTCTGAAGTACGTGGTTTTGTAGGTGGCTTGGAGCAGGTGGATGTGGACTTGTTTAGAGCATATGATTATGTGGCATTGGGGCATATTCACAAGCCACAGGCTATGAAACGTGGGCAGACCTACTATGCAGGTTCTCCGCTTTGTTATTCTTTTTCAGAATGTACTGCCGCAAGTATGTCAGGCAAAAAGGAAGGTGCTATAGAGACGAATGTAGGGGATAGTAATGTAAGTTACACGAAAAAAGGTGTAAACATCATTGATTTGGGCGCCGAGGGTGCCATAGGGGTATACCGCAAGGTACTTCATCCAAGGCGTCACATGCGTATTTTGAGGGGCAGTTTGGCAGAATTGGTAAAGCAGGGCAACGAGGCAGAGAATGGCCGCGAGGATTATATTCAGGCTATTTTGACAGACAAGGAGGAGTTGATTGACCCAATTGGTACGCTTAGAAGTATTTACCCAAATACCATGCAGATTGTACTGGAGAAGCGTTTGGCGGAAGGAAAGATGCCATTGTTTCATGGGACGGAGAGTAAGGAAAAAACGATAGCAGACTTATTTGCGGATTTTTACGAAAACTTTTCAGGTGAGCCGATGGATGAAGAGCGAGCCAACGTAGTAAAAAAAATTGCGGAAGAAATCGAGGTAAAGAGCCTATGAGACCAAAATATTTAGAAATGTCAGCCTGGGGACCATATAAGGACGTGGTGAAGGTGGACTTTGAAGCCTTTGATAAAGGTGCGCTTTTTTTAATAACAGGTCCCACCGGCTCTGGAAAGACTACCATTTTTGACGGTATATGCTTTGCAATATATGGAAATACTTCCGGCAAGGAGCGTGAAAAAAATACGTTGCGCTCTGATTTTGCAAATCCGGATACGAAGACTTACGTGAGATTTATTTTTACGCACAATGGGCAGATGTATGAGGTGGAGCGAAATCCGGAATATATGCGTCCGAAGAAACGTAAAAACGCCGAAGGTACGTTAACGTACACGAAGGAAAGCGAAGATGCCAAGCTTCTTTTGCCGGATGGAAACGTGATTGCCGGTGTGACAAGTGTGAATCGAAAGTTGCAGGAATTGATGGCATTGGATTACAGCCAATTCAAGCAGATTTCCATGATTTCACAAGGGGAATTTGACAAAATGCTTACTGCACCGAGTCAGGAAAAAACAAAGATTTTCCGTGGTATTTTCGGTACGGAAAAATTGGATTTGTTTACCCAGACCTTGAAAGCAAAGGCAGCAGCCAGCTATCGAAAGGTAAGTGAGTACACCCATAGAATAGAAGAAGATATTAAAATTCATGCAAAAGGCGAGCAAACCTTGGAGAATTTGGCTGCGGAGTCCTACATGAATTTGGATGCTATACAGGAAGAGATGGCAGCACGTTTGACTTTTTATATAGAAGAAAAAGCCGGGCTGAAAAGGCAACTTAAAGAAAAAGAAGAAGCGTTGGTAAAAAAACAGGCGGCTTATACCCAGGCACTGGAGCAACGCAAAAAGCAGGAACAGTTACAGCAGGCGAAAGAGCGTTACGAGAAGCTGCAAAGTACCAAGGAGCAATATGAGGCAACCAAAGTCAGCCTAAACAGAGCTAAAGAAGCACAGGAAATTACCAAAGATTATGAGGCCTATACCACAGCCCAAAATGAAGTGAAAAAAGCCTTAGAACAGGTAAAAAAGATTAACCGGAGTGTGGAAGAGGCCAGAGAGCAGTATATGCAGGCGGAGCAAGCTGCAAAAATGACCTATGAAGCCTGGCAGCAGGCTGACAGCGCATACAGACGCGCAAGTATCGGAATTGTGGCCGATATGCTTTTGGAAGGTCAGCCTTGTCCGGTATGTGGCTCACTAGAGCATCCCTTACCTTTTCAGTCGGATGGCACGGTTCCGGATTTAAAAGAAGTTGAGCATTTAAAAAAGGTTCATGACAAAGAAAAAGATAAGCAGATGACGGTCTATGGCCAAGTGCAGGCTGCTTTGGAGGCCAAGCGTAAGGCTTTAGAAGAAGAATGCGAAGCAAGGGACTGTCTTGCAAAACAGCAGGAAGCATGGCAGGCACAACTGGAAAAAAGCAGTTTTACAGAAGAAACCGAATTTTTACAAGCCAGACTGCCAAAAGCAACAGAGCTAAAATACCAAGAACAGGTGAAAAAATGGGAAGATATGGTGGTTAGCACTTTGGCTGTGATAGAGCATTTGACAGAGGAACTTTCCAAGGTTACTCTTTTAGATGCGGAGGCAATTGAAGCTGATTTCAAGGAGGAGCAGTGCAGCCGGGATGAGGTGAGAAATAGAGAACAGCAGGTGCTTTTAAAGGAAGCGCGTATGAAAGAGGGACTGGCGTCCTTGAAGGAAAACCGCGGTCTGGCCGATACATTCAAAAAAGAATATGGTATTATTAAGGATTTGGAAAATATGGCAACCGGAAATAATGCCAAGAGACTGGTGTTTGAGCAATATGTGCTCAGCAGTTATTTTGAAGATATTTTGGCGGCAGCCAATGTGCGTTTCCGTCATATGACCATGGACCGATATGAAATGATTCGCAAAACCGAAGTATCGGATGCACGTACCAAAGACCATTTGGACATTATGATTGTGGATTATTATACAGGCAAGACCCGCCCGGTCAGCACTTTATCCGGCGGCGAGCGCTTCAATGCCAGCCTTTCTCTGGCCCTTGGCATGAGTGATGTGATTCAGGCATATCAGGGTGGTATCCAAGTGGAAACCTTGTTTGTAGACGAAGGCTTTGGCTCTCTCGATGAAGAAACTTTGCAGGCTGCCTGTGATACCTTGTATCAACTCACTCAGGGAGATAAGCTGGTGGGAATTATTTCACATGTGGAATCCTTAAAACAACGTATTGACAACCGTATTGAAATCTGCAAAACTAATATGGGGTCTACTTTAAACGTAGTAACACAAATTTAGAAAGAGTTATGATAGAATGATTAAAAAAATGCAAGTGATATTGGCTGCAGCCCTTGTAGTATGCAGTGTGATGATGTTAACTGCCTGCAGTGAAAGCAAGGTAGTGTTAACCACAGGCTTTGGGAGCAACGAAGCATTTCAAGTAGGAAGCGAGAAGGCAACTACCACAGAGTTAATGTTATATTTGACCAATATTGCCAATCAGTATGAGCAGGTATATGGTGAGGAGCTTTGGAACATATCTGTAGATGAGGATACCACACTGCTGGATAATTGCAAAGAGGTTGCATTAGCATGGCTTTCTCAGGTAAAAGCTATGAAGCTTTTGGCAAAGGAGTACGAAGTGATACTGACGGAGGAGGAAGCGTCTGCAGTACAAAGTGCAGCGGCAGAATATCTGGCAACCCTTACGGAGAGTGAGAAGGAACTGCTTGGTATTACGGAAGGGAAAATAGTGGAGCAGATATACGCTGAAAAGCTTTTGGCAGACAAGTTATATGCGTATTTGATTCGTGACGTAAATCCGGAAATCAGTGATGATGAGGCCAGAATTATTACGGTGCAGCATATTTTGCTGAAAACATATACGGTGGATGAACATGGCAACCGTCAGGAAATGGATAAAGCAGAATGCAGTCAGATTTACAATAAAGCAGAAGAAATACGCCAAATGGCTATAGAAGGTGAAAGCTTTGATGCTTTAATTTCCAAGTACAGTGAGGATTCTAAGGGAACCTATTCCTTTGGCATGGGTGATTTGGAAGAAAGCTTTGAAGAGGCAGCTTTTGCATTGGCAACCGATGAAATTGCACCGGTGGTAAAGACCAGTCATGGATATCACATCATCAAGTGCATTTCTACTCTAGATAGAGAGCAGACGGATTTAAATAAGGTAAAGCTTTTAGTCAGCCGCAAGCAGGAGGTTTTCGGTGACACGTACAATGAGTTTGTGGGACAGTTAGAAAAAAGAGAAAATCTTAAGGTGATTACGACGATGGAGTTATCGGACAGCAGTATCGTGAATACCGCGGAACTGTTTAGTATCTATGACAGCAGACTTGGCAGCATGTTTGAGACGGAAGCAAAATAAGAAATTATAAAAATAGTATAAAGTATTCATTAAAAATTAGCACTCTAGACGATAGAGTGCTAATTTTGTGTTGACAATCTGATTTGGGAGGGATAGAATAAGCAATATGATAAGGCAGTAAAACTGCTTACAAAAGCAAACGTTGGAGGCGATGAATATGAAGGGTAGTTTATCTATCAATAGTGAAAATATTTTTCCGATTATCAAGAAATGGCTTTATAGCGACCACGACATTTTTTATCGTGAATTAATCAGTAACGGCTGCGATGCTATTACAAAATTGAAAAAATTAGACATGATGGGCGAGTATACCTTGCCGGAGGATTACAAGGGCCGTATTGATGTCATTGTAGACCCTGTGGCAAAGACCTTAGTGATTAAGGATAATGGTCTTGGTATGACTGCAGAAGAGGTAGAAGAGTACATTAACCAAATTGCATTTTCCGGTGCAACAGACTTTATTGAGAAGTACAAGGATAAGACGGGCGAAGACCAGATTATCGGTCACTTTGGTTTAGGCTTTTATTCTGCATTTATGGTGGCAGATGAGGTGCAGATTGATACCTTATCTTACAAAGATGGTGCAAAAGCGGTTCACTGGGTATGTGACGGCGGTACCGAGTTTGAAATGACAGAAGGGGACAAGACAGAAGTAGGTACTACTATCACTTTATATTTAAATGAAGAATGCTTAAGCTTCTGCAATGAGTATAAAGCAAGAGAAGTTATCAAGAAGTATTGTTCTTTTATGCCTACCGAGATTTATTTGTCCAAGGCAAATGAAACCGATGAAAAGAAAGAGCCGGAGCTTTTGAATGAGACACAGCCTCTTTGGACTAAGAGCCCTAACGAGTGCAGCAAGGACGATTATCTTGCATTTTACAGAAACGTATTCCACGATTACAAAGAGCCTTTATTCTGGATTCATTTGAATATGGACTATCCGTTCAATTTAAAGGGGATTTTATACTTCCCTAAGATTAATACCGAATATGATTCTTTGGAAGGCACCATTAAGCTGTACAACAATCAGGTATTTATTGCAGACAATATCAAAGAAGTAATTCCGGAATTTTTAATGCTCTTAAAGGGTGTAATTGACTGTCCGGATTTACCTTTAAACGTTTCCCGTTCTGCCCTTCAGAACGACGGTTTTGTTAAGAAAATCAGCGATTACATTACCAAGAAGGTGGCAGATAAGCTTTCCGGCATGTGCAAGACCGACAAGGAAAATTACGAAAAGTATTGGGACGATATCAGCCCATTTATTAAGTTTGGCTGCTTAAAAGATGATAAATTCTGCGACAAGATGACAGACTACATTTTGTTTAAGAATCTGGATGGCGTGTATATGACTCTTCCGGAATGCCTGGAAGTAAAGCCGATTGATGCTGTGGAAACTGCTACAGATGAAAACGGCAACGTAGTTCAGGCGGAAATCGTAGAAGAAGGCAATAAAGATGCAGCAGATGGTATGGAAGCGGACAGCGATGCAGAAGCAGAAGACGAGAAAAAAGAAAAGACCATCTACTACGTAACCGACGAGCGCCAGCAGTCTCAGTATATCAAGATGTTTAAGGCTGCTAAAATGGATGCTGTTATCTTAAATCATAATATTGACCAGCCGTTTATTTCTCAGCTTGAGATGAAGAACGAAGGTGTGAAGTTTATGCGAATTGACGCAGACTTAACCGACAGCCTGAAAGCAAAGACCAGCAAAAAGGCTGCAGAAGATTTGGCAAATAAGACTGAATTAGTAGGCAAGATTATGAAGAAAGCCATCAAGAAAGACAATATTACCGTGAAGGTGGAGAAGCTTCGTAATTCCAAGATTGCATCTGTAATTACTGTATCAGAGGAAGCACGCCGCATGCAGGATATGATGCGTATGTATGCTGCAAATGGTATGGATATGGGTGCTTTCGGCAAAGAAGGCGAAACCTTGGTACTCAATGCAGGACATCCATTGGTAGATTACGTACTTACACATGAAGATGGTGACGACACCAAGATGATTTGTGAACAGTTATACGATTTGGCAAAATTACAGCATGGTCCGTTGGAAGCAGACGACATGGCGAAGTTTGTAACCAGAAGCAATGAGATTATGATGAAGTTACTTCAGTAAGCAGTTATCGATGATACAATAAATTTTGTAATAAGGGGGTGTGGCATGAACTATCAGGGAATGTTAATACATCGTAAGCGTTTAGAACGCGGTTGGAGTCAGGAAGGCTTGTGCAAAGGTATTTGTGCAGTATCCTATTTATCCAAAATTGAGCAGGGAAAAGCTGCACCTTCTGAAGATGTTTTGGAATTATTGTTTGAGCGACTAGGAGTACATGTGGACCATCAGGTCAGTACCAGAGCAAGTCAGTTAACAGAAGAAGCCTATGAATTACTGTTTACAGGGGAGTTTGAAGCTCTTCATAAACGCATTAAAGAATGGAAAGATGAGAAGTATCAGGCTACAGAAGCCGGGTTGGATTTGCTGCTTTTGACGCAAGTGCTGGAAAGCGGGGAAGCGTTAGTAGACGAAGCCTTAGAAAATTGTATGAGTTCCAGACAGCTGGCTATGCAGAGAATATACCAAAATAGATTGGATGAAGCAATTCATTTGATGCCAATTGCCTACACCTACTATTGGGCAGGTATGGATGCTTATGAAAAAGGACATAATCCTTCTGTTGCAATAGAATATTTGCTGATGGCGTATGAACTGGCATCCAGAGAGGGTGCTCCACGATTAATGTTGAATGCTAAACTATACATAGGCAATTGTTATTCGGAGTGCCGGGATATAGAGAATATGAAAGTACATTACAAAGTGGCAGAGAGGCTGGCAAAAGCACTTCACGATGACCAGGCGTTAGATTCCATTGCGTATAATATAGCGGCTACCCAGTTAGAAACAGGCGATTATGCTGCAGCATATGAATATTTTTCAACCTTATCAAACGCCGGTGTTATGTCTCTTCATAAGCTTGCTATTTGTTGTGAAAAGCTTGGAAAGGTGTCTGAAGCAAAGAATGCACTGGATAAAGCAGCAGGAATGGAATGCGAATATCCAAGTAATAACTTGGCAGAAAAAATGTGTGAACTGGTACGATTTCGATTAGACAATCCGGATTATCTTCTAAAAGAAAACTATGGGGGTATGCTACTTGATTGCTTTGAGGAATGCAGAAAACAGCTCCCGATAGGGTATGCAAGTTTTCATCTGCCTTGGGTACTGGACTGGTACACGGCAAACAGACAGTACAAAAAAGCGTATGAGCTTTTGCTGGATTTTCCTGCAAATGTGAATTAAAGTGGTTTTAAAGCGTAATAATAAGCTTGATTTTCCCTAATATAATAAATTTACAATATTTAACACCTCTGTCATAATATAGACGGAGGTGATTTTTTTATGAAACAGACTTTATGGACCAGAAATTTTAAACTGGTAACACTGGCTACAACATTAGGAGCAGCGGGAGGAATTGCAGGAGGGGTTGCCCTTTCCTTTTTGGTATTTGATGAGACTGGGAGCACATTGGCTTCCGCTTTGATTGTGGCCATTCAGTTATTGCCTTATGCATTACTGCCAATTGTGGTGGCCCCATGGATGGATCGTCTGCCAAGAAAAACGTTTTTAGTGTGTGGAGATTTTGTAAATGGTATGATTTATGCGTTGATGGGCATTTATCTGTTAAATTTTGAGTTTTCATACATAGGATATTTGTGTGTATCCTTGTTACTTTCCTGTTTGGGGGCTGTGGATGAATTGGCGTATACCAGTATCTATCCGAATGTGATTCCAAAGGGAATGGAGCAAAAAGGATATGCAGTATCATCTATGCTTTATCCGGTATTGAAAGTAATCATGATGCCCTTGGCAGCAGTATTTTTGGATGTGCTTGGGGTGGCACCATTGCTTATTTTACAGGGTGGCTTCTGTATGCTGGCCGCGTTTACCGAAAGTTTTCTTCGTTTAGAAGAAACCTCTTTTGCAAGTGTAGAAAAGTATTCTTTAAAACAATGGTGGCAAGATATTAACGAAGCCGTAGTCTATATAAAAAAGGAACGTGGGCTTAGAAGTATTTATGAATATATGGCTGTGACAAATGGTATTGCAAGTGGTTATGCACCGATTTTAGTTGCCTTTTTTCGCACCATGCCTGGCATGACGGCGGCTATGTATTCGTTTTTCTCTGTAGCAGAGTTTTTGGGACGAAGTCTTGGAAGTGTAGTACAGTATCGAGTGAAGATTCCTGATAAAAAGAAGTTTTCCATTGTATTTTGGATTTATCAGATTTATGAAATAATGGACATGAGTCTTTTGTGGCTGCCGTATCCGTTTATGCTTTTAAATAGAGGTATTTGCGGATTTTTGGGAAATAACAGTGCTATTTTAAGAAGTTCTGCTGTGCAGAGATATATTCCGGAACATTTACGCTCACGTATAAATGCCTTTGAAGGTGTACTATTTACCATTGGCAGTAGTATATGTGCAGTTCTGGTAGGTTTGTTAGGAGAACTCCTTGATTATCGGTGGTGTGTAACTATTTGCGGAGCAATTGCTATGGTAGTATGCTGGATATTCATTGGATTTAGAAAAAGAGACGTACGGAAAGTATATGAAAATGGTATAGAGGAGCTATAAAGGTTTTTCACAACTAGTCATGAGTTGGTAAACAGCAACATCTAATGATGAAAAGGTAATATCTTTTCAAAGATTACAATGTGTGGTAATATAAAAAGAACAACGTGTTTCATAATTTCTGAATTGATGGAGAGAAATTAATGGAGAAATTATCAAAAGAAGCCGAGGAGATATTGATTGAACGCTTCGGAAAAGATAATATTATTGCATTGGCAACAACCATAGGTAATACCCCTTATGTTCGTAATGTAAATGCTTTTTATTCTGAAGGTGCTTTTTACGTACTTACTTATGGATTATCAAATAAAATGAAACAGATTGAAGCAAATCCTATTGTTGCACTTGCAGGCGATTGGTTTACTGCACACGGAAAAGGTGTTGATTTAGGGTATTTTGGAAAACCGGAAAATGAGCATATTGCAAAGAAGATGCGAGAAGTATTTTCTGAATGGATTGATAATGGACATAACAATTTTAGTGATGTAAACACGTGCATTCTGCGGATTGACTTGGTGGATGGCTTATTACTTTCACATGGAACTCGTTATGAAATTGATTTTTCCAAGAAGTAATAAATTCCAGTTTTGGAATGTCACAATATTTGAATTTGGAGGTTAGTTATGTACGAAAGAATGCTAAACAAACAAATCGTGCCTACCATACAGGAAATGACAAAATACTGTGCTGAAAATGCTGAACGTTTTTCTATGATAAATGGTTGGTTGACTACCACTTTTGCTACAGAACAGAAAGTGGTTTTCCCTTATGGAAATAAGTATGGTTGGGGCATTGGTCATTATAAAAAGAAAAAGCTAATGTGTAATGTCTTTGCTGAAGCAGGAGCGTTTACCGTAATGATGCGATTAACAAATGTGCAATATCAGGCGATTTATGGGGAGTTGGCAAAATACACCCAAGAATACATTGATAATAAATATCTTTGTGGCGATGGTGGATGGATACATTATCGCATCATATCCCAAGAACACTATGAAGATATAAAAAAACTGTTAGAAGTAAAGTGTTCGTAGGTAAGTTGCGGAGGTAATAAGAAATGTATCATACATATGTTATGGGAATAGATAATAGCATTTGGGATTTAGAACACCATGGTTTTTGTATAGAACGTGATATAAACAATTATAAAATATCGTTTCCAAAGGAAAAGGCAGAAATGTGGGAAGAATTTATTAAGGAACACTTAGAAGTAGAATATTGGAACGAATATTTAACAGACGATAAAGTTATTTTTTTATTTCATTTGGAAGATGGTTTTAAAAGATATGAAGTAAAAAATTATGAAAATGATGAAGTATTATGTATATGCGAAAAATTATGTGCTTGCAAGTTTGCGTCAATCAAGAAAATGCTGTCGGACAATTCTTTTTATAAAACAATAATCCAATAGGTAATATTATGACGGTTGAAGATATAAAAGAATACTGCAGAAATAAGCATAAAGTGACAGAGGAGTTTCCGTTTGGAGATATTCCTATATGTTATAATCTGAATGGGAAAATATTTGCTCAGCTATATCCTTATGAATATGATTATAAAATCACATTGAAGTGTACATCAGATGCGGGGCAGTTTTGGAGAATGGTATATCCAGAAAAGGTTGTAAGAGGGTATCATTGCCCACCCGTTCAACAGCCTTATTGGAATACAATATTTTTAGCAGACTTTCCAGAGAATGAGTTATTAAACATGATTGATTTTGCTTATGATACAGTTTTTTCTAAATTTAGCAAAAAGGAACAGAAAAGAATTATGGAAGAACCATAAATCTAAACTTATTTTATAAATTTCAAAGAAAAAAAGAGACCTGCCCATTTCATTTCAAAAATGAGCAGGAATTCTTTTTCTAAAAGATTAACTAAATGACATTGGGCTGGCGACAGCCCCTTTTGACTATATAAATAAAATTATTCCGTATCATCATCCGTGTCTGCTGCAACGGCAGAAACAACCGAAGACACCACTGCAACGACTACTGCGATAATAATAACCACTAAACCACCGGCTAGTAAGAAAAACATACTACTTTCCATATGCCAAACTCCTTGTATTGTTCAGAAATTCTATACATAATATTATACACGATTTGAGGAATTTGAAAAGTGGAAATTATCCATGTTTTTGCAGACGAAAGAAAAATCATAAAAAACTTGTGCTTTACATGATTTTTTATTATACTAAAGAGTGGTAAACTACAAAAAAGGAGGAAGCGGTTATTATGATATCTTTATACAAAACCGACAACGGTATTATTAGTGAAATTGAAAATTACGAAGCAGACATTTGGATTAAGATGACCTCGCCCTCCAACGAAGAGGCGAGTTTTATCTCGCAAGAGTATGGGATTGATTTGGACCATATTAAAGCAGCATTGGATAATGATGAAAGTGCGCGTATTGAAATAGAAGATGAGTATACGCTGATTTTAGTGGATATTCCGGTTACGGAGCGTCGTGGTGAGTATAATGAGTATACAACCATTCCGCTTGGCATTATTCTTTGTGAAGATGTAATTATTACGATTTGCGGCAGGGATACACCGATTTTAAAGGCATTTGTACAGAAGCGTATTAAGGAATTCAGCACCAAGAAGCGTATGCGTTTTTTGTATCAGATTTTGTATCGCAATGCGGTAGAGTATCAGGTGGACTTACGTAAGATTGACAAGAAGCGTACCCAGATTGAAAGTCACATCAGTGAAATTGAGGAAGATACCGAGTTGATTGAGCTTCACGAGTTGGAGTCCAACTTGGTTTACTTTGCTACGTCTCTTCGAAGCAATGGTCTGATATTAGAGCGTTTGACTCGTTATAGTCGCATTAAGCAGTATCCGGAGGATAAGGAGCTGTTAGAGGATGTTATTATCGAAAATAAGCAGGCTATTGAGATGACCCAGATTTACCGTGACATTATTAATGGTACTCGCGAGCTTCTTTCTACGGTTATTAATAACCGTCTGAATAATGTGATGAAGTTTTTGGCATCCATTACCATTGTAATGGCTATTCCGACCATTATATCCGGTTTGTACGGTATGAATGTGAATACGGCCGGCATGCCGCTTGCCGCAAGTCCTTGGGGCTTTGCCATTATTTGCGGGGCAACGTTATTGATTTGCATTACTGCACTGATCATTTTAAAGAAACGAAAAATGCTATAAGGGAGGTACCAATTTATGCTGAAAACGCTTGGTGCTCAAGTAAAAGAATTTAAAAAGCCTTCGATGATTGCGGCCTTTTGTACAGTTGCAGAGGTTGTTTTGGAAATATCCCTTCCGCTTGTAACGGCATCCATTATTGACAAGGGAATCGAAGCGGAAAATCTTAAAAATGTATTTTTATACGGGTTTTTCATGATTTGTCTTGCAACGGCCAGCCTTACCATGGGTGTGGGTGCAGGACGTTTTGCGGCGGTAGCATCTACCGGCTTTGCCAAAAATCTGCGAGATGCCATGTACAAAAATATTCAAAGGTTTTCTTTTGCCAATATTGATAAGTTTTCCACGTCCGGTCTGGTGACTCGTATGACCACAGACGTGACCAATATGCAGACTTCTTATCAGATGATTCTGCGTATGTGTCTTCGTGCGCCGATTACACTGATTTCCGCTTTGATAATGAGTTTTACCATTAATGCAAAAATAGCCAGTGTTTTCCTGCTTGCCATCGCATTTCTGGCACTGATACTGGGCTTAATCGTGAAGCTTGGAATGAAGTATTTCGGTGAGATGTTTAAGCGATATGACGATTTAAATGCCAGCATCCAGGAAAATGTTTCTGCCATTCGTGTGGTAAAGGCATTTGTTCGTGAAGACTTTGAAAAAGAAAAGTTCGGCAAGGCTGCCAATAATTTATACAATCTGTCCGTAAAGGCAGAGAAAATTGTAGGCTACAACAATCCGGTTATGAATCTGACCGTTTACGGCTGCATGATTGCCATTTCCTGGATTTCCGCAAATATGATAGTGGGCGGCACCATGACTACCGGCAATCTGACCAGCTTGTTTACATACTGCATGAATATTTTAATGAGCCTTATGATGCTGTCCATGATTTTTGTCATGATGAGTATGTCCGTAGCCAGTGCAAAGCGTATTGTAGAGGTAATTAAGGAAGAGGCAGATATTGTAAGTCCTGAGGGGGCTTGTACCGTGGTAAGAGACGGAAGCGTAGATTTTCACCATGTGTACTTTTCTTATGACAAAAAGCTTCATAAAAACAAAAATGTGTTAAGTGATATTGACATTCATATTAAGGCCGGCGAAACCATAGGTATTATCGGTGGTACCGGCTGTGGCAAGACCAGTCTGGTAAATTTAATCAGCAGACTTTATGATGTGACAGACGGCAGTGTCCTCGTAGGCGGCGTAGACGTACGAGAGTATGATTTGGAGGTGCTTCGTAATCAGGTATCCGTAGTGCTTCAGAAAAATGAACTGTTCAGTGGTACGATTTTGGAAAATCTTCGTTGGGGAGATGAGCTTGCTACCGTGGAGGAATGCAAGCGTGTCTGTAAAATGGCTTGTGCAGATGATTTTATTGAACGCATGCCGAATAAGTATGAGACTTACATTGAACAAGGTGGTACCAATGTGTCCGGCGGCCAGAAGCAGAGGCTTTGTATTGCAAGAGCTCTTTTGAAGAAGCCAAAGATTTTGATATTGGATGATTCCACCAGTGCCGTGGATACCGCTACCGATGCACGTATCCGCAAGGCCTTCCGCGAGGAGATTCCGGATACCACCAAGTTTATTATTGCACAGCGTATTTCCAGTATTCAGGATGCGGACCGCATTATTGTGATGGAGCATGGCCGTATTCATGGCGTTGGTACTCACGAAGAATTATTAGAAACAAATGAAATTTACCGTAGTGTTTACGAAGGTCAGACCCAGGGTGGCGGTGACTTCGACGAACCAAAGGAAGAGAAGGGAGGGGAATAATATGGCAGCACCACGTCCGGCACATGGACCTGGCCAGGGACCGAGAGGAATGGGTCCAAAGCCTAAATTAGAAGGCAAAATGAGCGACATTATCAAGCGTGTCATGGGTCAGGTGTTAAAAGAATATAAAATTCATTTAGTCATTGTGGTAGTCTGTATTTTAGGCGCCGCACTGGCTTCTGTACGAGGTACCTTGTTTATTCGTACCCTGGTAGATGATTATATTACCCCTCTGATTGGTGTTAAGACCCCTGATTTTGGCGGTTTATTAAAGGCACTTATGGGTGTGGGACTGACCTATTTACTGGGCGTTATTTGCTCGTTTACGTACAATAGATTGATGATTTATGTGACCCAGGGTACCATGCGTAACCTGAGACTGAAGTTATTTAATCATATGGAGAGTCTGCCGATTAACTATTTTGATACCCATGCGCATGGTGATATTATGTCGGTGTATACTAACGATATCGATACCCTGCGACAGTTAATCAGCCAGTCTATTCCACAGCTTTTAAACAGTAGCATTACCCTTATCAGCACGCTGGTTAGTATGATTACCTTGAGCTTGCCGTTAACGTTGATTGCCTGCTGTATGGTGGTGGTGATTGTAAACGCTGCCAAGTTTATTACCGGAAAGTCCGGCGCGTTCTTTATTACCCGTCAGCAGAAGCTTGGACAGTTAAACGGTTATATTGAGGAGATGGTAAGCGGGCAGAAGGTTATCAAGGTGTTCTGTCATGAAGAAAAGGCCATTGAGAAGTTTGAAGTATTAAACGAAGAGGTTCGTGTTGCTACCAGCAATGCCAACAGCTATGCCAATATATTAATGCCGGTAAATGCGCAGTTGGGCAATTTAAATTACGTGCTTTGTGCCGTGTTAGGTGCAATTATGGCACTGTATGGCGTTGGTAGTGTGACGGTAGGTACTCTGATTGCTTTTCTGCAGTTAGTAAAAAGCTTTACCGCACCGATTAACCAGCTTTCCATGCAGTTAAACAGCGTGGCGATGGCTATGGCTGGTGCAGAGCGTGTGTTCAAGCTGATGGATGAGAAGCCGGAGGCAGACGAAGGTGTTGCAACTCTGGTCAATATTGAAGTGGTAGATAATGAAATCGTGGAAACGGAAAAGACTACCGGAAGCTGGGCATGGAAATTATACCAAGAAGGCCAGACTGAGCCGACCTATATTTTGCAGCAGGGTGATTTAGTGATGGAGAATGTAGACTTTGGTTATACCGATGAGAAAATGGTACTCCACGACATTAAGCTCTATGCAGAGCCGGGCCAGAAAATTGCCTTTGTAGGCTCTACCGGTGCAGGAAAGACTACCATTACCAATCTGATTAACCGTTTTTATGATATTCAGGATGGCAAGATACGCTATGACGGTATTAATATTAAGCGGATTAAAAAGGCAGATTTGCGACGTTCTCTTGGTATGGTATTGCAGGATACACACCTGTTTACCGGTACTATTATGGACAATATCCGCTACGGTAAATTAGATGCTACGGACGAAGAATGTATTGCAGCAGCAAAGCTTGCCAATGCAGACAGTTTTATTGACAGACTTCCGGAAGGCTACGATACCATGTTAACCGGAGATGGCGGCAATTTGTCTCAGGGACAGCGACAGCTCCTTTCCATTGCAAGAGCAGCGGTTGCAAACCCGCCGGCACTAATTTTGGACGAAGCAACATCTTCCATCGATACCCGTACCGAGAAGCTGGTACAGGAGGGCATGGATTCTTTGATGAAGGGACGTACTACCTTTGTGATAGCACATAGACTTTCTACCGTCCGTAACAGCGACTGCATCATGGTACTGGAGATGGGACGCATTATTGAACGCGGTACCCACGAACAGCTTATGGAGCAGAAAGGTAAGTATTATCAGCTTTATACCGGGAATTTAGAATAATATAAGGAATATCGGCATCATTTTATTAAGTTTAATTATATGTTTTTAGACTGGCAGGAGAAATTGGAATTATAAAAAAACAGGTGTTTACTTTATCTTATCCATGGGACGAAACACGGGATAAGAACAGCTACGATCTAGATGTAGCGTTTAAAAAATCCCCTCTTCCTATTTCTGTAAATTTGTGTTACAATCTACTATTATAATGTGCTACGTGTCTGATTTGGCACATAAAAGCACAAACAACACTGAATACTATTAAAACAGGTGATTTATTATGGAAAACAAAGAATTACAGTTAGAAGCTGTGGAAGAAAAGGAAGTAGTTTCCAAAAACTTCATTGAACAGGAAATCGATAAGGATTTGGCAGAAGGTGTTTATGACACGGTTCACACCAGATTTCCACCGGAACCAAACGGTTATTTACACATCGGACATGCAAAGAGTATTATATTAAATTATGGTTTGGCGCAGAAGTACGGCGGCAAGTTTAATATGCGTTTTGATGACACTAACCCTATCAAGGAAAAAATTGAGTTCGTAGAGTCTATTAAGGCGGATATTGAGTGGCTTGGCGCAGATTGGGAAGACAGACTTTTCTTTGCATCTGACTATTTCGAAGAGATGTATGAAGGCGCTGTAAAGCTGATCAAGAAGGGCAAGGCGTATGTTTCTGATTTAACCGCAGATGAGATTCGTGCGTACAGAGGTACCCTTACCGAGCCTGGTAAGGAAGACCCATATGCAACCCGTTCTGTAGAAGAGAATTTGGCTTTATTTGAAGCTATGAGAAATGGAGAAATAGCAGATGGTGCGAAGGTGCTTCGTGCACGCATTGATATGTCCTCTCCAAATATGAATATGCGTGATCCGGTTATTTATCGTGTGGCACATATGCATCATCACAATACCGGTGACAAGTGGTGTATTTATCCGATGTATGACTTCGCACATCCAATCGAGGACGCAATCGAAGGTATTACACACTCTATTTGTACGTTGGAATTTGAGGACCACAGACCGTTGTATGACTGGGTAGTACGTGAGTTAGAATATCCACATCCACCACGTCAGATTGAATTTGCAAAGTTATATTTAAAGAATGTGATTACCGGTAAGCGTTATATTAAGAAGCTGGTAGAGGAAGGCATTGTAGATGGATGGGATGACCCAAGACTTGTTTCCATTGCAGCCCTCAGAAGACGTGGTTTCACACCGGAGTCTATTAAGATGTTTGTGGAGCTTTGCGGTGTAAGTAAGGCAAATTCCATTGCAGACTATGCAATGTTAGAGTATTGTATTCGCGAAGACTTAAAGCTGAAAAAGTCCCGTGTTATGGCAGTTTTGGACCCAATTAAGCTGGTGATTGACAATTATCCGGAAGGTCAGACTGAGATGTTAGAGTCTCCAAATAATTTAGAGAACGAAGCACTTGGTTCCCGTCAGATTCCTTTTGGCAGAGAGTTATATATTGACCGCGAAGACTTTATGGAAGAACCACCAAAGAAATATTTCCGTATGTTCCCGGGCAATGAAGTACGTTTGATGAATGCTTATTTTGTAACCTGTACGGGCTGTGTAAAGGATGAGACAGGCGAGGTTATCGAAGTGCATTGTACCTATGACCCGGCTTCCAAAGGCGGCAATAGTCCAGACGGACGTAAGGTAAAAGGCACCATCCATTGGGTACCTGCACATGAGGCAGTAGAAGCAGAGGTTCGTTTATTTGAAAACCTGGTAGATGAAGAAAAGGGTGTTTACAACGAGGACGGCAGCCTGAACTTAAATCCAAACTCCTTAGAAGTGAGAACCTGTTATATTGAGCCTGCCATCAAAGGTGCAAAAGCATTTGAAAGCTTCCAGTTTGTACGTCAGGGCTTCTTCTGTGTGGACTACAAGGATTCTACAGAGGACAAGCTGGTATTTAACCGTATTGTTTCCTTAAAGAGCTCCTTCAAGTTACCTAAGTAATTAGCATGATAGCAGTCAAAGATGACGTTTCGTCTGCAGGAGAATAAAGCAATGGATATGATGATTCGTTTGGACACGGAGAGTGGAAAACGCCTCTACGTGCAGATTTATGAATATATCAAGTCCGAAATACGAGGAGGGAGGCTTCTAAATGGTGAGAAGCTTCCCTCTACGCGTATTTTGGCAAGCAATTTACAGGTCAGCCGTTCCACGGTGGATTTGGCATATGAGCAGTTAGTCAGTGAAGGCTATTTGGAAGCCAGACCGGGCAGTGGCTATTATGTGGGTCAGGTGGAGGAATTGTATGGTTTCAGTACCATCTTACAGGAAAATGTGCCTGTAAATCAGGAAAAGCAGCAGTACAAGGTGGATTTTTCTACCGGTGCTATTGATATGAGTGTGTTTCCTTTTGGTACATGGCGCAAGTTAAATAAAGCAGTTTTGTCAGAGGACAACGGCAGTCTTTTTGCTTTAGGAGAGCCACAGGGGGACTGGGAACTTCGTCAGACCATATCCCGATATCTCCATGCATCTCGTGGTGCCAATATCTCTCCGGAGCAGTTAATTATCGGTGCAGGAAATGAGTATCTGTTTATGCTTTTAGAAAAGCTTTTGGGGCGTCATCGTAAGGTCGCTCTGGAAAAGCCAACATACAGCAAGGCATACCGCAGTTTTCGGTCTTTTGCCTATGAAATCAGCCGAATTCCAATGGATAAGTCCGGTATGGACGTAAAGACTCTCCGTATGAGCGGAGCAGATATTGCCTATGTAATGCCTTCACATCAGTACCCTACCGGTGTGGTTATGCCTATTGGCCGCAGGCAGGAACTTTTAAAATGGGCGAGCGAGATGGATGGACGATATATCATTGAAGACGACTATGATAGTGAATTCCGCTACAAAGGCAAGCCCATTCCGTGTCTACAATCCATTGACCGCCATGATAAAGTCATTTATCTGGGAACCTTCAGCAAGGCTATTGCACCGGCCATCCGAATTAGTTTTATGGCCCTTCCAAAGCAGCTTTTGCAAATTTATAAAGAAGAATTTCAATTTTTTTCTTCTACCGTATCACGCATTGACCAGCGTATACTGCAGCAGTTTATGGAGGAGGGACATTTTGAAAGGCATTTAAATCGCATGCGAAAAACCTATCGCACCAAACACGATGAAATGCTTCAGTTACTTAAGCCTTTCCGCAAAAAATTTGTGATTCAGGGTGAAAATGCGGGAACCTACCTGACGCTGAAATCCAAAGAAGGCAGAAACGAGGCAGAGCTTATAGAGCTGGCAAATAGTGTGGGTGTTAACGTTTATGGTATGAGCCGGTTAAGTGGCATAGATGGGGAAGAATACCATACCATACTGCTTGGATTCGGAGGCCTAAGCCTGGAGGAGATGAAAGAAGGGCTGAGTTTGCTTGAGAGGGTGTATCTGTAGAGAATAAGCGTAGAATAGAAAGAAGGATTAAAAGGACCATGACTGAAATTCAGCCATGGTCTTTTCTGCCGGTTATTAATCTTCATCATTAAAAAATTCTTCTACTTTTTCTACGGTATCTTCTACGGTGTCTTCCGCTTCGTACCAGGCTTTTTCTAAAGCGTGAGCAATGTTTTTGGAAGCATCTTTTACTTTTTCCTTGGCACCGTCGTAAGCGTCTTCCGCCTTGTCTTTTACATCCTGAGCAATTTCTTTTGCCTTGGACTTCATAGCGTCTGTGTTCACATTGATGTAGGTGCGTTCGGTACCTTCCGTATCTACGCTGGAAAAGTCATCGTAATCTTCATCTTCATTGCCGGTGGAAACGGTAATATAGCCTTTGCTCTTTAAGTAAGCAAATGCACCGCCGATAATAGCACCAAGACCAATTAAACGGAGCATAAATTTACATAATTTCTTCATAATAATCATCATCCTTTCCGAGTAAAACTTTCATTTATGTTATTATAATAATCTTATTTTGCAAAAAAGAAAAGTATTTTATACATTTAAAGCTTTGGTTTGTATGGGCCGTCAGCAGGATAACCGCCTTTTAGCTTCTGCATGCCTCGCTGAATGGCGTCTTTGGAGTTTTTCCAGTCGGCATCCTTGTAGCGGTAATCAAATTTGTTTACCAGCCAAGCTACGTCTTCATGTAGTCTGTCCAGATTTTCGGTCATTAGTTTCTCCATTTCCTGGTAAAAAATAGCCAGGTCTTTTTCTTTTAAGCGGCTGTCAGCAGCAGCACACAAGTCACCGAAGTGTGTGATGCAAAAGCCCTTGCTTTCTAAAATTCGCTTGCGAAAATCTGGGTCACCGGTAAAGTCGGATCGTAGCCA
>JAZQUB010000048.1:0-30519 GCA_045631045.1 Lachnospiraceae bacterium
TAATTCATTGATTAGGAAGAAAGTAGGTTAGTTTAGAAATGGCTAAAAAGGTTGCAAAAAAAGTAACAAAGAAGCGCGTTAAGAAAAACGTTGAACGCGGACAGGCACATATTCAGGCATCTTTTAACAACACAATTGTTACATTAACAGATGCTGAAGGTAACGCTCTTAGCTGGGCAAGTGCTGGTGGTCTTGGTTTTAAAGGTTCAAGAAAATCTACTCCATATGCTGCACAGACAGCAGCTGAAACAGCTACAAAGGCTGCTTTAGTTCATGGTTTAAAGACAGTAGATGTTTTCGTTAAGGGACCAGGCTCAGGCCGTGAAGCAGCAATTCGTGCATTAAACACAGCAGGTTTAGAGGTAACAAGTATTACAGACGTAACACCAGTTCCACACAATGGTTGCCGCCCACCAAAGCGTCGCCGTGTGTAGTGCTGAGTAATTTTAACAGTTGGAAGAAAGTGAGAAACAAACTCACTGTAAACAATATGCGAGGAGGAAGGAAAACAAGCGGCTGCGAAGCAGACATTTGTTTTCACCCGACGCAGCAACGAGAAAATCGGAAAGCACGTAGTGCGAATGCAGCTTAGCTGCATGATTTTCTCGTCACATGAAGAAGGAGATTAAAAAATGGCAGTAAATAGAGTTCCAATTCTCAAAAGATGTCGCGCACTTGGTTTAGAGCCAAGCGTTTTAGGTTATGACAAGAAGTCTAACAGAAATTTTGCAAGAGCAGGTAAGAAGGTAAGTGAATACGGCTTACAGATGAGAGAAAAGCAGAAAGCTAAATTCATCTATGGCGTATTAGAGAAACCTTTCCGTAACTACTACGAGAAGGCTGATAGAATGAAAGGCTTAACAGGTGAAAACCTGATGACTATGCTTGAAAGCCGTCTTGACAACGTAATATTCAGAATGAACTTTGCTCGTACACGTCGTGAAGCTAGACAGATCGTTGGTCACAAGCACGTATTAGTAAACGGCAAGTGTGTTAATATCCCATCTTACTTAGTTAAGGCTGGCGATGTTATCGAAATCAGAGAAAAATCCAAATCTTTACAGAGATACAAAGATATCGTAGAAGTAACAGGCGGCAGATTATCTCCAGAATGGATTGATGCTGACGTGGAAGCTTTAAAGGGTACAGTTAAGTCTCTTCCTACAAGAGCGCAGATTGATGTACCTGTTAACGAAATGTTAATCGTCGAGTTATATTCTAAATAATTAATATAACGAGCAATTAATTAATTTGTAAGGGAGGGTATTGGAGTGTTTGATTTTGAAAGACCAAATATTGAGGTTGTAGAAATCTCTGAAGACAAAAAATACGGGAAATTCGTAGTAGAACCGTTGGAAAGAGGTTACGGTATTACTCTCGGTAACTCACTGAGAAGAATTATGCTTTCTTCTTTACCAGGTGCCGCAGTAACACATGTAAAAATCGAAGGTGTTCAGCACGAATTTAGCTCTATTCCGGGCGTTAAGGAAGATGTTACGGAAATCATCATGAACATCAAGAGTCTTGCAATTAAGAATCACAGCGAAAGCAATGAAGTAAAAACTGCTATCATTGATTTTTCCGGTGAAGGCATTGTAAAGGCCCGCGATATTCAGTTTGATTCCGATATTGAAATTATGAATCCGGATATTACTATTGCTACATTATGTGGTAAGGACGCTAAATTATTTATGGAACTCTCTATTAACAAAGGTAGAGGTTACATCAGTGCGGATAAAAACAAACACGACGACTTACCGATTGGTGTGTTAGCAGTTGATTCTATCTATACACCAGTGGAAAGAGTCAACATGACTGTAGAAAATACCCGTGTAGGTCAGGTGACAGACTATGATAAGCTCACACTTGACGTATATACCGATGGTACATTAGTACCTGACGAAGCTGTTAGCTTGGCAGCAAAAGTATTAAGCGAGCACTTAAGCCTTTTCATTGATTTATCTGAAAGTGCAAAGATTGCAGAGGTAATGGTAGAGAAGGAAGATGGCGAAAGCGAAAAGATTTTAGAGATGAGCATCGACGAATTAGAATTATCTGTTCGTTCTTACAACTGCTTAAAGCGCGCCGGCATCAATACTGTTCAGGAATTAATTAATAAGACCCCTGAAGATATGATGAAGGTACGTAACTTAGGCCGCAAGTCTTTAGAAGAAGTTCAGGCTAAGATTAAAGAGTTAGGCTTAGAGTTTTCAAGCTCTGAAGAATAATACATGATGCGCTCACCTGGTAAATCCAATAAGGTACGGGTGGGTAGTCCTCATGAATGGCAACTAAAATGCATTCGGTTAATAAGACCAAAAGGCATAGCCGGATGACACCATGAATGAAAGGAATATTTAAAAATGGCTAAATACAGAAAGTTAAGCAGAACATCTGCACAGAGAAAAGCATTATTAAAGAATCAGGTTACAGCATTAATTGCTAACGGCAAAATTGTTACAACAGAAGCTAAGGCTAAAGAAGTTCGTAAGATTGCTGAAGGTTTAATCGCATTAGCAGTTAAAGAAAAAGATAACTATGAAATGGTTACTGTTTCTGCAAAGGTTCCTGAAAGAGACAAAGATGGCAAGAGAGTAAAAGAAGTTGTTGACGGTAAGAAAGTTACAAAGTACACAACTGTAGAAAAGGAAATCAAGAAAGATTTACCAAGCAGATTACACGCTCGTCGTCAGATGTTAAAGACTCTTGTACCGGTTGTTGAAGTTCCAGAATCCAATAAGGGCAAGAAGAAAAACACTAAGGAAGTTGACTTGGTTGCAAAGTTATTCGATGAATACGCACCAAAGTACGAAGGCCGTAACGGTGGTTACACCAGAATCGTAAAGATTGGCTTACGTAAAGGTGACGCTGCAATGGAAGTTTTACTTGAGTTAGTATAATTCATAGTACGTTTTATGGGAGATTCCAGTTTGGGGTCTCCTTTTTTATTCACTTTTTCCTAAGAAATTCTTCTGAAATTATTAAATTGCTCAAGCTTCATTGCCGTGGTAAGCTTTAAGTAGAAAACTTGCATGGAGGGTTCATATGGAAGAGAATACAGGAAAGTACAAAAAACGAAAAAACTTCATGGCAGTACCTTATTTGGTAATGCCTCTTATTACGCCGTTTTACAATATCCTGGACAGTAAGGTGTTTGTAGAGGTGTTTGGATGCGGTTGTGTACCAATAGCCCAGACCAATATGTTAAATATTCCTTACAATGCAAATGATTTACGCATGGCTCTTTACAGCATACTGGCAATCCTGATGACAGCGTTAGGAGCTTTTATTTCCAAGGCGTTTGGGCGAAAAAGTGACAGAATTGTATACTGTGCGTCTGTTTTCATTATAAATGTGGTGATGATGATAACCATTTATAAAAAATTTATGTGGGGATGAGGAGGACTCATCCCCTTAAATGTTATCGTAGAGGTACACCGTGCTCTATCATAGTTTCCACGAAAGCCGGAAGAATGATGAGGGATTCTTCATACAGTAGCATGTCGTTACTGTCATATAAACGAATGTCTGCGACGGCACCATCTTCCATTTCCAGTCCGGAGTAGGAGCGACTACCTGTCAAAAATGAGAATGCGTCTAAGGCCATAGCCTCTGCATCGGAGGGATTGGTTACATGGATATAAAAGGAGAAAAATCCTGCTTTTTCTCGTTCGGCTTCTAAGGTATATTCAAAAGTATAATCTTTATTATTTAAGCCGAAACGCAACGTCAAATCCAGCTCAGCATGCACCGCCTTCGGGAAATTGTCAAAGGCATACACCGGCAGGACAAGCTCTTTGGAACCACGAAGGTCGTATACGAAGCGACTTATCTGCGCCGGATAAACGGTTACATCCCCCACTTTTTTCCGGTACAGTAAAGTATCGTAGCGCTTCATTTCCGTATTCCAGACATACAGAATGATACCGTCTCCGTCATCTGCAATAACAATCCGATTATAAGCATAATTTTTGGACAGAGGTATATCCTGTATATCCAGTATCTGCGCCGGTCCCACCAGATTAGCCCTTTCTGCCAGTCGATACCTTTGCTCGTCCGTAAAGGCAGGGGAGCCCCGGAAGAGATACGTAAAGAGCGCGGCTGTTATAATTCCGATAAATAAAATCAGCACGCGAAGCGGGCGGGGGAGCATAGTCCAGAGACTTAAGAATCTGCGATAAAACAGGTGAATATGAGTCTTAATCTTCATTGCCGTCGCCTCCTGTCAAATCAATTCTGAGTGTGATATCTCTTCCGCTTCTGTCATAGTGCAGGTCGATCCATTCCGCGTCCTTAGATACATAATTTTGCGTAAATATGATATAGGATTGGGTAAAGAGTCCGTTCTGACAACGGGACATGCCTAAATACGGAAGGTACGAATAGGAAAATTCATTTGAGCTGTAGTAATAATTGCCCAAACTGTCCTCTGCCCAAAACCAATTCAGAGCATCATTTTCTATAAAGTATTCCCCTGTAAGAGATGTCCAAGGTCTTAAATTGGTTACTTTCAATTCCATCCAAAGCCTATGTTCATTCCACACGCCATATTGAGCATCGTACGGATTTTTCAATGTCTCCTGCCAAAGGGCTACACGCTCGATAGAAAATGTATATCCATCGGAAGATTTTTGTGTATCAGGTTCCTGATATAGAATCCGTTCCCACCTGGAATAATCGTCTTCATATTCGGTATCGGTATAAACATTGTATTTATCGCCATATGTAGTGTGCCGTTTTGTATTATCTATAAAGGACAGGCCTCTCAGCCATGGCATCAGATTATACAGCATCATGATTACGCTCAAAAATAATACCCACTTACACAAACTATACATATATCCCCAGAAAGGACGGTGTATGGCCGCCAGCATGGGAGCCAGCTCTTTGGCATCGCCCATGGCCTGCAAGGCCTTTTGCACGGCCTCTTCATGTTCCATATTTTGGTCTATAAAGTCCTGGTAACGGTCCTGTAAGTGCTGATGAAGCTCTGAATAAACGGCCTGTCTGTCGGGACAATATTTAATTTTTCGGGTAGCTTCTTTACACCACCGGTCAAAGTCTAACAAAAATCTAGCCATAAAGCACCTCCTGTTTAGGGATTTGCAAATCCAAGAACGACATTAACCTTTTCAGAAAATAATCTCCATTCTGCTTCTTTGTATTCTAATTCTGCAAGCCCATTCTTAGTAAGCTGATAATATTTGCGTTCCCGGCCGCCCGGTGTCATTTGTGTATAAGAACGTACAAATTTATTTTTTTCCAGTGTGTGTAAGAGAGGATACAAGGTACCTTCTTTTAATTCAAAGGTATTATCCGAACGGCGTGCCAGCTCAGAAACCATTTCGTAACCATATTTATCTCCGTCCTTTAAAAGCGCCAGGATGAGCATTGGTGTATTGCCGGACAACAGGCTTTTTTCATTCTTCATAAGAGCTCCTTTCTGTTTACCTCGGTTATCTATGTATATTATACCTAGAAAATCGAGGCATGTCAATACCACCGTAATTAAGGACTTGTAAATATGCACAACTTGCGGTAGAATATTATGTTAGCAAGTTATTTATGGCAAAAGAGAAAAGAGATTATGCAAAGTTTATTTATCAAAGATAAAAAGTTTTATAGTACGGTAGCGAAAATTGCTGTCCCGATTGCCATACAGGGGCTCATTACTTCCGGTGTCAATATGATGGATACTATTATGGTCGGTGCAGTGGGTGAAACGGAGCTTTCTGCCGTTTCTTTGGCAAATCAGTTTATCAATATCTTTCATATTTTCTGTATGGGTATCGGTATGGGTGCCAGTGTTTTGGTGGCTCGATATTATGGTATGAAGGATACGGTTTCCTTGAAGCGTACAGTAGCTATTATGTTGAGGCTATGTTTGGGGATGTCTGCGTTGTTTTGCATGGCGACCATTTTGCTGCCTCGGCAGATTATGTGTATTTATACGGTGGAGGAGGAAATCATTGCCAAGGGCATTGAATATTTGAATTATTCCGTAATTACATATTTCCTTCTGGGCTTATCTTTGACCTGCACCATTGTATTGCGAAATGTAGAAATGGTCAAAATACCTTTATACACATCTATTGGAGCCTTCTTTATCAATGTGGGAGCCAACTATGTGTTTATTTTCGGTAAATTTGGTTTCCCACGCATGGGAGTAGCAGGTGCTGCAGTCGGTACATTGGTTGCCAGAATTTTCGAGTTTTCCATGATTTGCGGGTATCTTTTCTTAAAGGACAAAAAAATTGGATTTCGTATCAAGGATTTATTTGCACCGGTAGGAAATTTGTGGAAGGAATACATTCGTATCAGTATTCCCGTGCTGATAAGCGATGGAATTTTGGCTTTGGGCAACAATTCTGTGGCTATGGTAATAGGCCGACTTGGTGAGAGCTTTGTGGCGGCCAATGCGGTTACGGCAGTAACGCAGCAGTTGAGCTCCGTTATAATTCAGGGCTTTTCACAGGCCGGTGCGATTGTTACCGGTTATACGTTAGGCCAGGGAGACCGGGAAAAAGCGCATCGTCAAGGTTATGCGTTTTTGGGACTTGGTATTGTGTTCGGTGCGGTATCAGCAGGCATTATTATGTTAATTAGTGAGCCGATGATTCGCGCATACAACCTGCTGCCACAGACTCAGGACATTGCCAGAGAGCTGATGCTTTCTATCAGTATGATTGTCCTGTTCCAGGCAACCAACAGCATTATGACAAAGGGTGTACTTCGCGGCGGTGGTGACACAAAGATTTTGATGGTTGCAGACAACGTATTTTTGTGGGTGGCTTCTATTCCGCTTGGCGTTATTGCCGGACTGGTACTGGAACTTCCTGCATTTTGGATTTATTTTTTCCTAAAGATTGACCAGGTATTAAAGGCAGTATGGTGTGTTATCCGTCTGCGCAGCGGAAAGTGGATTAAGAAGATAAAATCTTCCAAGGAATATATGGAGCTGTAATGAGTATTAAGGATAGTATTAAATCGATTTTAAAAACAGACAAATTAGTATATGAATATAAGCAGTTGGATGAGGAAGGCAACGTTGAGGGGGTCAATCGTGCTATTGATGAGGTGGACCTGGATGTGAAGCGTGGTGATTTTGTGGCAATTTTGGGACACAATGGCTCCGGAAAGTCTACCCTTGCCAAGCACATTAACGGTATGCTGTTTCCAACCGGAGGCACCGTCTGGGTGGATGGACTGGATACTCAGAAAGAGGAAAATATCTGGGAAGTGCGTCAGCGTGCCGGTATGGTATTTCAGAATCCGGACAATCAGATTATTGGACAGGTGGTAGAAGAGGATGTGGGCTTTGGGCCAGAAAATTTGGGCGTTCCTACGGAGGAAATCTGGGAGCGTGTGGAGGAAAGTCTTCGCGCAGTCGGTATGTATGAGTTTCGCAAGCATTCTCCAAATCATTTATCCGGAGGACAAAAGCAACGTGTTTCCATTGCAGGCGTACTTGCTATGCACCCAATGTGTATTGTGTTGGACGAGCCAACGGCTATGTTGGACCCAAGTGGTCGTAAAGAGGTTATTCGTGCGGCACGTGGTCTGAATCAGGTAGAAGGTATTACGGTAATTCTAATTACCCATTACATGGAAGAAATTGTGCATGCAGATAAGGTGTATGTCATGGATGGGGGCAAGATTGCCATGGAAGGCACACCACGCGAAATTTTTTCACAGGTGGAAAAATTGCAAAGTCTGAGACTGGATGTGCCACAGGTGACGCTGTTAGCACATGAGCTGAAAAAAAAGGGACTGGATTTGCCGGAGGGAATTTTAACGGTAGAAGAGCTGACGAAAGAACTTGTGGCAATTTGCGAAAAGTAAGGAAATATTATGTCTATTAAATTAGAAGGAATCAATTATTTGTATGGGCAGGGCACTGAGATGGTGGTACATGCCTTAAAGGATATTAATATAGAGATGAAAGACGGAGAGTTCGTGGGGCTTATTGGGCATACCGGCTCCGGAAAATCTACGTTGGTTCAGCATTTGAATGGTTTAATTCGTCCTACCGAGGGACATATCTATTTTGATGGTCAGGACATTTATGCGGAAGGTTATGATATGAAGAAGCATCGCAGCAGTGTAGGGCTGGTATTTCAGTATCCGGAGCATCAGCTGTTTGAAGTGGATGTGCTTTCTGACGTGTGCTTTGGGCCTAAAAATTTGGGACTGAAAAAGGAAGAGGCGGAGGAACAGGCAAAAAAAGCGTTGGCGTTAGTGGGCATGGATGAAAGCTATTACAAGCGTTCCCCGTTTGATTTGTCCGGCGGACAGAAGCGACGTGTTGCCATTGCCGGAGTGCTGGCTATGAAGCCCAAAATGCTTGTTTTAGACGAGCCTACGGCAGGACTTGACCCACAGGGGCGAAAAGAGATTTTAGAGCTGATCTCGGGGCTTAGAGAGCATGCAGGGCTTACCATTGTACTGGTAAGCCACAGTATGGAAGATGTGGCGGAATATGTTGACCGAATTATCGTAATGAATAAGGGCAGCGTGGCTTATGATGCTGCTCCAAAAGAAGTGTTTGCTCATTACGAGGAGTTGGAAGAGATGGGGCTGGCGGCTCCGCAGGTGTCCTATATTGTCCATAAATTAAGGGCAAAAGGATTGCCGGTGGAAACCGATGCCATTACCATTGAAGAAGCTGCAAGAGACATTTTAGCGGCGCTTGCAAACAAAAAGAAAGGTTGAGGATATGATTCGTGATATCACCATTGGCCAGTACTATCAGACGGATTCCGTTATTCACAGACTGGATCCTCGTGTGAAACTGGCCGGAACATTACTATATATTGTTACCCTGTTTTTTGTTCAGAATATGTGGGGGTACTTACTGGCAACCGCTGCATTAGCGGCAGTGATTAAGTTGTCCAAGGTGCCGTTAGGTTTTATTGTCCGCGGCATGAAAGCAATTGCATTTATTTTGGGCATTACTGTGGTATTTAATATGTTTTTGACTCCGGGAGAGCCGATTTTTAGCTTTTGGATTTTCAATTTAACCCGGGAAGGCATTCGTACTGCTATTTTTATGGGATGGAGATTGATTTTGTTGATTATCGGGTCTTCTTTGATGACACTGACAACTACTCCTACTAATTTGACTGATGGTATGGAAAAGGCATTAAAGGCCTTTAATAAAATTGGTGTGCCGGTACATGAAATTGCCATGATGATGTCTATTTCTCTTCGTTTTATTCCTATTTTATTAGAGGAAACAGACAAGATTATGAAGGCTCAGATTGCCCGCGGTGCGGATTTTGAATCCGGAAATATTGTACAGAAGGCCAAGGCTATGGTACCTTTGTTAGTTCCGCTGTTTATTTCTGCATTCCGCAGGGCTAATGATCTGGCCATGGCAATGGAGTCTCGCTGCTATCATGGGGGTGAAGGTCGTACCAAGATGAAGCCTTTAGTGTATCAGAAGAGAGACAGAATTGCTTACATGTGTATTTTTGCTTTTATGGCACTGGATATTTTGGTTGGAAGAATTTTTTGAGAAATTTCGTGAGAGTTCGAGGAGCATAGCATGGCAGAAAGAACAAAAAAACGTATTATGTTGACCGTTGCCTATGATGGGACCAATTACTGTGGCTGGCAGATTCAGCCCAATGGAATTACCATAGAAGGCGTATTGAATGAAAAACTGTCAGAGCTTTTAAAAGAAGATATTTCCGTGATTGGTGCCAGTCGTACCGATTCCGGTGTACATGCTTTGTGTAATGTGGCAGTATTTGATACCTATTCACCCATACCGGGCGAAAAAATGAGTTATGCATTAAATCAAAGACTTCCGGAGGACATTCGTATTGTGGCTTCGAAAGAGGTTACGGAAGATTTTCACCCAAGACATTGCGAGAGCCGCAAGACTTATGAATACCATATCGTTAACGCACCATTTCCCAATCCCATGAAGCGTTTGTACTGTCATTTTACCTACGTGCCATGTGACGTGGTTGCCATGAAACAGGCAGCAGCATATTTGATTGGTGAACATGATTTTAAGTCCTTTTGTACTGTAGGAGCACAGGTGGAAAGCACTGTGCGTACGATTACTAATTTGCAAGTGTTTCAAACGGAAGATGAGGTTGTGATTCGCGTTACCGGAACCGGCTTCCTTTATAATATGGTACGCATTATTGCAGGCACCTTGTTGGACGTAGGATATGGCAGACGAAATGCTACGGATATTCCTGAGATTCTGGCCGCAAAAGACCGACAGGCGGCGGGACCGACGGCTCCAGCCCAGGGGCTTAGACTGGTAAAATATGAGTTTTTGGATGCAAATTAAAAAGTATCTAAAAACCTTAAAAAATCGAGAAAAAACTGTTGACAGAAGACAAAGTTTACCATATAATTGATAACTGTGACAAAGCGCATATGCCATGGTGCCAGATGGCCTTCCCAACCGGACAGCACACGTAGAACCCCCTACGATGGCTTAGCTATAATATATTACTTATTCCGAACCAATCCTGAAGTGCCGGACATTCATGGAAGGATATGACGTAGGAATCTTCGAGTCGTAAGACAAATTCATGTTGGAGGATTAATCATGAAAACATTTATGCCAAACCCAGCTAAGGTTGAGAGAAAATGGTATGTAGTAGACGCTGAAGGAATGACATTAGGTCGTTTATCTTCAGAAGTAGCAAAGATTTTAAGAGGTAAGAATAAGCCAGAATTCACACCACACTGTGACTGTGGCGATTATGTAATCGTTATCAACGCTGAGAAGATCAAAGTAACAGGTAAGAAGTTAGATCAGAAGATGTACTATCATCACTCAGACTACGTTGGTGGTATGAAAGAGCAGACTTTAAGAGAAAAGTTAAACAGAAAGCCGGAACAGGTTATCGAATTAGCTGTTAAGGGTATGCTTCCAAAGGGACCTTTAGGTAGACAGATGTACAAGAAGCTTCACGTATACGCAGGCGCTGAGCATGCACATGCAGCACAGAAGCCGGAAGTATTAACATTCTAAGAAGGTCTGAAAGGAGGAAATAATCATGGCTAACAATAGAAACTACGGCACAGGTAGAAGAAAAAAATCAATTGCAAGAGTATATATCATGCCAGGTACTGGTAAGGTTACAATCAATAAGAGAGACATCGACGAATACTTTGGTCTTGAGACTTTAAAAGTTATCGTTCGTCAGCCATTAGTTGCAACAGAAACAGCTGACAAGTTTGATGTATTAGTAAACGTACACGGTGGTGGTACAACAGGTCAGGCTGGTGCTATCCGTCACGGTATCGCTCGTGCATTATGCCAGGCAGACGCAGATTTCAGACCAGTTCTTAAGAAAGCTGGCTTCTTAACACGTGATCCACGTATGAAAGAAAGAAAGAAATACGGTCTCAAAGCAGCTCGTCGTGCACCACAGTTCAGCAAGAGATAATCACTTGCGGATTGCGCACGAAAGTTTATATGGAATTTTCAAACTCGCTCAGGTTTTCTGGGCGAGTTTTTTATTGCTGTAAGGGCTTTTTTTTTACATTCACTTATGATATGATTTATCTGAGTGAGGTGGTAAAATGCATTTCTGGAGTTCTTATATGATTATGCATGGCAATCAAGTGGTTGCCGACATTCGAAGAGATGGTACATGTACCATATATGCACCGGAATTTATGCCATATAATTTGTATTTGGAAGAACAGGCAGAGAATGATATTGAATTAAGGATACAGAATCTGGATAACTTTTATTATTGGTGTGCGTCACGCGTGTTAAGTTTGGATAGAGAATATGCCAAGGAAATATTAAATAGTATTGGGGCTACGCAGGCTACAACGGATAGAGACAGGGCTGGAATAGCGTTGTCATATCATTGCTTGTCTTTGATGGACATCTACTGGACAAAAGAGCAGGACGAGCAGGTCTCATTTGAAGATATTAATTTATATGATAATCATTTGGAAAAGGCGTTTATTGATGTGACGCTTAGGGGAAAGCAGTTGACTATACAAAATAGTCACTTAATCGCAGATGATTTAGCCACGAATGGATGTTTTCCAAAAGCTTGGATAAGAAAAGCAGATGGCTTTTGGCTTATGAAAGATGGTGGAATAGAAGCCGTAGAACACGAACTTTTGGCAAGCAGAATATGTAGATGCTTTGATGTAAATCAGGTCGGTTATGAGGAAGGATTCTATGACGGACAAAAGGTTTCTATGAGTAAACTTATGACATCTCCTAATATGAGTATTGTATCCATGGAAAACTTTGAGATTTATGCTAAAAATCATGATATCGACAAGATGGAATATATTTTGGAACTGGACAAATACTCGTACTATATGATGAATGTTGTAGATTATTTGATTGGAAATATAGACCGCCATTGGGGAAATTGGGGGCTATTCGTAGATAATGAAACCAATAAACCAATCCGATTATACGACTTAATGGATTTCAATAAGGCTTTTCAAGCCTATGACACCTTGGAAGGTGCAAGATGTCTGACTTGTGATAAGACAATGACACAAAAAGAGGCCGCAATAGAGGCGGTGAAGGTGGTAGGTTTGAATCAAATTTGCGAGGTACAGCCAGAGTGGTTTTCAGATGATAAAAAAAGAGAAATGTTTTGTAGAAGATTAAATCTATTACGGAGAAATATTCTTCCCCGTAAAGTATAATAAAGGAAAGAACAAACGAGGAGGAAAATGCTATGAATTTTAATGTAAACAGTACATTTTTGTACAGTGTGGCCGCTGTAGTTATCATATTTGTGTTGGCACAGTCCGTTTTTTCCTTAGTCAGAGCATTTAAACGAGGTAAGGAGCTGGGGATTTCCACAGAGAAGCTGAAAAAAACAATTATTTCCACCGCAGTGTTTACTCTGGCGCCTGCACTTTCTATTTTAATTGGTATTATTACCTTGTCTAAGTTTTTGGGCATTCCGCTGCCATGGATTCGTATGAGTGTTATTGGTGCGATTACTTATGAGCTTCCTGCAGCCACGTCTACTGCAAATGCGTTAGGTATTTCTCTGTCTGAAACCATTACAGATCCAAAGATTTATACTGCTATTGCATGGGTTATGACCCTTGGTATTTTGCCAAGTTTGATTTTACCGCCGATTTTGATGAAAAAGATTCAGGGCGGTATGCTGAAAATGAAAAATAAAGACCAGAAGTGGGGCGATTTGTTTATGACAAGTTTGTTCCTTGGTATGATCTCTGCATTTCTTGGTATGGTTTTTGCAGATATCAGAACCGGTATTGTGGGTTGGATTCCGATTTTTGTATTGCTTGTTTCAGCAGCTTTGATGGCGGTTTGCGGCTTACTTATCAAGAAATTTAAATGGCTGGAAACGTATGCAATGAGTATCAGCATGGTGGGTGGCATGATTTTTGCATGTATCATCACACCGCTTTTGAGTTAAGGAGGTGCCCATATGAGTGATTATATGAAAAAAACAGACTGGTATGGTAAACTTTGGATTTGGACCGGAACTGTGGTTATTTTGTGTGTACCGGTAGCAGCTTGCATTTACTACAATGCATGGCCGGAGATGACGGCTGTATTAAAGGGGCTTCTTGGTGTGGCACCTATTTACTGGACTTTGGGGTTTATTGAAGTTATTACATATACACCGATGCTTGGTACCGGCGGTACTTATTTGGCATTTGTTACCGGTAACCTGACTAATTTAAAGGCGCCTAGTGCGTTAAATGCTATGGAAAGCGCAGAGGTGAAGCCCGGAAGTGAAGAAGGAGAGGTTATTTCTACCATTGCAATTGCAACCTGCTCTATTGTGACTACATTGGTGCTGGTGGTAGGTGTTCTTGGTTTGTCCATGATTACACCGATTATGAATTCGCCGGTTTTAAAGCCTGCGTTTGATAATATTTTGCCATCCTTATTTGGTGGACTTGGTATTGTATATATCAGTAAAAACTGGAAGCTTGCAATTACGCCATTGTTATGTATGATTACCTTATTCCTGTTGGTACCATCTTTGGCAAGCAGTGTTGGGGTACTGGTTCCGGTTGGCGTTATCATTACGCTGACAGCAGCCAGAATCATGTATAAGAAAGGCTGGGTATAAACATGGGAACTACAATCTTAAGCTTGTTAGCAGTGGCGGTTGCCTTATTTGTGGCAGTAATTCTTTTTAGAACTTTACGGTTTAAACCGATGCCTGTTGTGTCTTCGACTGACGAGAACATTTCACTCAATGAAGAGAAGATTGTGTCAGATATGCAGGAGATGATTCGCTGCAAAACGGTTTCTTATAATGACGAGACTTTGATTGATCGTGCAGAGTATGCTAAGTTTGAAGCGGTGTTAAAAGAACGTTTTCCACAGATTCATGGAGCATGTGAATTTACGAAGGTTGGTAAAACAGGGTTATTATATCGCCTTCCGGGTAAGTCAGATGTAAAGCCAAGTGTTATGATGGCACATTATGACGTGGTTCCAATAGAAGAAGCCGGCTGGGACAAGCCTGCTTTTGAAGGAATTTTAGAAGATGGTGTGATTTGGGGACGCGGTACCTTAGATACGAAGGGTACCTTGTGCGGTGTGCTGGAAGCCTTGGAACAGTTGCTTTCAGAAGGCTACGTGCCGGAAAATGACTTGTATTTATCCTTTGCAGGAGATGAGGAAGTCAGCGGAACTTCCTGTCCTGCTATTGTGTCTTATTTAGAAGAAAAAGGTATAAAGCCTGCTATCGTTGTAGATGAGGGCGGTGCTGTTGTTGAGAATGTTTTTCCGGGCGTGAGTCAGGAATGTGCGCTCATTGGCATTGCGGAAAAAGGTTTTATGAATGTGAAATTTACCATGGATTCTCAGGGCGGTCATGCGTCTACTCCTCCGGTGCACACCATTGTAGGGCATCTTGCTAAGGCAGTTGTAGATGTGGAAACACATCCGTTTAAGGGACAGCTTACCAAACCGGTGGCAGAGATGTTTGATACATTGGGCAGACACTCCAGCTTTTTGTATCGTATGATTTTTGCAAATTTATGGTGCTTTAAACCGGTGTTGGATATGATTTGTAAAATGTCCGGCGGTGAACTGAATGCTTTGATACGCACTACTGTGGCAGTCACCTGCATGGACGGCAGTAAAGCCTATAATGTACTTCCGCCAAAAGCAAGTATTGGTGCCAATATGCGTCTTTTAGGTGAGGATACCGTTGAAAGCGCCAAAGCATACCTTGAGTCAGTGATTAAAAATGACAAAATCAAGGTAGAAGTGGTAGAAGGCAATAACCCCTCTATCAGTTCGGATACTGACTGTGAAGAGTGGAAGAAGCTTGTGGAGGCTATCCATGATACTTGGACTGAGGCTATCGTTTCCCCATATTTAATGCTTGCATGCAGCGATTCCAGACACTATTGCCGCATTACCGACAGGGTATATCGTTTCTCTGCTATGAAGCTTTCTAAGGAAGAACGTGCCATGATTCATGGCAATAACGAACGTGTGCCTGTGGCTACACTGCTTAAAACGGTAGAGTTTTATGTGAGATTGTTGAAGAAATTGTAATTACATATGTGTGAAAAAACCGTGCGAGAATGGATTTTCGCACGGTTTTTGCGTATTTTGTAGTTGTGATAATTACTCCCTCTCCACACCCCAGAAAAACAGTGCTACAGTTCCGGGACCGGTATGACTTCCAATGGTAGCACCGATGTCAAGTATTTGTACCTTGTTGTTTAAAGAAGGAAAGCGTTCCTCAATAAGAGAGGCAACAGCAGCAGCATCTTCATAGCAGTCAGAATGGCTGATATAACATTTGCCGGAGTAGTCTGTCCCATTTAAGGCATACTGTTGCATCAACTCCACCACGGTTTGAATTGCTTTTTTCTTTGTTCTGATTTTGTGGCGTGCGCCAAGTTTTCCTTCACGGTCTACGGTTAAAACAGGACAAATGCTTAAAAGTCCTCCAATAAGGCCAGATGTCTTGCTGATGCGGCCGCCCTTTACAAAGAAGGTCAAGTCTGTAGAGAAGAACCAATGATGCAGATTCATAATATGTTCTTTTGTCCATGCATATACTTCATCAATAGATTTACCTTCATCCCGTAAGTCTGCTAATTTATCCATAAGAAGACCATAACCGGAGGCAGCGCAAAGGGAATCTACAATATAAATTTTTCTGTCCGGATATTTTTCCTGCAAGGTATCCTTGGCAATATTGGCGGAATTATAGGTTCCTGAAATGCCGGAAGAAAGGCATACATGTAAAATATCGCTTCCTTGTTGCAAAAAAGGTTCAAAATATTCCATAAATTCAGTTGCGTTTACCTGTGAAGTCTTGGTATCAGCACCGGCAATCATGGCCCCATAAAAATCTTGGATGGACATGGACTGCCATAAATCATCTTCATAAGAAACACCATCTAATTCATAATGAAAACAGATATAAGGAATCTGTCTGTTTTCAAAATATTCTTTTGTCATATCTGCTGTGGAACAGCAGCTTAAAATAAATTCATTCATACGTAAGCTCCAGTCAAAAATTTTAAAATACAAAACTATGTTATGTAGTTTTCATAACTAGATTATATGATTTAAATTGTGTTTTGTAAAGTATAAATATTTAATAAATACATACATTTACAAATAAATGCCAAGTGAGCTATAATAAATAATAGGATATATTGGGAGAATAATGTATGGCATATATTGAGTTTAATCATATTGTAAAGGAATACGTGGCAGGGGAAACCATTATCAGAGCACTGAACGATGCCAGCTTTCATGTGGAAAAAGGTGAGTTGGCGGTTATATTAGGTTCCTCCGGTGCAGGTAAGACCACTGCGTTAAACATTCTTGGCGGCATGGACACGGCCACCGATGGACAGGTTATCGTGGATGGTCAGGATATTACAGCGTATAATAATAAGCAATTAGTGGGTTACAGACGTACGGATATTGGGTTCGTATTTCAGTTTTATAATTTGGTACCTAATTTGACGGCGCTGGAAAATGTAGAACTGGCAGCGCAGGTGTGTGAGAAGTATCTGGATGCCTCCGAGACCTTGGGTAAGGTGGGTCTTTCCGAGCGAAAAGGTAATTTCCCGGCTCAGCTTTCCGGTGGAGAACAGCAGAGAGTGTCTATTGCCAGGGCTCTTGCCAAAAATCCAAAGCTATTGCTTTGTGATGAGCCAACAGGTGCACTGGACTACAATACCGGAAAGCAGATTTTGCAGTTATTACAAGATACTTGTCGTAAGGATGGTATTACGGTACTTTTGATTACACATAATTCAGCATTGGCACCGATGGCGGACCGTCTGATTCGTTTTAAAAGCGGCAAGGTAATTGAAATGACTACAAATCCAAACCCTACACCGATTGCAGAGATTGAATGGTAAAGCTATGAATAATATGAGTGCACATAAAAAAGATATTTGGCGTTCCATCTGGAAAGGGAAAAAGCGTTTTTTCGCTATTATGATAATTACCGTTTTGGGAACCATGATGTTTTCCGGGTTGAAGGCGGCGTGCGTGGATTTAAGGCATTCTGCAGACAATTTTTTTGATGAGCAGAAGCTGTTTGACCTTTATATCATGTCTACCCTTGGACTTACGGATGAGGACTTGGAAGTGCTTAGGTTGCTGGAAGACGTGGAGCATGCGGAAGGAACTTACACCGAAACTGTTCGAGCTATTGCCAATGGAAATGATTTAAGCGTGGCATTAAAGACCTATTATCCGGGTGGCATAAATCAGCCCTATTTGGTGGAAGGGCATTTACCGAAAACGATAAATGAGACTGCCATTACGGAGAAATTTGCCAAGGCAGCGGGTCTGTCCGTGGGAGATACCCTGAATATCATTGAAGATTTAGAGGAAGGCGAAAAGGTTACCTTTGTAAATACAGAATATGTGGTTTCTGCGATTATTGTAGATGCGTTGGATGTAAACAATTCTACAGGCGCGGTTTCTTTTCGTGCTTCTGCTACCGATGAAGATACTCTTTATATTTTACCGGAGGCGGTACACAGTGAGATTTACACGGCAATCTACCTGACTTTAGGCGGCAGCCGAGACTTGTTTTGCTATTCTGAGGAATATGAGGCAAGGGTAGATGCTTTTACAGAGTATATGGAGGCTGAGATTAAAGAGCAGCGTGCCAAGGCTCGTACAGAACAGGTTAAAGAAGATGCTTATAAAGAATTAGAGGATGCTGAAAAGGAAGTTTATGACAAACTGGACGAGGCAGAGCAGGAACTCTTAGATGGAGAAAAAGAACTGGCGGAGCAACTAAAAGATGCAGAAGACCAGTTGAAAGAAGGGAAAAAGGAATTTCAAGAGCAGATTGCAGATGCAAGACGGGAACTTTTACAGGGAGAAAAGGATATCGAAGATGGCTTGCGTCAGTTAGATGAGGCGGAGAGGACTTTAAATGAGCAGGAGGCAGAGGCAGAGAATACTTTTGCCGTAGCAAGACAGCAACTGATAGAGGGATACGTTCAGTTGGAAGAAGGGCAGAGTCAACTGGATTTGGCTGTAATTCAGCTAGAGCTGGGAGAAGCTGCACTTCAGTATAAAAAGGATGCCCTTGAACTTTTGGAAAGCCAGCTGGGGGCTGACTTTTCTGATGCCTGGGCAGAGTTGGAAGCAGAGGAGAAAGAATTAAGCGAAGGGCGTGCCCAGTTACAAGAAGCCCAGAAAGAAATAGATAATGGTCGTGCTCAGTTAGATGCCGGTATGCTGGAATTGGAAGCGCAGGAGGACAACGCAGAGAAGCAATTTGCGGAAGGCCGTGCTGAGATTGCAGAAGGCCGAAAGGCTTTGGAAAGCGGCAAAGCAGATTTGAGTGCAGGCTGGGCAGAGTACGAAAAAGGCAAGATAGAAGGGGAAAGTAAGTTAGAAGAAGGTTGGAAGGAGTACGAGGAAGGCAAGGCAGAAGGGGAAAGCAAGTTAGAGGAGGGCTGGCTGGAGTTTGAAGGTGGCAAAGCAGAGGCAGAGGAAGAACTGGAGAATGCCCGCAAGGAACTGGCGGGCATGGATGTGGCAGAATGGTATATTCAAAATCGCAACTCCTTAAGTGGATATAGCAATATTAAGAGTGATGCAGACTCCATTGAATCCATTGGCACCGTATTTCCGATTGTGTTTTTTGTAGTAGCGGTCTTAATCAGCTTGACTACCATTACTCGAATGGTAGAGGAAGACAGAGGACTTATCGGAACATATAAGGCGTTAGGGTTTTATGATGGAGAAATTCGCAGGAAATATATGTTGTACGCGTTTTGTGCCAGTGCCGCAGGCAGTCTGTTGGGAACAATCGGGGCTTTTATTGTATTGCCGGGTATTATTTTTGTTATTTTCCGGGTTATGTATCTGTTGCCGGATTATGTATTTCTGTTTGAAACACTGTATGGACTGAGCGGACCGGTTTTATTTGTAGGCGGCATTATGGCGGCGACCCTGATTGCCTGTCGTAATGAATTGATACAGACGCCGGTGACCCTGATGCGTCCAAAGACGCCTCGCAGTGGTTCCAGAGTATTGTTGGAACGTATGCCATTTATATGGAATCGTATGTCCTTTTTAAATAAAGTGACTGCCCGAAACTTGTTCCGATATAAAAAGCGATTGTTTATGACTATTTGCGGTATTATGGGGTGTATGGCACTGCTGTTGTTTGGCTTTGCAATTAAAGATTCCGTGACCGATTTGGTGCCTCGCCAGTATGAGCAGACCTTTTTCTACGATGCCATGGTGGTGACTACGGTAAATGCAAATGATATATTGCTGGGATACATGCAAGATGAAACAAATGTGAAAGAATATCTAAATACGATTATTTCTTCTGTGAAAATAGAAAATACAGAAGGACAATCCGAAACGGTTCAGTTGATTGTCACGCCGGATGGGGAAGCATTGAGAAAGTATATAGAGCTCCGCAACCTGAAAGGGGAAGAATTGATTCTGGATGACGGAGAGATATTCCTGACACAGAATGCATCCTTGCTTTTGGATGTGGAGAACGGTGATAGTACGATAATTCAGACTATGGAGTTGGAACAGGCTGAGGTTACCATTTCCAATGTAGTTCAAAATTATCTCGGTAATTATGTGTATATGACACAGGCAACCTACGAAGAACATTTTGGAGAATATAAACCAAATGGGACATTGGTTTTTTTGGCTGAAACCTGTAAGGACCCGGTGCTGTATTGTACCGCATTGGGCAATCAGGATGGTATTGTAAGCTGTGTCAGCAGTGAGGAAATGAAGGGACAGTTTGATTCTGCGTTCATGTTGATTAACATGGTAGTGTATATTGTAATTATCATGGCAGCCACTCTGGCTTTTGCTGTATTGTTTACGCTGGCAACCACCAATATTTCCGAGCGAACGAGAGAGTTGGCTACCATTAAGGTGCTGGGCTTTTACGACCGGGAGGTTCATTCATATGTGAATAAGGAAACTATGATTTTGACGGGTATCGGAATGGTACTTGGTGTGCCGCTGGGCTACGCCTTTGCTCAGACTCTGACTATGATTTTGACGCTGCCTTCCATGTATCTGGCGGTATCCTTGCATCCGGTGAGCTACCTGATTGCAGGCGGGCTTTCTTTAGGGTTTGCTCTTTTAGTAAATAGGATTACCGATAAGTCTCTGGATGATATAAATCCGGTAGAAGCACTAAAGAGCGTGGAATAAATTTGAAAAAAGTTATGCGATTTTATCAATTTAGTGTGGTATAATCCATATGTATGAGTTATAATGAGCGAAAGCAAAGTGCGAGCAGTGAATGTGGAGCAAGAATTTGCTTGTTGCAGGAGGAGCAATATTATGAGTATTAAAATTGGTATATTAGGATATGGTAATTTAGGTCGCGGTGTGGAGTGTGCCATTAAGCAGAACCCGGACATGGAGTTAGTCGTAGTATTTACCAGAAGAAATCCGGAAAGTGTCAGTGTTCTTTCCGAAGGAGTGGCAGTTTGCCATATCGATGATGTAGAGAAATGGCAGGGGAAAATTGACGTTATGATTCTTTGCGGCGGCAGTGCTACGGACTTACCGGTGCAGACACCAAAATATGCAGAGCTGTTTAACGTAATTGATAGCTTTGATACCCATGCAAACATACCGGAACATTTTGCAAAGGTAGATGCTAAGGCAACTGCAGGGGGAAATGTAGCAATTATTTCTGTAGGTTGGGATCCTGGTATGTTTTCTCTAAACAGAATGTATGCCGGAGCAATTTTACCACATGGCAAGGATTATACCTTCTGGGGCAAAGGGGTAAGTCAGGGGCATTCTGATGCAATCCGACGAATTGAAGGTGTAAAAAATGCAAAGCAGTATACCATTCCGGTGGATGAGGCATTGGATGCAGTCAGAAGTGGTGTAAATCCGGAGCTCACCACCAGACAGAAGCATACGCGTGAGTGCTTTGTGGTGCTGGAGGAAGGTGCAGATGCCGCAAAGGTAGAAGAAACCATCAAGACTATGCCGAATTATTTTGCGGACTATGATACTACGGTACACTTTATCAGTGAAGAAGAATTAATAGCAAATCACAGTGGTATTCCACATGGAGGGTTTGTAATCCGCAGCGGTAAGACCGGCTGGAATGAAGAGCATACGCATATTATCGAATACAGCCTGAAATTGGATTCTAATCCGGAATTTACCTCTTCTGTAATTGTGGCATATGCAAGAGCAGCATACCGCATGGCTGCAGAAGGTCAGACCGGATGCAAGACTGTATTTGACGTGGCACCGGCATATTTAAGCATGATGAGCGGTGCAGAACTTCGTGCAACGTTATTGTGATAAATTGGTGAAAAAAACCAAATTAGCATTGACTAAGATTTATACGTCATGTATACTTTAAACCGAATGAAGTGGTTTTAAAAACTACATACAGGGCTTTGCCTTGTGATGAAAATAGAGAGGGTTTTTATGAAAAGAAAAATTGTGGCAGATTCTTCTTCTAATATGTATACATTAGATGGTGTGGATTATACATCCGCAGCGTTGGTTATTTCTACAGATGAGAAGGAATACAAAGACGATGCTAATCTGGATGTGCGTCAGATGGTTGATGATTTGAGAGCATATAAAGGACGCTCCGGTACTGCGTGTCCGGGTGTGGGTGAGTGGATAGATGCATTTGATGATGCAGATGAGGTGTTCTGCAGCACCATTACTTCCAATTTATCCGGAAGTTATAATGCGGCAATGACGGCAAAGGAACAGTACGAGGAAGAACATCCCGGCAGAAAGGTATTTGTATTGGACAGTTATTCTACCGGTCCGGAAATGAAGCTTCATATTGCTAAAATGAAGGAACTTATTTTAGAAGGTGTAGATTTTGAGACGATTTGCAGCAAACTCAAAGAATATACGAAAACAACAGCGCTTCAATTCTGCTTGGAGAGCCTTCACAATTTGGCAAACAATGGGCGTGTAAATCCGGCTGTGGCAGCGATTACAGGTATGCTCGGCATACGTTTGATTGGTGATGCAACCGGAGGGGTATTAAATCCTACGGATAAGGTGCGTGGTGAGAAAAAAGCCATTGCCTGCCTTGTGAAAAATATTAAAGAGGCCGGCTATAAAGGTCGTAAGATGTTTATTGACCACTGTTTTAATGAAAAAGCAGCTCAAGCTTTAAAGGAAGCTCTTTTAAAAGAGTTTCCAAAGGCAGAAATTTTCGTGGAACCGACATATGGTTTGTGCAGCTTTTATGCAGAAGAGGGTGGCTTGATTATTGGTTATGAAATAGGCTAAAGCTAAAATTAGCGTGTTCTTTTACTGAAAAGGTAAGAGAATACGCTTTTTTCTTTGAAAATTCATAAAATGTTTCGAATTCCTTCACACTTGCAAGTTGAACTATTAGCCAAAACGTGGTAAAATAAAATGAATTTATATGCAAAATAATAGAAGGAGATATTCCTAATGAAGTTAGTGGATAAAGTATTTGGCACTTACAGTCAGAGAGAAATTAAGCGTATTATGCCTTTGGTAGAGAAGATTGAAGGCATGCGCGATGGCATGATGGCACTTTCTGATGCAGAGCTTCGTGCAAAGACTGCAGAGTACAAGGCTCGTTTTCAGGCTGGTGAGACGTTGGACGACCTCTTGCCGGAAGCATTTGCAACGGTCAGAGAAGCTGCCAGACGTGTGCTGAAAATGGAGCATTATCGCGTACAGTTAATCGGTGGTATTATTTTACATCAGGGGCGTATTGCCGAAATGCGTACCGGTGAAGGTAAGACCTTGGTTTCCACACTGCCTGCATACTTAAATGCATTAGAGGGCAAGGGTGTGCATGTTGTTACGGTAAATGATTACCTTGCAAAGCGTGACGCAGAGTGGATGGGTCAGGTACATGAATTCCTTGGTCTTTCTGTTGGTGTAGTATTAAATTCCATGAATCCTGACGAGAGACGTGAAAAATATAATTGTGATATTACCTATGTTACCAATAACGAACTTGGTTTCGACTATTTGCGTGACAACATGGTTATTTATAAAGAACAGTTGGTACTTCGTAGTTTGCACTATGCAATCATCGACGAAGTGGACTCTGTATTGATTGACGAAGCTCGTACACCGCTTATTATTTCCGGTCAGAGCGGCAAGTCTACCAAGCTTTATGAATTGTGCGATATGTTGGCTCGCCAGATGAAGCGCGGTAAGGATTTGGAGATGCTTTCCAAGATGGATGCCATTATGGGTATTGAGCAGGAGGAAACCGGTGATTTCGCGATTAATGAAAAGGATAAGATTGTCAACCTTACTGCTGCCGGTGTGGCAAAGGTAGAGCATTTCTTTAATTTGGAAAACTATGCAGATCCGGAAAATCTGGAAATCCAGCATAATATTATTTTGGCGTTACGTGCACACAACCTGATGTTCCGTGACCAAGATTATGTGGTAAAGGACGACCAGGTTCTTATTGTAGATGAATTTACCGGTCGTATTATGCCGGGACGTAGATATTCCGACGGCTTGCATCAGGCCATTGAAGCAAAGGAAAAAGTAAAAGTTAAACGAGAAAGCAAGAGCCTTGCAAGTATTACTTTCCAGAACTTCTTTAATAAATTTGATAAAAAGAGTGGTATGACCGGCACAGCGCTTACCGAAGAAAAAGAATTCCGTGATATTTATGGTATGGACGTTATTGAGATTCCGACCAATCGTCCGGTAGCACGTATTGACAAGCAGGACAGCGTATACAAAACCAGAAAAGAAAAGCTTTATGCCATTGTTCAGTCCATTAAGGAAGCATATGCAAAGGGACAGCCGGTACTGGTTGGTACTATTACCATTGAAGCCAGTGAGGAAATCAGTCGACTTCTTCACAAGGAAGGTATTCCGCACAAGGTATTGAATGCGAAATTCCACGAAATGGAAGCTGAAATTGTAGCAGATGCCGGTATGCATGGCGCAGTTACCATTGCTACCAATATGGCAGGCCGTGGTACGGATATTAAGTTGGATGAGGAAGCAAAAGCAGCAGGCGGTCTTCGTATTGTAGGTACCGAGCGTCACGAGTCCAGACGTATTGATAATCAGCTGCGTGGTCGTTCCGGTCGACAGGGTGACCCGGGCGAATCCCAGTTCTTTATTTCCTTAGAGGACGATTTGATGCGTCTGTTCGGTTCTGAAAGACTGATTACCATGTTCAATGCACTTGGAATTCCGGAAAATCAGGAAATTGAGCACAGCTCTCTTACCAAGGCTATTGAAAATGCTCAGAAAAAGATCGAAACCAATAACTATGGTGTTCGTAAGAATTTATTAGAATACGACGGCGTTATGAATGAACAGCGTGAGATTATTTATGATGAACGTCTCCGTGTACTAAACGGCGAGAGCATGCGTGACACCATTCTTAAGATGGTTCAGGATATTGTGGATAATGCCGTAGATACGGTGATTGGGGATGATACGGCCTCTGAAGATTGGGATTTAGCAGAACTGAATGCTATTTTACTTCCAATTGTTCCGTTGCAGCTAATTACCATGGACAGAATTCATACTGCCAAGAAAAACAGCTTAAAGCAGCAGCTCAAGGAAGAAGCGGTGAAGCTTTATGAAGCAAAGGAAGCAGAGTTCCCGGAAGCAGAAAGTATGCGTGAAATCGAACGCGTTGTGTTATTAAAGGCGATTGACCGCAAGTGGATGGACCACATTGATGATATGGACCAGCTTCGTCAAGGTGCAAATCTGGTAAGCTATGGACAGAAAGACCCATTGGTTGAGTACAAGATGGCAGGCTATGATATGTTTGATGCCATGACTGCCAATATCAAAGAAGAAACGGTTCGCATGCTTTATCGCGTGAAGCTTGAGCAGAAGGTAGAACGTGAGCAGGTGGCAAAAGTTACCGGAACGAACAAAGATGATAGCGTTGCCCGTAAGCCTGTTGTAAAGAAAGAGGCTCGTATTTATCCAAACGACCCATGTCCATGTGGTTCCGGAAGAAAATACAAACAGTGTTGTGGCCGTATTAAGTAAAGGATTAGAAGATGATTGAATTAGATCAGATGAAGCAGAAGCTTTTGACATATGAAGAGCCTTTGGCAGAGGTAAAAGCTTCCCTCGACCTGGAAAGCAAAAAGAAGCGTATAGAAGAGTTAGAAATGGAAATGGAAGCTCCCGGTTTTTGGGATGACCCGGATTACTCTAATAAGCGCATGAAGGAATTAAAGACATTAAAGGACACGGTAAATCTGATTCAGGGCCTTTACAGTCAGAAAGATGATATTTTCACATTGATTGAAATGGGCTATGAAGAAGAGGATGAAAGTCTTATTCCGGAAGTGGAAGCGGAGTTGGAGGATTTTGTGACGAAGCTGGAAGAGGTGCGCATCGGCACCTTGCTTTCCGGAGAATATGACAGAAATAATGCCATTTTGAAACTAAATGCCGGTGCCGGCGGTACGGAAAGCTGCGACTGGGCAAGCATGTTGTACCGTATGTATACACGATGGGCAGAGCGCAAGGGCTTTAGCATAGAGGTGTTGGATTATCTGGATGGTGATGAGGCCGGTATTAAGTCTGTTACCTGGCAGGTGAATGGCGAAAATGCCTATGGTTATTTGAAGAGTGAGAAAGGTGTGCATCGTCTCGTTCGTATCTCCCCTTTCAATGCCCAGGGCAAACGTCAGACCTCTTTTGTATCCTTGGACGTTATGCCGGAAATCGAGGAAGATGTGGATGTAGAGATTAATTTGGACGATTTGCGAATCGACACCTACCGAAGCAGCGGTGCCGGTGGTCAGCATATCAACAAGACATCTTCCGCTATTCGAATTACCCATTTACCAACCGGTATTGTGGTACAGTGTCAGAATGAGCGAAGCCAACACCAAAATAAAGACAAGGCTATGCAGATGTTAAAAGCAAAGCTGTACATGCTTAAGCAGGAGAGCAACGCTGAAAAGCTTTCTGACATCCGAGGTGAAGTAAAGGAGATTGGCTGGGGCAACCAAATTCGTTCTTATGTATTGCAGCCATACACCATGGTTAAAGACCATAGAACCAGTGAAGAAAGTGGTAACGTGGATGCCGTTTTGGACGGTGCTATCGACCCATTTATCAATGCATATTTAAAGTCATTAAGCATAAAAACAGACCAGGAGAATTAAGTCCCGGTCTGTTTTTTGGTATCCACGTCAAGATGAAACATTATTGAAAAGTATCCTGATCAATTCCGCTCAAAGTGGTTTGATTTTTACATGCCTGTTGCTGAACCAGGTCCAGATAAAATTCCGTAAAAGTAGCGTTCATATAGGCACCAAGCCACAAATAACCGATGAAAAGGGTAAAGATGCAGGCAATCATCCAAGGAATAAAGCTTAACTCTAATTTGAATTTGCGCCATCTGTTTCCCTTCATAAGCTGTGCAGAACGTTTCCAAATCTGGTTTACCGGAAGGTCCGGATAGTCCAAAAGCAGATAATAAACCATGCCATAGGTCAACTGGATATAGCATGCATAAAAAATATATAGGATAAGTATTACAATAAAACCAATAATAAATATAGCCGCCTGAGAAGGTGGTATATCTGCGTTCATAAGGTCATTGTAGGACACGCTTGCAAAGGTGGTAAACATTAAGACTAACAATAAAATAACATAAATGAAAGTACCTGGCAGTAGGTATAGGGCATTCAGTAAATATAATAAAATTGCTTTGCCCGGATGGCATTGGAAGCCGTAAAATAAGTCGCTAAAGTTTGCGGATTCTTTCTGACCACAGCATATCTTAAGGAAAAAGCTTAAAAGACCTATATTAAGTATAATACTTAAAACACTGCTGATAAGGCTTGTTATAGTAAAAGCGATACTTTCTACATTACCCACATTAAATGAGTAGGTGATAATAACGGTTAAAAGAGACATTAAAACGGCTATCCCCCATTTGCCGGATAGTGCCTGTTTGGCCTCTTGCTTAAGCTGTCTATTTGATTTATACATCATAAAAAACTCCTCCATATGTAATTGAGTATAAAAAGTATATCATTTTCATGTATGAAATGCAATTGATAGTTTGAACACCAATCATGAAAAGTATTTGAATTATATGCGAAATAGCTGTATACTTAGAACGTATGCAAATTTTGCAAATAAAGACCCGCGAAGAGGAAGAGTACATGGATATTTGTTTAAAAATCGCACAAGAACTGAATATCAAAAAAACACAGGTAGAGGCTGCTGTAAATTTAATTGATGAAGGCAATACCATACCATTTATTTCAAGATACCGTAAGGAGGTTACAGGGGCTTTAAATGATGAGCAACTGCGTGACTTACATGAACGATTGCAGTATCTTAGAAATTTAGAAGAAAAAAAGGAGCAGGTGCTAAAGAGCATTGAAGAGCAGGGGGCTCTTACAGAGGAATTAAACGAAAAAATTTTGGCGGCTGAGACCCTTGTAATGGTAGAAGACCTGTATCGTCCATATAGACCAAAAAGAAAAACGCGTGCCAGCGTGGCAAAGGAAAAAGGCTTACAGCCTCTTGCTGCATTTATTTTGGATCAAAATGCTACGGAAGACGTGCTGGTAGAAGCTGCAAAATATTTGTCTGATGTAGAAGGAAAAGAGGTAAAAACAGCAGAGGAGGCATTGCAGGGTGCAAAGGATATTATTGCAGAGCAAATTTCTGATGAAGCAGATTACCGCACATTTATTCGTGATTTGACGATGCAGGAAGGTGCCATTAAAAGTACTGCCAAAGATGCAGAAGTTAAGAGCGTTTACGAAAATTATTATGATTTTGAAGAAAAAATTTCTAAATCAGCAGGTCATCGTGTGTTGGCATTAAACCGTGGCGAAAAAGAAAAAATCTTGACAGTAAAGATTATGGCTCCGGAAGAGCGCATTACAGGTTATTTACAAAAGCAGATAATTACCGCAAATAATCCTTTTACTACACCAATTTTAGAAGAAGTGGTATTGGATGCTTACGATAGACTTATTGCACCGGCAATTGAAAGGGAAGTTCGAAACGAGCTGACAGAAAAAGCAGAAGACGGCGCTATTAGCGTGTTTGGTAAGAATTTAGAAATGCTCTTAATGCAGCCGCCGGTAGCGGGCAAGGTAGTGCTTGGATGGGATCCTGCATTCCGTACCGGATGTAAGCTGGCGGTAGTGGATGCTATCGGCAAGGTTCTGGACACCAAGGTGATTTATCCTACAGAACCACAAAATAAAGTAGAAGAGGCGAAGAGGGAGTTAAAGAAGCTGATTGCCAAGTATCATATTGACTTAATCAGTGTAGGTAATGGTACTGCATCCAGAGAATCTGAACAAGTTATTGTTTCCTTATTAAAAGAGATTAAGGATCCGGTTCAGTATGTTATCGTAAATGAGGCGGGCGCGTCTGTGTATAGTGCCAGCAAGCTTGCAACAGAAGAATTTCCGGATTTTGATGTTGCGCAGCGAAGTGCGGCAAGTATTGCACGTCGCTTACAGGACCCACTGGCAGAGTTGGTAAAGATTGACCCCAAGTCCATCGGTGTAGGACAGTATCAGCATGATATGAACCAAAAGAAATTAAGCGAGACTTTAAACGGCGTGGTAGAAGACTGCGTAAATAAAGTTGGGGTAGATTTGAATACCGCATCCGCACCGCTTTTGGCATATATTTCCGGAATCAGCAAAACACTTGCCAAAAATATCGTAGAGTATCGTGAGGCAAATGGACGATTTACCAACCGTAAGCAACTCTTAAAAGTAGCCAAATTAGGACCGAAAGCTTTCGAGCAGTGTGCCGGTTTCATGAGAATTACCGGTGGAGACAATCCTTTAGATGCTACCAGTGTGCATCCGGAATCTTATGAAGCATGCGAAAAGCTTTTGGATAAATTGAATTTGGACAAGGCAGTACTTGCAAACGGCACAGGACTTGGCAAGACGGTGTCTGTTCTGACATCTAAGATGAATAAAAAGAAGTTGTCAGAGGAGATTGGCGTGGGTGAGTTAACCCTTACGGACATGATTCAGGAACTGGTAAAGCCAGCCCGCGACCCTAGAGAGGAGATGCCGGCACCAATTCTTCGAAGTGATGTGCTGGATATGAAGGATTTAAAACCGGGCATGATTTTAAAGGGCACGGTACGAAATGTAATTGATTTTGGCGCCTTCGTGGATATTGGTGTACATCAGGATGGATTGGTACACATTTCACAAATGAGTGAGAAATATATAAAGCATCCTTTGGACGCAGTGAAGCTGGGCGACGTGGTAGAGGTGCAGGTTATGAGTGTGGATATTCCAAAGAAACGAATTGCACTGACTATGAATATTGGAAAACAGTAAAGAAAAGTAAAGGTATCCTCATGGATTGATAATTATAGGGAATCCATGAGGATATTTGGGTATCTAAAGAAAAAAAGAAAAAATCAAAAATAGTTGAAAAAAGTTGTTGACAATTAGAAACAGTTTTGATAAGATACTAATTGTCGCTGATAAAGCGGATACGGAGAGGTATCGAAGTGGTCACAACGAGGCGGTCTTGAAAACCGTTTGTCCGGAAGGGCGCGTGGGTTCGAATCCCACCCTCTCCGCTGGAGTGCTGACTCCTCGGAGTATAGAACGCAATCCTATATAGAGAAGAATGGATGCTGATACAGCGTATTTCTTGTAGTTTGCAGAAGTACCCAAGAGGCTGAAGGGACACCCCTGGAAAGGGTGCAGGTCGTTAATAGCGGCGCGAGGGTTCAAATCCCTCCTTCTGCGGTCACATTTCAAGCGAAATGTGCTGAGTGAGCAACTCAAGTACCTTGACAAATAAACAGCAATGCAACCCTGAAAGATTCCTAAAACATGAGATGAAAGGTCATCTCATCTGGAAGAAATTCAGAGAACAAAACCTTAAACAGTAATAACGGTTTAAAATTAGCTTAGAAAATCAGCTAGCTTTATTTTGACCAAGAGATTGAACATGAGAGTTTGATCCTGGCTCAGGATGAACGCTGGCGGCGTGCCTAACACATGCAAGTCGAACGGACAACTGATGAAACCTAGTGATTTAGTTGTTAGTGGCGGACGGGT
>JAZQUB010000049.1:0-13903 GCA_045631045.1 Lachnospiraceae bacterium
GAATATAAGTCAAAACAGTTAGAATTAAGCAAAGTTAAGCTTGGCAAACGCGATGGCACAGGTGTAAAAGTAAGAGCCTAAGGAGAGTATGATGAGAGTAATATCAGGCATTGCAAGAGGCATGAAACTAAAGACGCCAGAAGGTCTTGATACCAGACCAACGCAAGACCGCCTTAAAGAAACCTTATTTAATATGATTCAATCTTATCTTGCAGATTGCGTATTTGTGGATATGTTCAGCGGAAGCGGTGGTATTGGTATTGAGGCACTGAGCCGTGGTGCCAGAAAGGCTTATTTCGTGGAAAGCGCAAAAGAGCCGGTTTCCTGTATTGAAGCAAATCTGACTTCTACCAAGTTAAAGGATTTAGCAGTTGTGTTGAAGACAGACGCAGTCAGTTCCCTGCATCATATTTTTGAAAAAGAAGTGGATATCCTTTTTATGGACCCGCCCTACAACATGGGACATGAAAAACAAGTTCTTACCTGTTTAAAAGATATGAAATTTGTAACGGAAGACACTATGATTATTGTGGAAACTTCTTTGGAAACGGATTTTGACTATGCAGAGGGGCTTGGCTTTGAAATTTACAAAGAAAAACGTTATAAAACCAATAAACACGTATTTTTAAGGAGGGTATAACATGAAGAGGGCAATTTATCCGGGCAGTTTTGACCCACTTACCATGGGGCATATGGATTTGATTCGTCGTGCTGCTGCCATTTTTGATGAATTAACCGTTGCAGTTTTAAATAATCATGAAAAGTCTCCGTTGTTTTCTATAGAAGAACGTGTTAAAATGATAAAAGAAGCAGTGTCAGAACTTCCAAATGTAAAAGTAGATTCTTTTTCCGGCTTTTTAGTAGATTATGCAAATACACATGGTATACAGGTTTCTATCAGGGGCCTTCGTACTCCGTCTGATTTCGAATATGAACTTCCGACAGCTCAGTTTAATCGTATTCTTTCAAAAGGCCAAGTGGAGACATTGTTTTTAGCAACGTGTTTGGAGTATGCGCATCTTAGCAGCTCTGCTGTCAGAGAAGTTGCAAAGTTTAAAGGCGATATTACCGGTTTGGTGCCGGATTGTATTTTAAATGAAATTTACCAAAAATATGGATATAAATTGGAGGAGTAATTATTATGCAGAGCAGAATGGAACAGTTAATCGATGAAATGGAGCAGTATATTGCAAGCTGCAAGCCACAGGCATTTTCTAAGGAAAATATTATCGTGGATAGATATCACATGGAGGAGCTTTTAGATGAGTTAAAGCGCAGAACTCCGGAAGAATTAAAGCGTTATCAGAAGATTATGGCACAGAAGGATGCTATTTTGGATGATGCACGTTCCAAGGCAGAAGCACTGGTGAATAAGGCTACAGTTCAGACCAACGAATTGGTGAGTGAGCATGAAATTATGCAGCAAGCTCATGCAAGAGCACAGGAAGTAGAAACCTTGGCTCGTCAGAAAGCACAGGAATTAGTAGATGCAGCAGCAGCGGAAGCAAATGCAATGCGTATAGCAGCGGTTCAGTATACCGATGAATTACTTGCAAACATCGAGAATTTAATGGCACATGCTATTCAGACTACTTCAGGTCAGTACGAAAATATGCTGACCAGCTTGAATCAGTACCGTGATGTAGTAGTTAATAATCGCCGTGAGCTTCGTGGGGATGAGGATGAAGAAGAATATACATATGAAGAGCCACAGACTGCTGCAGGCGAGATTAGCTTGATGTAATTATATAGCACTTTTTATTCACGAACGATACTGTTTTTTTGATGCAGTATGGTTCGTGAAAATGCTTTATAAAAGTACGCCAACCAGAAAAGCGATTACAGCCAGAATGGTTTTGTGGAGCAAGTAGCTTCGTATGGAAAGTCCTGCCGGTTTTAAGAAGCTGTAGGTCTGTATTATGCAGCATGCACCGCCAAAGGTGGTATAAAAAAGAATCCATGACAGAGGGGTGTCTTGTGGCAGGAGAAAAAAACCTCCGGTAACTTCCAGTAATGGATAACACATATCGGTAATCATATTGATACTGTTCAAAAAGTGTTCCATGGTAAGAAAAGATACTTGAAACAGTACCATATATCCACCCAGCATCAATATGGAACGCCCGCATTTTGGCACACATTCATATAAAGCATCTATAAGCGTACTGTGATGTGTATTTATGATGCTTGCGGTTTTGGTACTAAAGTCCGTTTGGCGGTGTAGTGTATAGCGCAGGAAAACTCCATAAAAAAGGGGCAGACCATATACACCAAATAGCAGGGTCAAAACATTATGTACCGGAAAAAGCTTATGTATCAGATTTAAGGTATACATAGGTCCTAAACAATTAATAAAGCTTAAAAGATATTCAGCTTCTTTATGGATGACAGCTTTTTTGGCAATCATGTCAGCGGTGGTTTTTGCACCCATAGGAAAGCCGAAAAGAAAGCCTGTAAGGAGACAATAGCATCCGCTGTCGCTAATATGCAGGAACCGCAGCAGGGTGTGATTTAATAGTTTACCTATTTTTTGTGCAAATCCGGTATCTACTAAGATACTGCTTATAAGCATCATGGGAAAAAGGGCAGGAATCATGGTTTCATACCATTGTTTTAGCGCCTGCATGCACAGAGCACCTGCCGCAGCTCTGTCCGTAAAAAGTAAGATTAACGTATAAACAATTATTAAAATCATAGTACAATATATGATATTTTAGAAAGGTTCATTCTATGGCAAAGCTGGTTAGGCTGGATAAATTTCTCTGTGATATGGAACTGGGAACCAGAAGTGAAGTAAAAATATATCTCAAAAAAGGATTTGTGACTGTGGATGGTATAATTCAGAAAAGTCCGGATTTTAAAATTGACCCTGACACCCATGAAATTGCATTTCAGGGAAAGGTCTTAACCTATCAGGAATTTTATTATTATATGCTGCACAAGCCGGCCGGCGTCATTACGGCTACGGAGGACAAGGTGCAGAAAACGGTTATGTCGCTTCTGGGGGAAGACGCCAGAAAAGATATGTTTCCGGTAGGGCGACTGGATAAGGATACCGAGGGGCTTTTATTAATCACCAATGACGGCGAGCTCTCACACGCTCTTTTAAGCCCACGCAAACATGTACCAAAGACTTATTTCGTGGAAGTGCCGGAAAAGCTTAATTTAGGGCAAATAGAAGCCTTGGAGCAGGGCGTAGACATAGGAGACGATAAAAAGACACTTCCTGGCAAGATAGAGATTCTGGATGATACCCATATTCATTTGACCATTTGTGAGGGCAGATATCACCAGGTAAAGCGTATGTTACAGGCAGTAGGCAGTGAGGTACTTTATTTAAAGCGCATAAGCTTTGGAACACTTACATTAGACGAATCACTGGAAAAGGGCAGTTACCGAGCCTTGACAGAGGAAGAAATTACAGCATTAAGGAATAGATAACATGTTAAATAACATAAAAGCTTGTTTGTTTGATATGGATGGAACGTTACTGGATTCCATGCATATCTGGAAGGACATTGATATTGAATTTTTGGGAAGATTCGGATATGAACTTCCGCCTACGCTTCAGCGGGAAATCGAAGGCATGAGCTTTCGGGAAACTGCTTGCTATATTAAGGATAGGTTTCATTTGCCGCCATCTATTGAAGAAATTATGAATATATGGAATGAGATGGCTTTTCAAAAGTATTCCGAGGAAATCTTTTTCAAAGAAGGTGCTTTTGAATTTGTGAAAAGGTTAAAAGAAAAAGGCATTCGTACTGCTATCTGTACCAGTAATTCCAGAGAACTTGTAAATGCAGTAGCAGAACATTTAGGCTTCATGCCTTATTTTGATACGATTATTACTTCATGTGAAGTTGGTGCGGGAAAGCCTGCACCGGATATTTATTTGGAAGCGGCCAAAAGGGTAGGTGTAGAACCGGAGTATTGTCTGGTATTTGAAGATATTGTAACAGGGCTTACTGCAGGAAAACGTGCCGGCATGAAGCTTTGTGCGGTAGAGGATTTATATTCTGCAGACCAAAAAGAAGCCAAAAAGGCAATGGCAGATTATTACGTAGAAAATTATTTGGATTTATTATAAACGTTTATTATAGAGGATAAATTATGGCATTTTTACCGATTTGCAAACAGGATTTGCTTGATAGAGGCATCGAAAAATTGGATTTTGTTTATATTACGGGTGACGCGTATGTGGATCACCCTTCTTTTGGTCCGGCAATTATCAGCAGAGTGCTGGAAAGTCACGGTTATAACGTGGGCATTATTGCACAACCGGACTGGAAAGACGATACAAGTATTACGATTTTGGGTGAGCCACGTCTTGGATTTTTGATTTCCGGCGGCAACATGGATTCCATGGTAAATCATTACTCTGTATCCAAAAAGCGCCGTGATAAGGATGCATATACTCCGGGTGGTGAAATGGGCAAGCGTCCGGATTACGCTACAGTGGTATACGGTAACTTGATTCGCCGTACCTACAAAAAAACACCTATTATTATCGGTGGTATTGAAGCCAGTTTAAGACGCATGGCACATTATGATTATTGGTCTAACTCCTTTAAACGTTCTATTTTGTTGGATAGCCAGGCGGATTTGATTTCTTACGGTATGGGTGAAAAGTCTATTGTAGAAATTGCAGATGCCTTAAACAGTGGAATTGCAGTACAGGATATTACTTTTGTTCCGGGCACTCTTTATAAAACCAAAGATATTTCCGGATTGTACAACAGCGTGATGCTGCCGGACTATACTTCTATGAAAGACGTTCCTCGCAAATATGCAGAAAGCTTTGCGATTCAGTACAACAGTACCGATCCATTTACCGGTAAGATTCTGGTAGAGCCTTATCCAAACGGCATATTTGTAGTGCAGAATCCTCCTCAAGAGCCACTCACCATGGAAGAAATGGATGTAGTGTATGCTCTTCCATATGAGCGCACCTATCATCCTTCTTACGAGGAAAAGGGCGGTGTGCCTGCCATTGCGGAGATAAAATTTAGTTTAATCAGTAACCGCGGATGTTTTGGTGGCTGTAGTTTTTGTGCTTTGACCTTCCATCAGGGACGTACCATTCAGGTTAGGAGTCATGAGTCTATTTTGGAAGAGGCCAAGCTTCTTACCGAAGAGCCGGATTTTAAGGGCTATATTCACGACGTAGGCGGTCCTACAGCTAATTTCCGTCAGCCTTCCTGTGAAAAACAGTTAAAAGTCGGTGTATGCAAGCACAGACAGTGCCTGTTTCCACAACCTTGTCCGAATATGAAGGCAGACCACAGTGATTACTTAAAATTGCTGCGTAAATTGCGTCAGGTTCCAAAGGTAAAAAAAGTATTTATTCGTTCCGGTATTCGTTTTGATTATCTGTTGGCAGATAAGGACGACAGCTTCTTTTATGAATTGGTAGAGCATCATGTAAGCGGCCAGCTAAAAGTAGCACCGGAGCACATCAGCGATGCGGTTTTATGCCGTATGGGCAAGCCAGAAAAGGCAGTTTACGAGCGATTTGTCAAGAAATATTATGAAATCAACAAAAAACTGGGTAAGGAACAGTATCTGGTACCGTATTTGATGAGTTCCCATCCAGGCAGCACTTTAAAGGAAGCTATTGAGCTTGCGGAATATCTGCGAGATTTAGGATATATGCCGGAGCAGGTACAGGACTTTTATCCCACTCCATCTACGGTGTCAACCGTAATGTATTATACCGGATTGGACCCACGAGATATGAAGCCGGTTTACGTGTGCAAAAATCCACACGAAAAAGCAATGCAGCGTGCACTGATTCAGTATCGCAATCCAAAGAATTATGATTTAGTATACGAAGCATTGGTTAAGGCGGAACGTACAGATTTAATTGGTTTTGATAAAAAGTGCCTAATAAAGCCTAGAAGATTTGGGGCAGATAAGACAGCACAGAACAGCAGACAAACGACAAATAAACCGACTGGCAGTAAACAGACTGCTTCAAAAGCAATGACTGGTAAACCGGGCACAAGGTCTGCACAGGGTAGTAAGCAAGCTGCTCCGAAAAAGAAAAAGACCATCCGTCAGGTACACAAGAAGAAATAATAGGAGATATTACATGCAGTTTAAACGTTTTTTTACTACCGCACAGGTGAAAAATACTTATGGTTATATTGACAGCCAGAAAAAATACGAGCTCATCCGCACTATCGTATATTTTGGCATTTCCCTTTCTTTATTTATTGCAGGCTACGTAACCACGAAGTCGAAGATGAATTTGTTGACTGTCGTGGCTGTTTTGGGATGCTTGCCGGCCAGCAAGAGTCTGGTAAGCGTGATTATGTTTTTCAGACACCACAGCTGCAGTAAGGATACACAAAATGCAGTTGCGCGGTTTAACAATAAGCTGGACTGCCTGTATGACTTGGTATTTACTACAGAAAAGGTGACTTATGAAATAGCTCACGCTGCCTATAAATCCAAATGCCTGGTAATGTATGCAGAAAAAACTATAAATACAGCAGGCTTAGAAGCGCATTTGCAGGAATATATGAAAAAAGCCGGAATTTCCGGTGTAAACGTGAAAGTGTATTCGGACTTGGAAAAATATTACACCAGACTCTCCGGTATGACAGACTTTAAAAAAGAGGATACCAAATTGGCGGGGGAAGTAGTACAGTTGTTAAAAGAGATTACGTTGTAGGTAAATGTATTTGGAGAGGTAAAATGAACAGAAAATTTGCTCGTACAAAAATAGCATGTTATACATCAAATATTACAGGAATGGCAATCGGAAATTTACCACCCCTTCTTTTTGTTACTTTTAGAGATTTATATGGGATATCATATTCGTTTCTTGGTATGCTTGTGCTTGTTAACTTTTTTACACAGCTTCTGGCTGACCTTATTTTTTCGTTTTTCTCTCATAAGTTCAATATTAGACTGACATTAAGGCTGATGCCTGTCATTACAATGCTTGGACTTATTTTGTATGCGTTGTCACCTTTTCTTTTTGGAGCAAATCTGTACATAGGGCTTGTATTAGGTACGATAGTTTTTTCCTTTGCCATGGGACTTGGGGAGGTACTTTTAAGTCCGGTTATCGCTGCAATTCCTGCGGATAATCCGGAACGGGAAATGAGTAAGCTTCATTCGATCTATGCTTGAGGAGTTATATTTGTCGTAGCCATAAGTACGCTTTTTTTGACTATGATAGGTGGAGCATATTGGCAAATACTTGTAGTGATGTTTGCATTCATTCAAATAGTTCCGGCAGTGCTTTTTGCAATTTCTCCTATACCGGAAATGAAGAAGGATGGATGTGCAGGCGAGGTGTCAGCATTGTTTAAGCAAAAAGCTCTGTGGCTGTGTATACTTTCTATTTTCTTTGGTGGGGCGGCGGAATGCACCATGTCACAGTGGAGCTCAAGCTATCTTGAGCTGGCTCTAGGGATTCCAAAAGCCTTAGGTGATATTTTTGGTGTTGCTCTTTTTGCTTTCGCACTTGGACTGGGACGCACCCTTTACGCACAGCATGGAAAAAATATAACAAAAACACTTTTTTTAGGCTCCATTGGATCAACGATATGCTACACTGTTGCATTTTTTTCACAAGCTCCATTGGTGGGTCTGATTGCCTGCGCCCTTACAGGCTTATGTGTGTCGATGCTGTGGCCGGGCAGTCTGGTTGCTGTGGCTGAAAAAATCCCGATAGGCGGAGTTGTTATGTACGCGATGATGGCCGCCGGTGGTGACATTGGTGCATCTTTGGCACCTCAGCTTGCCGGTATGGCAGCTGATGCAGCAGGAATAAGATACGGGCTTCTTGTAGGAATATTTTTCTCACTTTTTGGTGTTGGAGTAAATTATATTCTTTTAAAGCAGGCTTTACGAAACTCAACACTCCCTATACGAAGGAGTAATACTATGGAGGAAAACAAATGAAGAGCGTAATTATTATAACAATATCAATACTGATTTTAATGATAGGCTGCCCGTGGTTGGCAGTAACCTTTGCAGGTACTGCAGGAATGGCGGTTTGCTTTCTGCTTTTTTATGCAATTAACCCTTTGTTTTCTATTGCTTGCGGTGTGTTTGCCGGAAAAAATATTAAAAAATTATGGGGGTTTCCTATCTTTAATGCAGGAATGTTTTTGGTAGGTACTTGGTTGTTTTTTGAGATGGGGGAGCTGGCATTTTGGTTATATTGTGGTGTCTATCTTATTATTGGGATTTGTTCGATGTTAGTTACCGCATGGTTAAATAAAAAGAAATAAACTTATGGAGAAGTCGTCATGGTTAGAGAAATAAATGAAAATGAATTACATGAGTTGCTGGAGTTGTATACACATTTACATGAAAAAGATATACCAGAACTGACAGAACATTTAAAAACCACATGGATGACCATTATACAAGATAAAAATCACCATATTATTGTCAATGAAGTAGGTGGCAAAATAGTATCTTCTTGTGTTTGTGTCATTATTCCAAACCTGACAAGGAATATTAGACCATATGCATTTATTGAAAACGTTGTTACACATCCTGATTATCGTGGAAAAGGATATGCAACAGAATGCCTAGATTATGCTAAGGAAATAGCAGTGCAAACAAATTGCTATAAAATGATGTTGCTTACTGGTTCCAAAAGGGAAACAACATTAAATTTCTATCGGAACGCAGGATATAATAGCGCGGATAAAACAGCTTTTGTTCAATGGATTGAATAGTACATTTTACAGGAGAAAAGTCAATGACTATTAAAACAATCATTGTAGACCTAGATGGAACGTTGTTACATACCGATAAAACCATATCTTCGTATACAGCAAAAATTTTAAAGGAATGCAAGAAAAATGTAATTAGAATTATGGTCGCAACAGCAAGACCTCTGCGTGCTATAAAGCAGTATTGTGAGCTTGTTGATTTTGATGCGATGGTGGTTTCAAACGGAGCACGTGTGATTTGTGGAAATCAACGAAAAGAATATGGTATCTGTCAGGAGAGCGCGGCTCGGTTATTGAAAGCTTTGAAGCAGTATCCAGAACTAAAAATAACGCTTGAAACAGGAGACTGTGCTTATTCCAATAAACCTATCGAGGATTATGAGACTATTATTTGTGATGACTTAATTACGGTTGCTAAAACAGAAGGTGTATTGAAAATTCTTGTACATATTTACAAAGAAGAAGAGTTGGAAATTGTAAAAAGTAAATTAACAGAAGATTTATATTATACAATGGCAAATGGATATTTGATGCAAATCATGAACAAGTCTGCAACAAAGTGGAACGGCATAAATGCAATGCTGGATATTCACGATTGTTCATGCGATGAGGCGGCGTATTTTGGAGATGACTATGACGATATTGAGCCAATGAAAATGTGTGGATTAGGGATATCAGTTTCTAATGCAATTGATGAAGTAAAAGCTGTAGCTGATTATATTACAGAAGATAACGATGCAGATGGTGTTGCAAAATTTATCGAGCAGAATTTATTAAGCTTTGTTCTAGGTAAGGGAGTGCCGTTTATAGAAACGTTCGATGTAGAAAACAGAGAATATAAATTAACTAAGTATGAATTATAAATTTGGTGAAGTTGAATTAGAATTAGCACCGAGTCAGGCGATAAATGATTGTGGAAAGGAGACTATTGATAACATTCGTAGATTCCTTTCCGTTTTCTTTTCTATGCTCAAAAATATGATATTTACTTTTGTACTAATCTGAATTATAATATTAGCAAGAAAGGAAGTGACACTGTGACTCAGAATGAACAAATCAAAAATTTGATTATTTCTAATAATGGCATAATTCAAACCTCGCAGGTAATTGAACTTGGCATTTCAAAACCCATACTCTATCAGTATATCAAAGAAAATAAGATGGAGCAAATTTCTCATGGTGTCTATGTTGCAAAGGACACATGGATTGATGCAATGTATTTGTTGCATCTTCGATGTAAACAAGCAGTATTTTCTCATGAGACAGCACTTTTTTTTCATAATTTGACAGATAGAGAACCAACGAAGTATGAGATTACTGTAAAGACGGGATATAATCCCTCAAAGCTTAAAGAGGATGGTATTACGGTATATACAGTAAAAAAGGAGTTGCACGGAGAAGGTGTTGTTATGATGCAGACGACCTTTGGTCATTTGGTTCCTGTATATAACATGGAGAGAACAATCTGTGATATTATCAGAAATCGAAATAATACGGAAGCACAGACGTTTCAAACTGCATTAAAACAATATGCAAAGCGAAAAGATAAAAACTTGCGATTGCTTATGCAGTATGCGACAAAATTCCGAGTGGATAAAATTTTGCGACAATATTTGGAGGTATTGTTATGATAAATACAGCCAAGCAATTAAAAGATTTGATTCGTAATTTGTCAAAAAAGAAGTCTGCCGATGCGCAGATTTTAATGCGTAATTACATGATGGAACGTTTCCTGGAGAGAATGTCCGTTTCACAGTATCAGGATAATTTCATTCTGAAAGGCGGAATGTTGGTTGCTGCAATGGTTGGATTGGATGCTCGTGCTACAATGGATATAGATGCGACAATCAAGGGAACAGATGTTGATATGGAAGTGATAGAAAGGATTATTGCAGATATCATAGCAGTTCCGTTGGAAGATGGTGTGACCTTTCGTGTTAAGCAAATTTCAGAGATCATGGATGATGCAGAATATCCGGGTGTACGGGTTAGCATGGAAACGGAGTTTGATGGCGTAAGAACACCATTAAAAATAGATATCTCTACCGGAGATGTTATTACACCAAGAGAAGTACAGTATAGTTTTAAATTGATGTTGGAAGAGCGTTCTATTGATGTATGGGCATACAATTTAGAAACTGTTCTGGCAGAGAAACTAGAAACAGTGATTTCAAGAAACATTACTAATACCCGGATGAGAGATTTTTATGATATTTACATTTTGCTTAAGCTTTATGGAAACGCGTTAGATTCCAAGGTGTTATGTGAAGCATTGCAGGCAACTGCCAAGAAAAGGCAAACAGAGCGATATTTGGATAGTTCTGTTGAAATATTCGAGGAAGTACAAGCTGATGCCAATATGCAAAAACTTTGGACTTCATATCAGAAGAAGTTCTCCTATGCGTCAGATATATCCTGGGAAATGGTAGTTGACACTACGAAAGAGCTATACAATATATGCAACAGAGGAAATTTATGAGTACTTTATATGTTTCCGATTTAGATGGAACCCTGCTTAGAAGTAATGAAACGACTTCAGAGTACACAAATTATGTGATAAATTCCTTAGTGGATAAAGGAATGATTTTTTCCTATGCTACGGCACGTTCTTTAATTACAGCCAAAAAAGTGACCAAAGGAATAAAGGCTAAAATTCCATTGATAGTGTACAATGGAACGTTTATAATTGATAATATTACAGAGGAAATATTGATTGCCAATTATTTCGATGATTCCGTTTATTCTGTATTAGAAGATTTATTTAGTCAGAATGTGTATCCAATTGTTTATGCATATATCAATGGTAAGGAAAAGTTTTCATTTGTACCGGAATTATGTACAAACGGTATGAAGATGTTTTTGGAAAGCCGTAAAGGTGATATTCGTACAAATAGTGTAGATTCGTTACATAAGCTGAAAGAGGGCAATATTTTTTATATTACTTGTATTGATGAGCCGGAAAAGCTCAAACCATTGTATGATAAATACAAAGATAAATTTCACTGTGTATATCACACGGATATTTATACAAAAGAGCAGTGGCTGGAAATTATGCCGTTAGAAGCATCCAAGTCCCATGCAATCAAACAATTACAAGCATTACTTGGTTGTGAAAAAATAATTGTATTTGGTGATGGAAAGAATGATATTGATATGTTTCAAATAGCTGATGAAAGTTACGCCGTTACAAATGCACATGAGGATTTAAAGAAATATGCAACGGAGGTGATTTTGTCCAATGATGAAGACGGTGTTGCCAAATGGCTTGAAAATAATTGATATATCTCAAGAGGTTTTATCCTGTGAAGTCTATCCCGGAGACCCGGTACCACAGGGTGATAAAATTAAAAGCATGGAGCAAGGAGAACTTTATAATCTTTCTGTCCTTTCTATGTGTGCTCATAATGGGACGCATATTGATGCTCCATCTCACTTTTTGAAATATGGAAAAACGGTTGAACAGTTGCCTTTGGATGGTTTTGTAGGAAGTTGCTTTGTGGTGCAGCATCAAGGGAACGTGACTGCTGAAGATGCACAAAATATAATGGAGAGAGCCAATGCAGCAGGGGCGTCGGAGCGAATTTTAATTGCAGGTGATGCAACGGTAACGGCAGAAGCTGCCAAGGTGTTTGCAGCATCCGGTGTCAAATTGATTGGAAACGAAAGCCAAAGTGTAGGACCGGAGGATGCACCTATGGAAGTTCACCTTATTTTGCTTGAAGCAGGGATTATATTGCTGGAGGGAATTGTTCTCAAAAATGTTGCAGAGGGAACGTATTTCCTAAGTGCAGCACCGCTAAATTTGGCTGGTTTTGAGGGTGCACCATGCCGGGCATATTTGATAGAAATGCGGTGAAAGTATATGAATAACATAAATAAAACATTATATATCCCTTTATACGGCAAAGCGTATGTGAGCAAAAAGGGAATCATACTTCAGGATAAAAAAGCCGAAGAAATTTGGGCAAAGGAAGCGTTCCCATTAAAGGGGAAATCCAAATCAAAATGGCTTTCTTATTATATGGGAATTCGTTCTGCTGTGTTTGATAATTGGTTAAGGCAGCAGATGGTAGCGATGGAAGATGCTGTGGTACTTCACATTGGCTGTGGAATGGACAGCAGGGTGCTTCGAGTAGGAACCATGAATCATAAGTGGTATGACGTAGATTTTCCGGAGGTTATTAGGGAAAGAAAACACTATTACACGGAGTCTGGCGATTATAAAATGGTGGCAGGCGATGCAAGAACTTGCGATTGGATGAGGGATATTCCTGCCGGGAAACGAGCCATTGTTGTTATGGAAGGCGTGAGTATGTATATGACTAACACAGAAGTAAAAGCTTTACTGACAACTTTACATAATTACTTTGAAGAGACTGCAATTTTAATGGACTGTTATACCGTTTTGGCAGCCAAGATGTCAAAATATAAAAATCCAATAAATGATGTTGGGGTTACGGAGGTTTATGGCATAGATGAACCTACACTTTTGGAAAGCGATGGAGTTTCTTTTGTAAAAGAGCACAATATGACACCGCAGGAGTTTATTGAGGAGCTCATCGGAAGTGAAAAATATATTTTCAGAAAGCTTTATGCAGGGAATTTCTCGAAAAAGTTGTATCGGTTATTTGAGTATAGAGGTTGAGAAATGAAGAAAAAAGTTTTTATAGTAGCAATTGTTACTGTAATATTGGTGCTTGGACTAAGTATGTTTACTTCAAATCCGATTGTTTCTTGTAATATAGAATTACCGGAGGGGTATTTGGAAGCAATAGAAAAACAGTCGGAAGGTCTATATTCAAACAAAATTCCATTAGTACCAATTTATACAACAGTTGACAGTTTTATTGATGGAAAGGTATTTTATACAATTCATTATTTCCCTATTGGAACAGTAGGGATGTCATACACGGCGTATGACGGATATAATATTGAGAAACCTTTAACGAATCAGTAAAAATGATTTATATGTTACTCACTTTTCGGAAATGTGTGTCTGATTGTAAAAAAAGTATTATATAAATGAATTTGAATTTGTATGTGAGGTACGGCATGTTGGAGTATAGCAATAGACTATCGGCTAAAGAGTATTGTGAATTACGGTCTGCGGTTGGATGGCAACAAATCATTGAAGAGCAAGCACAATCTGGGATTGAGCATTCTGACTTTATCATTGCGTGTCGAGACAATAATGGGATTGT